>CALRXG020000054.1:0-19581 GCA_943372075.1 Bordetella parapertussis | reverse complement strand
GAGATCAACGTCACGCCGTTCATCGACGTGATGCTGGTGCTGCTGATCATCTTCATGGTGGCGGCGCCGCTCTCGACCGTCGACCTGCCGATCGATCTGCCGACCTCCAGCGCGACGCCGCAGAAGAAGCCGGACAAGCCGACCTATGTCAGCATCAAGCCCGACCTCACGCTGGCGATCGGCGAGAACGCGGTGAGGCGCGCTGACCTGATCAATTCGCTGGATGCGGTGCCCGACATGAGCCGGGAAAAATACGTGTTCCTGCGGGCGGATCGGATGGTGCCCTATGGCGAGCTGATGGGCGTGATGGAACTGCTGCGCGCCGGTGGCTACACCCATGTGAAGCTCGTCGCGCTCGAGGGCGTGCCAGGAGCGCCGGCGGCCCAGCAGGCCGAGCCGGCCAATCCCTGACGGCGAACCGCGATGTCGACCAACCCCGATCTCGATCTGCGGACGTCCAAGCGGCTCTGGGTGATCGCCGCGGTGATGGCGGTCGGGCTGCATCTCGGCGGCGCCGCGCTGGCGCTGGCGAATTTACGCGGCGACGACGGCGACGAAGGGCTAGGCGCGGCCGGCGCGGAGTACGCGGTGGAACTCGCCTCTGCAAGCGAGGACGATGATCCTGCGCCGCCTGGCCCGCCGGATCAAGCGCAGCAGGCTGCGCCTGAAATGGTGCAGCAGAAGGCCGAGGTCAAAGAGACTGACCTTCCCCAAGCCAAGCCGACCGAGACCGATGACGCCGATCGCATTGTCACAGAGGACAATAGCAAGAAGCCAAAGGAGGAGGAGGCGCAGGTCGCCAAGGTCCAGACCGAGACGCAGGAAGCTTCCGAACAGCACGAAGACCGTGCGCCGACCAAGCTTGAGGACGCGACGCGCCAATCGGAGACCACCAAGGCGCCAAACCCCGGCATCGGCAAGGACAAGCTTGCGATGACCGCCAAATGGGGCAAGAAGATCAGCGCCTATCTCGATCTGCACAAGAAGTTTCCGGAGAACGGCAAGGTCAAGACGGCGAAGGTCAAGATCGCGCTCGTGCTCAATCGCGTCGGCAAGGTCCTGTCGGTCGCGGTGCTGGAATCGTCGGGAGACGCCGCCTTCGACGACGCCGCGGTCTCGATGGTCCACCGTTCCGATCCGGTCCCGGCGCCGCCGGCCGACCTGACCGAGGACCAGTTCTCCTTCAGCCTCGACGTCAACTACAACAAGTCGAAGAAGTAATGGCCGCGTAGCTTGCGAGGATCGGCAACCCGAGACCCTCGACGCGGATCAGAAGCTGCTGAGTGTCGAACGTGCGCACTTTCCCGTCATCGGGAATACCTAGGCCTTGCCGCCGGGATGCCGCGCGACTGAGGGCATTGCCGGAGATCGGAGCATCCGACAGTCGCGTGATCAAGTGCGTCGAGATGCGCCGACGATGGCGCGCGGCCACTAATCGTTTCCTCGACCACCGCGGACCGGTTGCAGTATTGAGCGGCTCCTTTGAGGGGGAGATCACTGCGCAAAATCCGGCGACCTCGTCAGGCGCGAAGGCGGAGATAGAGATTGTTCAGGATCAGGGCGACGCCGGTCATGCATGCGCCCGCGATCTGGACCCGCGTCGGTACGACGCCGATGATCGCCGAGACGGTGAACGCGGTGATCGGCACGACATCCATGAAGAGCACGCCGTTCAAGGGCGTGAGAATCTTGTTGCCGAGATTCCAGCACAGCACGCCGACGACGCTGGCAACGAGGCTCATGTAGAGCAGATGCGGAATGATGAAGAGCAGATCGGCGGGTGACGGCAGCGCGATCGCTTGCGTCAGGGCGAGGATCGCGTTGATCGCGACGATCGTGGTCAGGCCGAGCGCCATCGTCATGGTGGTGTATTTGAGGGCCGACCAGCTTGCGAAGCTCGCCGCGCTGAAGGTGTAGATCAGCCAGAAGATCATTCCGAGCACGATCAGCGCGTTGGCCGAATAGTTTTGCGGTTCGCGCAGCAACCCGCCGACATCCCCCTTGGTGATGACGAGCGCGACGCCGCCAAACGACAGCAGCACCAGCAGCAGCGTGACGAGTGGCGGGAGAGCCCTGCGGATCACCGAGATGATGAGGATGCCGAGCAATGGCTGCGTGGCGGCCATGATCGATGTCGTCAATGCTCCGTCGCGTCCAGCCAGTTGCTGGCCGAGAAACACCAGGAAACCGAAGCCGGCGAACCCAATCGAGCCCAGCAGCCAGGCGAGGCCGATCGGCTCGCCCTTCAGGTTCAGCGCGTCCGGCCCTTCCTTGATCCTGAGCAGGACGAGCGAGATGGCGGCCGCGATCAAATAGCGCAGCGACGTGAAGGTGAAAGGATCGACATGAGCGAGCGCGCTCGACATCACCGGAAACATCAAGCCGAAGGAGACCGACGCGGCGAGGCAATACAGGGTCCCTCTGAGGTAGAGGCCGCGCGCGGTGCCGCGCTGGGCGTCTGCGGACATCGATGGTGCCGGCGACGACGTGGCGGCGTTGGTCATGAACTTCTCCAGGCATGGCGGTTCGATCGTGAGGCTCGACCGTGTGCGCGAGACGCCATTCTTGACCATTGGCACGAATGACATATACCGTGAAGATCGTGCCAAAGTCGCAACATACGAAGTCAGTAGGCGGGGCCCGGCGGGACAGCTCCCGCAACAGGGTGGTCGCGCTGCTGGCCTATGACGGCGTCAATGCCTTTGAACTCGGCATGGCGCTCGAGGTGTTTGGCCTGCAGAACATGGGCCGCGACTGGTATCGGGTCGCGGTGTGCGCGGAGCGGCCGGGTGTGCCGCTTGCGGCCGGGGCCGGCGTCAAGATCGTCGCCGACGTCGACTTCTCGTTCCTGTCGCAGGCGGGCACGATCATCGTGCCGGGCTGGCAGGACATCGAGGCGTCACCGCCCGAGGCGGTGGTCGCTGCGCTTCTTCGTGCGCATGCGCGCGGCGTCCGCATCGCGTCGATCTGTTCCGGCGTGTTCGTGCTGGCCGGCGCAGGGCTACTGGAGGGACGGCGCGTTGCGGCGCACTGGGCTCATGCCGAGCCGCTGGTGCGCCGGCATCCCTCGCTGCGCGTCGATGCCAAGGTGCTCTATGTCGATGATGGGGACATCATGAGTTCGGCCGGACGTGCGGCCGGCCTCGATCTCTGCATCCATATCGTGCGCAAGGATTTCGGGGCCGAGATCGCCAATGATGTCGCGCGGCGCCTGGTGATTCCGGCGCATCGCGAGGGCGGGCAGGCGCAGTTCATTCCAAATCCGGTGGTCCTTGCCGAGGGCGATCCTCTCGCCGAGCTCTGCGCATGGATGCGCAGGCATCTGGACCGCGACCTGACGATCGAGAGCCTGGCGGGCAGGGCGCGCATGAGCCGGCGGACCTTCATTCGACGCTTCGAGACCGCAACCGGCATGTCGCCCGGTGAATGGGTGCTGCAGGAGCGCATGACGCGGGCAAGAGACCTGCTGGAAGGCACCGGCATGTCGATCGAGGACGTCGCGACCGCGGTTGGTTTTGGCACCGCCGATGCGCTGCGTCACCATTTTCGCACCCGCCTCGACACCAGTCCGATGCGCTATCGGTTGGACTTCGCTCCCAAGGCAAGGCCGCCGCTCAAGGCGGGCCAGCGAAGCTGACCCGCCTCATACGGCAATGACGAAGTCTCAGCTCTTCTTCACCAGCGGGCAGGCACTCTTCTCGAGCGGCAGGAAGGCTTCATCCGCCGGGATGGTAGCCACCAGCTTGTAATAGTCCCACGGATACTTCGATTCCGACGGCTTCTTCACCTCGAACAGATAAGCGGGGTGGATCTTGCGGCCGTCGACCCGGATCGAACCCTTGCCGAACAACGGATCGTCGGTCGGCAGTTCCTTCATCTTGGCGACGACAGCGCGGCCGTCATGCGGATTGCCGCCGAGTGCTTCCAGTGCCTTGAAGTAATGGATCAGCGAGGCATAGACGCCGGCCTGCACCATGGTCGGCGGGTTCTTCTTGAACCGCTCCATGAAGCGCTTCGAGAAGGCGCGGGTCTGGTCGTTCATGTCCCAGTAGAAGCTTTCCGTGAAGTTCAGGCCCTGCGCGACGTTGAGGCCGAGCGAGTGCACGTCGGTCAGGAACATCAGCATGCCTGCGAGCTTCTGGCCGCCCGACACGATGCCGAATTCCGCGGCCTGCTTGATCGCGTTGGTGGTGTCGCCGCCGGCATTGGCAAGGCCGATGACCTTGGCCTTCGAGCTCTGCGCCTGCAGCAGGAAGGACGAGAAGTCGGCCGTGTTGAGCGGATGCTTGACGCTGCCGAGCACCTTGCCGCCGCCCGCGGTGACCGCGGCGGTGGTGTCGCGCTCGAGTGCCTGGCCGAACGCATAGTCGGCCGAGATGAAGAACCAGGTGTCGCCACCGGATTTGACCAGCGCCCGGCCGGTGCCGTTGGCAAGCATGTAGGTGTCGTACGACCAGTGCACCGTATTGGGCGTGCATTGCGAGCCGGTGAGATCCGACGAGCCCGAGCCGGAGTTCAGGTTGACGACGTTCTTGTCCTTGGCGAGGTTGGCGATCGCGAGGCCGACATTGGAGGCCGCGAGATCGACGAACACGTCGACCTTCTCGACGTCGATCCATTGCTTGCCGATGTTGACGGCGACATCGGGCTTGTTCTGGTGATCGGCCGAGATTAGGTCGATCTTCCAGCCCTTCGCCAGCAATCCGGAATCCTCGATCGCCATCTGCGCCGCCACGGTCGAGCCGGGGCCGCCGATGTCCTGATAGAGACCGGACTGATCGCCGAGTGCGCCGACCTTTGCGACCTTGTCCATCGTCTGCGCCAGCGCGTTGCCGGCGAACACCAGGCTCGTGGTCATGACCAAGGCTGCAATGGAACGCTTCATCTTCCCTCCAGTATGATTTTGTTTTTTGAGTTCCTCATTATGCCCGGCATCGGGCGTAACGCCTAGGGCACTGGCGCAGGAGATCGCGCGCGATATTCCACGCCGCGGCGATTGAGGACGTCGTCACGCGCGACGGGATGCCGCGGTACCGCTGCGTCGGTGATGGCAGCCGGGGATGAGATGAAGCGCCGACGGCGCTACTTCCAGTAGTAGCGGATCGCGACGTAGACCACGACGAGGCACGCGAAGATCAGTGCCACCGGCAAAGGACGTTTGGCGTTGGGGTCGGACGTGGTCGTCTTCTTGGCTGGCAGGCGGCGGAATGCGGTGACGTTTCCGCTGTCGGTGACCGGTTCGCGCGTCCGTGCCGGAACCTCCGGCGCTTTGCCGGCACCGCCCATCTCCGCATAATAGGTACGGTACATCTCCTGAATGGTCGTCTCGCCGGCCTCGGCCTCGCTCATCTGCTCCAGCAGCTTCTTGTAGATGGCGAGGAAATTCTGCGCTTCCGGGGGCAGGGCGGAGGCACCGTTCAGCTTGGCCATCATCTTCCAGGTCGCAAAGTCCGCCCGTGCGCGGGTGTCGGCGCGGCGTGCAATCAGCATATCGGCAGCTTTGATCACCATGGCCTCGAAGCGTTCCTGTCCCAGCGCACGGCCCCGGATCAGCATCGGGCCATGCTTGAAGCAAAGCTATGTGTTTCCCGTAATCAGGAGAAGGGCGTTCGCCACATAGCCGGTCAGAGTTCGCAGTATCGTTGAAATAACATCAAGATTTAGGCCGACCTGCCTGCCGATCACCGGCAGTAGGATCAACAGCCCGATCAGGATCAGCATGCCGTAGGGCTCCAGCCGGGCGAGCGGGATCGCCAGGGGCCGCGGCAGCAGCCCGACCGCGACCCGGCCGCCGTCCAGCGGCGGGATCGGCATCATGTTGAAGATCGCGAGCACGATATTGATCAGGAATGCGTTTTTCAGATTGTCCGCGGTCCATTTTGCCGCATCTGCCGGTACCAATGGCAGTGCGTGGAATGCCAGGGCCGCCGCGGTCGCCAGGATGATGTTGGTCACCGGGCCCGCCAGCGCGACCCAGACCATGTCAAGCTTGGGATGGTTGAGGTTGCGGAAATTCACCGGCACCGGCTTGGCGTAGCCGAACAGGAATGGCGAATGTGCGAACAGCAGCATGGCCGGCAGGATCAGTGTGCCGAACGGATCGATGTGCTTCAGCGGGTTGAAGCTGACGCGGCCGAGTTTCCAGGCGGTATCGTCGCCGAATTGGTGCGCGACGAAGCCGTGCGCGGCTTCATGAAACGTGATGGCGATGACGAGCGGCAGCACCCAGACGGAGATGTCATAGAGGGACATGTTCAATTGCGTGCCGCCTTGGGTTCGCTTGGACCGGACCCTCAGGTTAACACGGATTCGATAACGGCATTGCCGGCGAGCGCCGCGATGGCTCAGGACGTATCGGGTGCGACGGCCGGCTTGGTTGCGTGCGCTGCTTGCGGCTGGGTGGTCGCGATCCAGATGCCGGCGAACACGGTGACGATGCCAGCGATCAGATTCCAGCTCAGCGGCTCACCGAGCAGCGCCGCGCCAACCACTGAAGCTGCGATCGGGTTGACGGTGACGGAGATCGCCACCCGGGTCGGCGTCGTCCGCTCCAGCGCGAAGGCCCAGAGATAGAAGGTCAGCGCCGCGCCGAAGGCGCCGAGATAGATCGCCCCGAACCATTGCGGCGCAGCGAAGTCGGCAACCGGCGCAAAGCTGCCGCGCAGCAGCGATGCGACGATGAGCACCACCGCTCCGGCCGCCATGGCGAGCGTGGTGAAGGGGATCGGGCCGGAGCGACGGATGAACGGTTTCGACCAGATGCTGTAGAGCGCCATGCACAGCGCGGCCGCGACCATCAGGAGATCGCCGCGCCAGGCGCCCGGTGGTGCGGTGGCGAGGCCGGTGAGCAGGGCCATCGCGACGCTGAGGATCGTGACCAGGACGCCCGTGGTCTTGCGCGCGGTGAGCGGTTCGGCGCCGAGCGCGGCGGCGACCAGCATCGTCAGCAGCGGCAGCGTCGAGAGCGCGAGCGCGCCGCGCGCGGCCGTGGTGAAGATCAGCGAGGCGTTGAACAGGACCGGGAACGCCGCAAAGAACAGCAGGCCAAGGCCGGCGACGCCCGGCCAGTCGCGCGATGGCGGCCAGCTTCCCCGTTGCAGCAGCGCGAGCGGCAGCAAGAGCAGGACGCCGATGCCGAAGCGGAACGCGCCGATCGCCAGCGGGTCGATGGCGCCGACCAGAAACCGCGTCGCCCCGATCGAGGTTCCGCCGAGCGCGCTCGACAGCACCGCCGCGGATACCCCCCAAATCTCGCCCATCCGGTTGGATCCCTCCGTTTTGCTTGCGCAATCTAGGGACACCGGCATATTCAGGGAATAGAATAAGTCTGATCAATCAAATCACGGATCGTTATGAACTCGCCCGTCCTCGACCCGGATCTGTTGCAGGCCTTTGTCGCGGTCGCGGACCATCGCTCCTTCACCCGCGCCGCCTCGGCGCTGAACCGGACTCAATCGGCGATCAGCATGCAGGTGAAGCGGCTGGAGGAGCGGCTCCAGGCCGAGCTGTTTCATCGCAGCACCTCCAGCGTCGACCTGAGCGCGGCCGGCGAGGGGTTGCTCGGCTACGCCCGCCGCATCCTGAGCCTTAATGCCGAGGCGGTCGGCCGGGTGCGTGCGCACGGCACCGACGGGCGGGTGCGCCTGGGCGTGATGGACGACTACGGCACGCTGATCGTCCCGCCGCTGCTCAAGGATTTCATCGCCAGCTATCCGCTGATCCATGTCGAGATGGAGACCGGACTGACGTCGTCGATGACCGACCGGCTCGGCGAAGCCTATGACCTCGTGATCGCGATGCACCCGGAAGGGCGCGGCGAGGGCGAGCTGCTGCGCACCGAGCAGGCGGTGTGGGCCGCGAGCGCGGCACACCGTGTCGAAGACATCGATCCGCTGCCGGTCGCGCTCTATCCGCAAGGCTGCCTATTCCGGAGCTGGGCGATGCAGGCGCTCGACCAGGCAGGCCGGTCGTGGCGGCTCGCCTTTGTCAGCCACAGCCTGTCCGCGGTCGAGGCGATCGCGGCGCAGGGCCTTGCCGTGACCGTGGTCAAATCGGGCACCTTTCCGCCGACGCTGCGGCGCTTGAGCGCGCGCGATGGCATGCCGCGGCTGCCGCGTGCCGAGATCCGCTTGCACCGCGCGCCAAACCTCGCGCGCGCTGCCTCGCTATTGGCCGACCATCTCGTCGCCGCGCTGCGGCAGCCGGCGAAACGAGCCAGCTAATACGTTGCCCGGCCGCCGGAGATGTCGAACACCGCGCCGGTCGAGAATGCGCAGTCCGCGGACGCCAGCCACGCCGCCATCGCGGCCAGTTCCTCGACCTGTACGAAGCGGGCCTTTGGAATCTTCGACAGCATGAAGTCGATATGCGCTTGCGTCATCTGGTCGAAGATCGCGGTTTTCGCCGCTGCCGGCGTCACCGCATTGACCAGGACGTCGTGCTGCGCGAGCTCCTTGCCGAGCGATTTGGTCAGCGCGATCAGGCCGGCCTTCGACGCGGAATAATGCGCGGCGTTCGGATTGCCTTCCTTGCCGGCGATCGAGGCGATGTTGACGATGCGGCCGTACTTCTGGCCGATCATGGTCGGCACGATCGCCCTGCAGCAGATGAACGGACCCTCGAGATTGATGCGCATCACCCGGCGCCAGTCGTCGAGATCGGTCTCCCAGACGGGCTTGTTGGCCCCGGTGATCCCGGCATTGTTGACCAGGATGTCGATCTTGCCGAAGGCCCTGAGCGTCTGATCGCGCGCGGCGTCGACTGCGTCGGGATCGGCGACGTCGGTCTTGATCGCGATCACGTTCTCGCCGATCGCCCGCGCCGTCTTCTCGGCCAGCGGCTGGTCGAAATCCCAGATCGCGACCCTGGCGCCGGATGCCACAAATCGCTCGGTAATGGCGCGGCCGAACCCCTGCGCGCCGCCGGTGACGACGGCCGTACGGCCGTTGAGATCGATCTTGTTCATGTTGCCTCCCGATTTAGAGCGTCCAGCCGCCGTCGATCACATGGGCGACGCCCGTCGTGAACGAACTCTCGTCGCTGGCAAGGTACACCGCGAGCGCGGCGATCTCGTCGGCTGTGCCGAGCCGGCCCATCGGCTGGCGCGCGACGAACATCTCGCGTCCTTGCGGGCCGGCGGCCGCCGCGCGCTCCAGCATCGACGGCGTCTCGATGGTGCCGGGGCAGATGCAGTTGCAGCGGATGCCCTTGGTGATGAAGTCGGCCGCGACCGAGCGCGTCAGGGCCGCGACCGCGGCCTTGGTGGCGCTGTAGACGTAGCGGTTCGGCGCCGCCTTCACCGCGCCGGCGGCGGAGGCGATGTTGACGATGGAGGCACCGCCCTGCGCCAGCATGCCGGGCAGGAAGGCGCGCGTCGTCCGGTGCATCGACTTGACGTTGAGGTCGAAGGAGAAATCCCAGTCGTCGTCGGAGCACTCGAGCGCGGTGCCGTGGTGCACGAAGCCCGCGGCATTGAGCAGGATGTCGGTCTTGCCGGCACGCTTCGCCATCGCCTCGACGGCTGCGGTGTCGCGCACGTCGAGCTTCGCGACCTCGGCGACGCCCTCGTTCTTGAGCTGCGCGAGCTTGCTTTCGTCGATATCGGTCGCGAACACGGTCGCGCCCTCGCGGGCAAAGGCCAGCGCGCAGGCGCGGCCGATGCCGACGGCCGCGGCAGTGACGAATGCGCGTTTGCCCTTCAGGCGGTCTGACATGGGAGTCTCCTCGACGTCTCGATTGGTAGGATTTTTGCTCCGGTCATTGCGAGGAGCGAATCGACGAAGCGATCCATGCTTCCAGATTGGAGAGGTGGACTGCTTCGCCGCGCTCGCAATGACGATGCGGAGCTAGTGGTTGTCGCGCGCGACGCCGACCCGGCCTGCGATGTCGTGATAGCGCGTCGCGAGCTCGAGGCAGGCGCCGGTGGCGTGCTGGCCGACGGTCTGGCGGTAGAGCTCCTGCCACGGCGTCTGGTTGGCCGGGTGCGGGAAGCCGCCCTTGGCCTTCAGCTCGGCGCGGCGGGTGCGCAACTCGTCCTGCGAGATCATGATGTTGGCGCTGCCCTTGTTGAGGTCGATGCGCACCTTGTCGCCGGTCTTCAGGATCGCGAGCCCGCCATCGGCGGCAGCCTCCGGCGAGGCGTTGAGGATCGATGGCGAGCCCGAGGTGCCGGACTGCCGTCCGTCCCCGATGCAGGGCAGGGACAGGATGCCGCGTTTGATCAGCGCCGCCGGCGGCTGCATGTTGACGACCTCGGCGCCGCCGGGATAGCCGATCGGGCCGGTGCCGCGGATGAACAGTACGCAGTGCTCGTCGATGCCGAGCGCGGGATCCTCGATCCGGTCGTGATAATCTTCCGGACCCTCGAACACGATGGCGCGGCCCTCGAAGGCGTTGAGGTCCTTCGGGTTGGACAGGTAACGGTCGCGGAACTCCTTCGAGATCACGCTGGTCTTCATGATCGCGGAATCAAAGAGATTGCCGCGCAAGACCAGAAAGCCGGCGTCCTTCACCAGCGGCTTGTCGTAACCCCAGATCACGTCGCCGTCAGGCGCAGGCGCTTCCTTGCAGTTCTCACCCATGGTGCGGCCGTTGACGGTGAGGGCGCCTTCATGGATGCGCTTGTGCTTGATCAACTCGCGCACGACAGAAGGCACGCCGCCGGCGCGGTGATACTCTTCGCCGAGATAGAAGCCGGCCGGCTGCATGTTCACCAGCAGCGGCACGTCGTGGCCGTATTTCTGCCAGTCGTCGATCGACAGCTCGACGCCGACATGGCGCGCCAGCGCATTGATGTGGATCGGCGCATTGGTCGAGCCGCCGATCGCGGAATTGACCACGATGCAGTTTTCGAACGCCTCACGGGTCAGGAAGTCAGACGGCTTGAGGTCGTCCCACACCATGTCGACGATGCGCTTTCCGGTCTCGTAGGCGATCTGGCCGCGCTCGCGATAAGGCGCCGGGATCGCCGCGCAGCCCGGCAGCGAGAAGCCGAGCGCTTCGGCGAGCGAATTCATCGTCGAGGCGGTGCCCATCGTGTTGCAATGGCCGACCGAAGGCGCCGAGGATGCCACGATCTCGATGAACTGCTCATAGTCGATCTCGCCCGCGGCGAGCCGCTCGCGGGCCTTCCACACCACGGTGCCGGAGCCGGTGCGCTGGCCTTCGTGCCAGCCGTTCAGCATCGGGCCGCCCGACAGCACGATCGCGGGCAGATTGACGGTCGCCGCCGCCATCATGCAGGCCGGCGTGGTCTTGTCGCAGCCGGTGGTCAGCACCACGCCGTCGAGCGGATAGCCGAACAGCACCTCGACGAGGCCGAGATAGGCGAGGTTGCGGTCGAGCGCCGCGGTCGGGCGCTTGCCGGTCTCCTGGATCGGATGGGTCGGGAATTCCATCGCGATGCCGCCGGCGGCGCGGATGCCCTCGCGGACGCGGTGCGCCAGCTCGAGGTGATGCCGGTTGCAGGGCGATAGGTCATTGCCGGTCTGGGCGATCCCGATGATCGGCTTGCCCGACTGCAATTCCTCGCGGGTCAGGCCGTAATTGAGGTAGCGCTCGAGATAGAGCGCGGTCATGCCCGGATTGTGCGGGTTGTCGAACCATTCCTGGGAGCGGAGCCTGCGGCCCTTGCCCTTCTTGGTCTCGCCTGCGGCGCTGTGCCCGTTGGTGTGGGATTTTGTCATTGGTTTCTCCCGCAATGCAAACTCTTGATCGGCCCATTCAAGGGCTCTGGTTCAACGTTGTTCTACCTTGCGCAAATCGTCGCGCATTACAAACCCAGGCGATCACGCACAGGTGTTTCACTGGATGGATTGGACCTTAGTTGAGCCATCTTGGTTGCGCTATCATTTTGTCATTTCGTCGCGGGTGTGACAGGCCTGTGTCGAGTCGATGTCAGTTGCGTCGCGCCGAGCTTTGCCGTTCCATGACGCTGAAGCCGAGATCGACGACCGGCTCGACAGGCCTGCGGCCCTCCAGCGTCTCGATTACCATCGTGGCAGCGTTTCTGCCCATTTCGTAGCGGTTGGTGCGCACGCTGCTCAGCGTCGGCTCGCTCGATGCCATGAATTCGAGGTCGTTGAAGCCGACGATCGCCATTTGCGCCGGCACCGCCACGTGCCGGCGCTTGCATTCGAACAGCGCGCCGAGCGCAAGGTCGTCATTGACGCAGAATACAGCGTCGATGTCGGGCGCCTTGGCGAGCAGGTCGGCAAACAGCGTGCCGCCCAGCGTGACCGAGGTCGGTATCGCCGTGGTGACAATGAGCTGTGGATCGAACAGCCCGGCCTCGGTCATCGCCGCGCGATAGCCGTCGAGCCGGCGCTGCACCCTTGGATCCATCCGGGCGCCGAGAAAGCCGATCCGTCGGTAACCCTGCGCGAGAAGATGCGCGATCGCCGCTTTTGCCGCGTCAAAATGCGAGAATCCGATCATCATGTCGATCGGCGAGGGGCCGACCTCCATGATTTGCACGATCGGGCAATCGACGGTTTCCATGATGCGGCGGGAATCGGCGGTCTGGTTGATGCCGGTCACGATCAGTCCCGCCGGCTTCTGGGCGAGAAACAGACGCAGCAGGCGCTCTTCCTGCAGGATGCTGTAGCGGGTGTTGGCGAGCTGAATGCTGTAGCGGCTGCCGTCGAGCGCGTCATAGATGCCGCGCAGCACGTCGGAGAACACGTTGTTGGTCAGCGACGGGATCAGGACACCGATCACCTCGGTGCGCTGCGACGCCAGCGCGCGTGCCGCAAGATTGGGCACGTATCCGAGTTCTTTTGCCGCACTTTCGACGCGCGCCCGCTTGCCGGCCGAGAGAGCTTCCGGATTCCTGAAGAAACGTGAGGCCGTAATCGGGCTAACTCCGGCAAGCTTCGCGACTTCGGCGAGCCGGATCTTGCCTGGCATGATGCGTTTTCGGGCCATTTGCCGCTCATACCACGACGTTCGTCGCAGACAAACCGATATTGACAGCGCTACCAAGCGGTTGCTAATCGAACGATTGCCAAAACCAGATAAACTGCGGACAATAACTTCAGTCCAACAGTGCCGTGCTCCCCGCGCGGCCGGAACAAAACAGAGCGGTGGCGGCACTCGTCGTACGTCGTCGGGAACTTGAGGAGGGAAGTGGATGTCGTCGGTCCAGATTCGCGACGTGCGGAAGTCGTTCGGCAATTTTGAAGTCCTGCACGGCGTGACGATCCCGATCGAGGACGGCGAATTCGTCGTTCTGGTCGGCCCCTCCGGCTGCGGCAAGTCGACCCTGCTGCGCATGCTGGCGGGACTGGAGAACATCACCTCAGGCACGATCTCGATCGGCGACCGCGTCGTCAACAATGTCCAGCCCAAAGAGCGCGACATTGCGATGGTGTTCCAGAACTACGCGCTCTACCCGCACATGACCGTCGCCGACAACATGGGCTTCTCGCTCAAGCTGCGCGGCGCCAAGCCCGAGGAAATCTCGACCGGCGTCAAGCGCGCCGCGGAAATCCTGGCGCTGACACCGCTGCTCGACCGCTATCCCCGCCAGCTCTCCGGCGGCCAGCGTCAGCGCGTCGCAATGGGCCGCGCCATCGTGCGCGATCCGCAGGTGTTCCTGTTCGACGAGCCGCTGTCCAATCTCGACGCCAAGCTGCGCGTGGCGATGCGCACCGAGATCAAGGAATTGCACCAGCGGCTGCGCACGACGACGGTCTACGTCACCCACGACCAGATCGAGGCCATGACGATGGCCGACAAGATCGTGGTGATGCATGACGGCATCGTGGAGCAGATGGGCTCGCCGCTCGAACTCTACGACAAGCCGGAAAACCAGTTCGTCGCCGGCTTCATTGGATCGCCCGCGATGAATTTCCTCAAGGGTAAGGTCAAGGTGAATGGAGCTGCCTATTTCGAGGGGCCGAACGGCGTCAAGCTGCCGCTGAAATCGGCGCCGGCCAATTCCGACGGCAAGCCGGCGGTGTACGGTGTGCGACCCGAGCATTTCACCATCGCGGATGATGGCGCCGAAGCCGAGATCGTGGTGGTCGAGCCGACCGGATCGGAGACCCAGGTGTTCGCCAAGCTCGGCGGCGAGCAGGTGGTCGCGGTGTTCCGCGAGCGCCATCTGTTCAATCCGGGCGACAAGGTTCGGCTCAAGCCGGATCCGGCGCTGGTTCATCTGTTCGACGATGGCACCGGCAAGCGGCTGAACAGCTGAGGGATGCCGCGCCCGCACGTGGCGACAGCGCATCCTCATGACGAGACTACCGGCCCGCCGTTTTAAGGCGGGACATGCGACGTCTGGAACGACAACCAAAAAACGGGAGAAAATTGCCAATGTCGATTTTTAGTACGGACCGCCGTTCGCTGCTCAAGGGCGGTGCGACCATGCTGGCTGCCGCGGCGACGATGTCGAGCGATCAGCTGCTCGGCTATGCCAAGGCGTGGGCGCAGACCTCGCAGTGGAAGCCGGAGCCGGGCGCCAAGATCAATCTGCTGCGCTGGAAGCGCTTTGTCGAAGCCGAAGACGCAGCCTTCATGAAGATCGTCGATGCGTTCCAGAAGGCCAACAACATCACGATCAACGTCTCCAACGAATCCTACGACGACATCCAGCCCAAGGCCTCGGTGGCGGCGAACACGGGGCAGGGCCTCGACATGGTCTGGGGCCTCTATTCGTTGCCCTTCCTGTTCCCGAGCAAGTGCGTCGACGTGACCGACGTCGCCGACTATCTCGGCAAGAAGTGCGGCGGCTGGGCGGAGTCCGGCAAGGCCTACGGCATGCTGAACGGCAAGTGGATCGGCATTCCGGTCGCAGCCACCGGCGGCCTCGTCAATTATCGCGTCGGCGCCATGGAGAAGGCCGGCCACAAGGAATTCCCGAAGGACCTCGCTGGCTTCGCCGATCTGGTGAAGGGCTTGAACAAGAACGGCACCCCGGCCGGCATGGCGCTCGGCCACGCCTCGGGCGACGCCAATGGCTGGCTGCACTGGGCGCTCTGGGCCCATGGCGGCAAGCTGATCGACAAGGACAACAAGGTCGTCGTCAACTCGCCGGAGACCGCGAAGTCGCTCGAATACGTCAAGGGCCTGTACGACAATTTCGTGCCGGGCACGGCGTCCTGGAACGACAGCTCGAACAACAAGGCGTTCCTCGCCGGCCAGCTGCATCTGACCGTGAACGGTATCTCGGTCTATGTGACGGCGAAGAAGGAAAATCCGCAGATCGCCGAAGACATGAACCACGCCCATCTGCCGGCCGGTCTCGACGGCAAGACGCGCGAGTTGCATCTCGGCTTCCCGATCCTGATCTTCAACTTCACGAAGTATCCGCAGGCCTGCAAGGCGTTCACCGCCTTCATGCTGGAGCCGGAGCAGTTCAATCCGTGGATCGAGGCGGCGCAGGGCTATCTGTCGCACTTCCTGCTCGGCTACGACAAGAACCCGGTCTGGACCGCGGATCCGAAGACGACGCCATATCAGAGCGTGGCGCAGACAGCGTCGACCCCGGCAGGCGAGGCGCAGATGAGCGAGAACGCCGCGGCTGCGATTGCCGATTTCGTCGTGGTCGACATGTTCGCGAACTATTGCACCGGTCGCGAGGATGTGAAGACCGCGATGGCTTCGGCAGAACGCGCAGCCAAGCGTATCTTCCGCTGAGCGACGGCCGGCGCTGCAAAAGCGCCGGTGATCGGGATTTCAGCAATCGGAAGCGACACCCGACCTGGACTGGTTGGGTGTCGCTGTCCGGTTTGGAGTTGAGAGCGAATGAGCACTGTCCAGACATCAATGCCGGCGCGCGCAGCCGCAACGGGTGAGCCGTCGGCCTGGTCGCGGCTCAAAGGAAGCCGCAATTGGGCGGCGTTCTGGTTCATGCTGCCGACGGCGGCATTCCTGATCCTGTTCCTGGCCTATCCGCTCGGTCTCGGCGTCTGGATGAGCTTCACCGACGAGCGCATCGGGCGTGCCGGAGCCTTCATCGGTATCGAGAACTACCAGTGGCTGTGGGATGACTCGATCTTCTGGCTCTCGGTGTTCAACACCCTGCTTTACACGCTGATCGCAAGCGCCATCAAATTCGCGATCGGGCTCTATCTCGCGCTGCTTCTGAACCGGCACATGCCGTTCAAGGCGGTGATCCGGTCGATCGTGCTGATCCCGTTCATCGTGCCGACCGTGCTGTCGGCGATCGCGTTCTGGTGGATCTACGATTCGCAGTTTTCGATCATCTCGTGGTCGCTGATCAAGCTCGGGCTGATCCACAGCAACATCAACTTCCTCGGCGACACGGAGTGGGCGCGGGCGAGCGTGATCTTCGCCAATGTCTGGCGTGGCGTTCCGTTCGTCGCGATCACGTTGTTGGCCGGCCTGCAGACGGTCTCGCCGTCGCTCTATGAGGCCGCCACGCTCGACGGCGCCACCAGCTGGCAGCGTTTTCGCTTCATCACCTATCCGCTGCTGACCCCGATCATCGCCGTGGTGATGACTTTCTCGGTGCTGTTCACCTTCACCGATTTCCAGTTGATCTGGGCACTGACCCGTGGCGGCCCGGTCAACGCCACCCACCTGATGGCGACGTTGAGCTATCAGCGCGGCATCATCAGCGGGCGGCTCGGCGAGGGCGCCGCTATCGCCACCGCCATGATTCCCTTCCTGATTGCGGCCATCGCCATCTCCTGGTTCGGCATGCAGCGTCGCAAATGGCAGCAAGGATCGAGCAATGACTGATTCAACCTTGCAGTCGAAGGCCATGAGCAGCAACACCGGCGATACCACCGAGGGCATGAGCTACCTGGAGTCGCTGCCGCGGCGGCTGGTGACGCTGTATCTGCCGCTGTTCATCATTCTGGTAGTGCTGCTGTTCCCGTTCTACTGGATGGTGCTGACGTCCATCAAGCCGGACGAGCAGCTCATCGACATGGACAAGTTCAACCCGTTCTGGGTGGTCCATCCGACCTTCAAGCACATCAGCAAGCTGCTGTTCGAAACCCAGTATCCGCGCTGGCTCTGGAACACGATGTATGTCGCGGTCGGCGCGACGTTCCTCTCCATCGTCGCCAGCGTGCTGTCGGCCTATGCGATCACGCGGCTGCGCTTCAAGGGCGCGGAGGCCGTCGGTGTCCTGATCTTCTTCGCCTATCTGGTGCCGCCATCGATCCTGTTCATCCCGCTGGCGTCGGTGATCCAGGCCTATGGGCTGTTCGATTCGCCGCTGTCGCTGATCCTGGTCTATCCGACACTGCTGATCCCGTTCTCGACCTGGCTCCTGATGGGGTACTTCAAGACCATCCCCTACGAGCTGGAAGAGTGCGCGTTGATCGACGGCGCGTCGCGCTGGCAGATCCTGGTCAAGATCATCGTGCCGCTGGCGATCCCCGGTCTGATCTCCGCCTTCATCTTCTCGTTCACGCTTTGCTGGAACGAGTTCATCTACGCCCTGACGTTCCTGCAATCGACACCGAACAAGACGGTGCCGGTCGCGATCGTCAACGAGTTCGTCGATGGCGACATCTACAAATGGGGCTCGTTGATGGCCGGCGCATTGGTCGGCTCGCTGCCGCTGGTTATCCTTTACGCGTTCTTCGTTGAGCATTATGTGTCGGCCATGACGGGCGCCGTAAAGGAATAGCGCGGTCCCATCCTGGAACTTGGAAGAACAAGAAAAGGAGCAGGCTCGTGCACATTCTGATTCTGGGCGCCGCCGGCATGGTCGGCCGCAAGCTGACCGATCGCTTGCTGCGCGAGGGCCGGCTCGGTAACCGCGACATCAGCAAGATGACGTTGCAGGACGTGGTCGAGCCGCAGAAGCCCGCGGACGCCAAGATCCCGCTCAAGGTGGTTGCCTCCGATTTCGCCGATGCCGGCGCCGCGGCGCCGTTGATCGCCGACCGCCCGGACGTGATCTTCCATCTGGCCGCGATCGTCTCGGGCGAGGCGGAGGCCGAGTTCGACAAGGGCTACCGCATCAATCTCGACGGCACCCGCTACCTGATCGAGGCGATCCGCGCCGTCGGCGGCGGCTACAAGCCACGGCTGGTGTTCACGTCCTCGATCGCGGTGTTCGGCGCGCCGTTCCCCGAGAAGATCGGCGATGAGTTCTTCCATACGCCGCTGACCAGCTACGGCACCCAGAAGTCGATCTGCGAGCTCCTGATCAACGACTACACCCGCAAGGGGCTGCTTGACGGGATATCGATCCGCTTGCCCACGATCTGCGTGCGTCCCGGCAAGCCGAACAAGGCGGCGTCCGGCTTCTTCTCCAACATCATCCGCGAGCCGCTGGCGGGCGAGGAGGTGGTGTTGCCGGTCTCCGAAGACGTGCGGCACTGGCATGCTTCGCCGAAGTCGGCGGTCGGCTTCCTGATCCATGCCGGCACCATGGACCTCAACGCGATGGGCCCCCGGCGCAATCTCAGCATGCCCGGGATGTCCGTCACCGTCGGCGAGCAGATCGCAGCGCTGGAGCGCGTTGCCGGCAAGAACGTCACCGCGCGGATCAAGCGGGTGCCCGATCCGACCATCATCAGCATCGTCTCGGGCTGGCCGCGCGATTTCGCCACCGACCGCGCGCTGAAGCTCGGCTTCACCACGGCCGAGAAGACGTTCGACGACATCATCCGCATCCACATCGAGGACGAACTCGGCGGCAAGTTCGCCGCTTAGTTTCGGTCAGGCGCACGGGTCTTGCCATGACCAGGGTTGCCAGCATCGGCGAATGCATGATCGAGCTGCGTCAGGCGCCGGGCGGCCAGCCCGGCGGGCTGTATTCGCGCTCCTATGGCGGTGACACGCTCAACACCGCGCTCTATCTGTCGCGCCTTGGCGTCGACATCGACTACATCACGGCGCTCGGCGACGATGCGCTGAGCGACGAGATGATCGCGGGCTGGGCAGTTGAGGGCATTGGGACAAAACGTGTCGCGCGTTTGGCGGGCAAGCTGCCGGGGCTCTATCTGATCCAGACCGACGACCGCGGCGAACGGCGCTTCTTCCATTGGCGCGACAGCGCCGCCGCGCGCGAGCTGATGGACCTGCCGGAGACGGACGATATCCTCAATTCGCTCGCGACCTATGACATCGTCTACCTCTCGGCGATCACGCTCTCGATCCTGCGCGAGGACGGACGCGAGCGGCTGATGGCGGCGCTGAAGCGAGCGCGGCTGCTGGGGACGCGTTTTGCGTTCGACACCAATTTCCGGGCCCGCGGCTGGCCGGACCTGGGTGTCGCGCGGAAGGTCTTCAGCAGCGCATTCGAGACCGCCGATATCGTGCTGGCGTCGACCGAAGATTTGGCGCCGCTCTATCCCGGCGAGAGCAACACGGCGCTGCTCGCCGGCATCTCGAGCCCCGAGGTCGTGCTGAAGCTCGCCGAGCCTGCCTGCATCGTGCGCTCCCGTGCCGGGACGAGCGAGGTGAGGGCGGAGCCGCTCATCAAGCCGGTGGTCGACACCACGGCCGCCGGCGACAGTTTTGCGGCGGCCTATCTTGCCGCGCGGCTCGGTGGCGCCGAGGCCGAGGAGGCGGCGCGCGCGGGTCATCGTTTGGCCGGTGTCGTGGTGTGCTATCCCGGCGCGATCATTCCGCGCTATGCCATGCCGCCGA
>CALRXG020000053.1:0-19716 GCA_943372075.1 Bordetella parapertussis | reverse complement strand
GAGGCAATCGACCCGGTCCGCTACATCGCCAACCGCTCGTCCGGCAAGCAGGGCTTTGCCATCGCCGCCGCGGCGCGCGCCGCCGGCGCCGAGGTCGTGCTGGTGACCGGTCCGGTCGAGCTCGACGACCCGCAAGGCATCGCGGTGATGCGCGTCGAGTCCGCGCGCGACATGCTGCACCGGGTCGAGGCCGCGCTGCCGGTCGACGTCGCGATCTTTGCCGCCGCCGTCGCCGATTGGCGGGTCGCTAATGAAGGCAGCCAGAAGCTGAAGAAGACCGCGGCCGGCATGCCGCCGCTGCAGCTGGTCGAGAACCCCGACATCCTTGCGACGATCTCCAAGCTGAAGGACCAGCGGCCGCCGCTGGTGATCGGCTTCGCCGCCGAGACCGAGCACCTGATCGAGAACGCCAAGGCCAAGTTCGCGCGCAAGGGCTGCGACTGGATCGTGGCCAACGACGTCTCGCCGGCGACCGGTGTGATGGGCGGCGACCGCAACACCGTCCACCTGCTCTCGCGCGAGGGCAAGGAGGTCACCGTCGACTCCTGGCCCGTCATGACCAAGGAAGAAGTCGCGACTGCGCTGGTGTCGCGAATCGCAAGAGAAGTGGGAACCACATCGTGAGCGCCACCATCAAGGTCGAAGTCCACCAATTGCCGCATGGCGCAGATCTTCTGCTGCCGATCTACCAGACCGACGGCGCGGCCGGGCTCGACCTGCTGGCCGCGGTGCCGCGGTCGGCGCCGCTGCTGCTGCTGCCGGGCCGCTACGAGATGGTTCCGACCGGGCTGACGATCGCGCTGCCGCCGGGCTATGAGGCCCAGGTGCGACCGCGTTCCGGTCTTGCCGCCAAATACGGCGTCACGGTGCTGAACTCGCCCGGCACTGTTGATGCCGACTATCGCGGCGAGATCAACGTGCTGCTGATCAATCACGGCCAGGAGGTGTTTTCGATCCGGCGCGGCGAGCGCATCGCGCAGATGGTGATCGCGCCGGTCATGCGGGCCGAGCTGGTTCCGGTCGACGTGCTGTCGGCGACCGAGCGCGGCAGCGGCGGCTTCGGCTCGACCGGACGCTAGCACGCGAACCGTGCGGACCACGTCGGCGAGATCACGCTTCGCGCGCTCTCCGCACGACGACGGAGTCAATTCGCGTCAAATCCACATCACCTGGCCGCATTTTTTCACAGCGGATTCATCGTTCACGGTCTGGACTCTTACTCGTCGAGTCCCGTTGGGATTATTCTGGATTGATTCGAGCACGACGGGGGGTCTTCGTCGGGCTGTTAGGTCCTGCTTGGGCATGATCCCCGGACAGACGTCATACGTCTGCCGTGAGGGAACACCGGTCTCCTCTTTTCCGGATCATGTCTGGGGTTTGTGCGTTCTGGGGCAATATATGTCGGGCGTAGTCGCGGCAATGCGTCGAACCCTGCTGTCATGCACCTCACTGGCGCGCGACGGCATGCTTGGGCTCGCCATGTCAGCATTGCTGCCGGCCCGCGCCTCGTTCGCCGCCGAAAGCCTGGTGGCCCAGGCGATGTCGGACCATTTCGGCTTCAACCATCAGGAGGTCGCGGTCCTCGCGACCTCGTTCGCGCTGGTCGGCTTCTCCGCCGTCGCCGCGATCCTGTTGATGCGCACCCGCCTGCGCGCGACCCGCAACGAGGAGCAGCTGCAGTCCGAGATCACCGACCTGCAGGCGCAATCGGACCGGCTGCGCGCATTGCTGTTCGTCGAGCCGCAGGTGCTGATTTCCTGGGCCGCCGGCGACAACCGGCCGCAGATCTCGGGCGACATCTCGCTTGTCATGTCGCAGGAGGGCTCGCCGCAACGCGTCCTCGCCTTCGGAACCTGGCTGCCGCCCGAGCCGGCGCTGCAGATGGATCACGCCGTCGACGCCCTGCGCGAAAAGGGCGAGGCGTTCCTGCTCAACCTCTCGACCTCGGCCGGCCGCGCCATCGAAGCGATGGGCCGCGCCATCGGCGGCCAGGCCATCGTGCGGATCCGCGAACTCGGCGGGCTGCGCCGCGAGCTCGCCGAATCCAACCTGCGCTACAAGACGCTGCAGGAGGAGACCGAGCTGCTGCGCGATTTCGCCGCCGCAGCGCCTTGGCCGATCTGGGCCAAGAGCCTCGAAGGCAATCTGCGCTATGCCAACGCGGCTTACGTCCGCGCCACCGAGGGTAAGAGCGTGTCGGACGCGCTGCAGCGCAATCTCGAACTGCTGGAAAGCGACCAGCGCGGCGAACTGACCCGCGCGCTGAACGACAATGCGAGCTATGCCGCGCGGCTGCCGATCGTGGTCAGCGGCGAGCGGCGGATCTACGACGTCCAGGCGCTGAAGCTCAGCGGCGGCAGCGCCGGGATCGCGATCGACGCCAGCGAGGCGGCGGCGCTGCGCGCGGCGATCGCGCGGATGGTCGAAGCGCACCGCCGCACGCTCGACCAATTGTCCTCCGGCGTCGCGGTGTTCGACGCCGACCGCCGGCTCACCTTCTACAACGAATCCTATCGGCGGCTGTGGGGCCTCGACCAGGCTTTCCTCGACAGCAACCCCGACGATTCCAGCGTGCTCGACCGGCTGCGCGCCAACCGCAAGCTGCCCGAGCAGCCCGACTTCCGGGCCTGGAAGGCCAAGCTGCACGAGGCCTATCGCGCGGTCGAATCCGAGACCTACACCTGGTTCCTGCCGGACGGCCGCGCCATCAGCGTCGTCACCACGCCGAACCTCGAAGGCGGCGTCACCTATCTGTTCGACAACGTCACCGAGAGCCTCGACCTCGCGCGCCGCTACGACCGACTGACCCGGGTGCAGCGCGAGACACTCGACAATCTCGGCGAAGCGGTCGCGGTGTTCGGCAGCAACGGCCGCGCCGAACTGTTCAACCCGCCATTCGCCAAGATGTGGAAGCTGCCGGCCGACGCGCTGCAGGGCGAGCCGCATATCGAGCAGGTGGAAGCGCTGTGCCGGCCGCTGTTCGACGACGCGCTGACCTGGCGCACCCTGCGCGAATCGATCACCGCGATCGAGAACCGCGCCCAGGTCGCGCTCAAGCTGGAGCGCAAGGACGGCAGCGTGCTGAATTGCATGACCATCCCGCTGCCCGACGGCAAGACCCTGCTCGCCTTCCAGGACATCACCGACACCGAGAATGTCGAGCGGGCGCTGCGCGAACGCAACGAGGCACTGGAAACCGCCGACCAGATGAAGGTGGATTTCGTCCACCACGTCTCCTACGAGCTGCGCGCGCCGCTGACCACGATCATCGGCTTCGCGCATTTCCTCAGCGATCCCTCGACCGGGCCGCTGACGCCGAAGCAGGCCGAATATCTCGACTACGTCACCAAATCGACCAACGCGCTGCTGGCGCTGACCAACAACATTCTCGATCTCGCCACCATCGACGCCGGCGCCATGAAGCTCGAGCTCGGCCCAGTCAATATCGGCCAGGCGATCGAGGCCGCAGCCGAAGGCATCCAGGATCGTCTCGCCACCGACCGCATCACGCTCAAGGTCGATATCGAGCCCAACATCGGCGTCTTCGTCGGCGACGAGCGGCGCGTGGTGCAGGTGCTCTACAATCTGCTCGCCAACGCCGTCGGCTTCTCGCCGCATGACGCCGCCGTCACGATCAGCGCGCGCCGCACCGAGCACAGCGTAGTGTTCGCGGTCACCGACGCCGGTCCGGGCATTCCGGCCGAGATGCGCGACAAGGTGTTCAACTGGTTCGAGAGCCATTCCCATGGCTCGCGGCATCGTGGCGCCGGGCTCGGCCTGTCGCTGGTCCGCTCCTTTGTCGAACTGCATGGCGGACGGGTGCGCGTCGATTCGACCGTAGGCCGGGGCACGACCGTGACCTGCGACTTCCCGATCGACCAGACCGCACATCGCAACGCCGCGGAATGACGGCGACCGCGACATTCTCGGTGGCGCTCGCGAACGAAACCGCGACGTCAGAGCTGATGGCCGACCTCGCGCTGTTGATCGGCGCCGGCGACGTCATCACGCTGTCGGGCGATCTCGGCGCCGGCAAGACCGCGGCCGCCCGCGCGCTGATCCGCTATCTTGCCACCGACGATACGCTGGAAGTGCCGAGCCCGACCTTCACGCTGGCGCAGAGCTACGAGCTGCCGTCGTTTGTGCTGGTCCACGCCGACCTCTATCGCATCAACGATGCGAGCGAGCTCGAGGACATCGGGCTGGCGCCGCTGCCCGACGACATCGTGGCGCTGATCGAGTGGCCGGAACGCGCGCCGGGCGCAATGCCTGCCGATCGCATCGATATCGCGCTCAGCCACCGCCCGGCGCTCGGATCGGCGGCGCGCGCCGCCGAGATCACCGGCTATGGCAAGGCCGCGGCCAAGGTCGCGCGGCTTCACGAACTGCGCCAATTTCTCGAGCGCGCGGGCTTCCTCAACGCGCGGCGCGAGCGCATGCCGGGCGACGCCTCGACGCGTTCCTATGCGCGGCTGCGCAATGACGACGGCAGCGTCATCCTGATGAATTCGCCGCGCCGCCCCGACGGCCCGGCGATCTACAACGGCAGGTCCTATAGCGCGGCGGTGCATCTCGCCGAGGACGTCCGGCCGTTCGTCGCGATCGGCAACGGCCTGCGCAAGCAGGGCTTCTCCGCGCCTGCGATCCGGCACACCGACCTCGAATCCGGCTTCCTCATCACCGAGGATCTCGGCGCCGAGGGCGTGATCGAGGGTGATCCGCCCGGCCCGATCGCCGAGCGCTACGAGGCCGCGGTCGACATGCTGGCCGCGTTGCATCGCGAGGCGCTGCCGCCGCAGCTGCCGGTTACACCGGACGAGAGCTACGACATCCCGGTGTTCGACATCGACGCCTGGCTGATCGAGATCGGGCTGATGCTGGAATGGTACCTGCCCGACCGCGGCATACAGCCGAGCGAGGAGCTGCGCGCCGAATTCCTCGGGATGTGGCGCAAGCTTCTGGAAAAACCCGCCGCGGCGCCGCAGACCTGGGTGATCCGGGACTTCCACTCGCCGAACATCATCTGGCTTGCCGAGCGCACCGGCACCCTGCGTGTCGGCATCATCGATTTCCAGGACGCGTTGCTCGGCCCCGCGGCCTACGACGTGGTGTCGCTGCTGCAGGATGCGCGGATCGACGTCCCCGAACAGCTCGAGCTCTCGCTGCTGACCCGCTACATCAAGGCGCGACGGGCGACCGACGAGAATTTCGATCCGGCCGCCTTCGCCGAACTCTACGCGATCATGTCGGCACAGCGGAATACCCGCCTGCTCGGCACCTTCGCGCGGCTCAACCGCCGCGACGGCAAGCCGCAATACCTGAAGCACCAGCCGCGGATCTGGACCTATCTCGAGCGATCGCTGGCGCACCCGGCGCTGGCCGCCTTCCGCGACTGGTACTCGGCCAACGTCCCTCCTCCGGTACCTTAGTTTACGGGTTGTTAGCCCTGAGCCGCCTAAGGTTGCACAGGTCGCACCTGATCCATGGCGCGACCGGATCGGGAGCTGGACCACACGATGGCGACGGAACGACGCAGGGGCGATCGTGTCACGTTTGAGCGCGGCATAGCCGCGCACATGATGGGCATTGACGGCACCTGGCGGCGCGACTGCACCATGGAAGACGTGTCGGAGACGGGGGCGAAGCTCACCGTCGACGGCTCGGTCGAGGGCCTGGCCCTGAAGGAATTTTTCCTTCTGCTGTCGTCCACAGGATTGGCCTATCGCCGCTGCGAGTTGGCGTGGGTCAATGGCGACCAGATCGGCGTCAACTTCCTCAAACAAGGCGACAAGAAGAAGAAAACTGCCAGGCGCGGCACGCAGGCCGCCGACGTCTAGGCCAGGGTCGTCATTGCCGTCTTACGGCCGTCATGTCCGATGACTATGGCGTCTGATTGATGTGCTTGCCGAATCGCCGTGATAGGATCGGCGCATGAGAGATGATGACCGAGAATATCCGGAAGATGCCCGTCACTCCCCATAAGGCCATGGTGCTCGCCGCGGGACTCGGCGTGCGCATGCGTCCCCTGACCCTCACGATACCGAAGCCGCTGGTCAGCGTTGCCGGTCAGCCGCTGCTCGACCATGTACTCGACAAGCTCGCGGGCGCCGGTGTCACCGAGGCCGTCGTCAACGTGCATTATCTGCCCGACCAGATCATCGAGCACGTCAAGACCCGCAGCCGTCCGCGCGTGATCATCTCCGACGAACGCGACCAGGTGCTCGGCACCGGCGGCGCGGTCGTGAAGGCCCTGCCGCTGCTCGGCGATGCGCCGTTCTTCCATCTCAACGCCGACACGATGTGGATCGACGGCGTACGCGCCAACCTGACGCGGCTGGCGGAAGCGTTCGATCCCGCGCGGATGGATATCCTGCTGTTGATGGCGCCGACCGCCTCGAGCATCGGCTACAGCGGACGCGGCGATTACTCGATGCTGCCGGACGGCGCGCTGCGCAAGCGCCGCGAGAACCAGGTGGTGCCGTTCGTCTATGCCGGCGCCGCGATCATGCAGCCTTCGCTGTTCGCCGATGCGCCGGCCGGCGAGTTCTCGCTGACCAAGATGTTCGACCGCGCCAACGAGCAGGAGCGGCTGTTCGGCCTGCGCCTCGACGGCGTCTGGATGCATGTCGGGACTCCCGACGCTATCCAGGCCGCGGAGGATGCCTATCTGGAAAGCGTCGCGTAAGACCCGTGCGTTGCTGGGATGGCCGCGCCAAAACTCGCCAGCAGACCGGGTAGCCACCCTACAGCGTCCAAAGCGCGATGAGATTTGGTTGAATCGTCATCGCGCTTTATTCCTTTTTTGAGCATGATCTTTTCGGAAATCCGCTTCGCACTATTCCGGATCATGCTTTAGCGCGGAAAATCGGAGACTTGGCTGGCCTGCCAACACGCCGCCTCAAGCGCTGGCGGATCGCTTTGTGCGTTTCCAGCGGCGCAGCGCGTCGTCCATGGCGCCGCGCATCAGCCGATAGAACTCAGCCATATCCTTCAGCCGCGCGCCAGCCCCTTTCGATCCTACGACGTCAAAGCCCGCCTCCAACTGGTCGGCCAACGCGTCGAGCAGGCGGTTCTGCTGCCTGATCATGGCCTCGTAGTCGTCCGCTACTGCGTAGAGCGCCCGCTTGGTTCCTGCTTCGCGATGCCGGCGGGCGAGCGTGTAGCTCTCCAATAGCCGGGCGGCCACGCTCGCCGTGCTCTTGCTCACACCGAGCCCAGCGGTGATCTCGTCGAGGCTTATCGGCTGGGCGCACAACAGCAGATAGCCGTAGAGGCGAGCAGCGACCGGCGGCACGCCCCAGGGCAGCAGCACGCCAGCCACATTCTCGATGAAGCGCAGCTCGCGGGCGCCGAGCTTACGGTTTGACAAATTCGGCATATTTCGAATATATAGCTTATCACGAAAAAGGCTAGCCGCAGGAGCCAAGGCCAGAGGTGACCTGTGCTTCCCTCCCTCGTGGCTGCAATCGTCGTCATTGGCTCGGCTTTCAACATCTAGGCCGGAGGATCAGCGGTGACTCAAAAATTTGCGGAGGTGCTGCTACTGTTGCCCGCCGCAATGGCGGCCGGGTTTATGTTGTTCGTTGCGGATGTCGTTCAGAGCACCATGGACGACATGGAGCCTGCTGAGTTTAAGCGGTTCCTTGCGAGTTTGGTCGCTCATGCGACTAGGTCACCAGTCGCGATCTTGGCGAGCACGATCACCTTTGTGGGTATGTTTCCGTACTGGTACTTCTATGGCTTAGAAAATTTTTGGTTCACAATCGGGCTGATTCTCTGGGTCATCACCTCAGTCATTTCAAAGCAGATGAGCCTCCCGATCTATTCGCGCGTCACTGGTAGAAAGTTTCCCTCGTACAAAGCGAGACCCGAAATAGACGCATCGGATACGGCGGCGCTCGAAAAGGAACGCTGCAAACTCCGTAGGGCCAATCTCGTTCGAGGAGCGCTCTCTCTTGCTTCGGTCGCAGCAATGGTCATTGGCCTAGCATAGCGCGAGGCGACCGCCTGTGGGTCCGACCCACGGCAGGCATCCGCCGAGCGGACGTTGAGTTCAATTAATTGAGCCGTCTTCAACGTTTTTGCACAACTGGGGGATGGCCTCCCCGCCGGGCATGACCAACCGCTCATCGCTCCCTATATTGGCGCCTGATCGAATCAGGCAGCCCATGCGCGTTTTCAGCGTTCCCGTTTCAGTGCCATTCCTGCGCACCGTCATCTCGGCATTGGTCGATGGCCGGCTGGTTGCGGGATTCGAGGCGCGCAACGATCCGGCCAAGCTCGCCAACGCCACGCTCTATCTGCCGACCCGCCGCGCCGGCCGGCTGGCGCGCGAAATCTTCCTCGACGTGCTCGATTCCGATGCCGCGGTGCTGCCACGCATCGTCGCCCTCGGCGACATCGATGAGGACGAGCTCGCTTTCGCCGACCAAACCGATGTCGGCGGCGCCGTGCCGCTGGAGATTCCGCCACGGCTCGGCGAGCTCGAGCGACGGCTGACCTTGGCGCATCTGGTCGCTGCCTGGGCGAAGACGCCGGTGTCGGCGCCGCTGGTGGTCGGCGGCCCGGCCTCGACCTTGCAACTCGCCGGCGACCTGGCGCGGCTGATGGACGACATGGTGACGCGCGGCGTCGACTGGCGCGCGCTCGACCGCCTGGTGCCGGACCAGCTCGACAGATACTGGCAGCATTCGCTCGAATTCCTGCGCATCGCCCGCGACGCGTGGCCGAACTACCTGAATGAGATCGGCCGGATCGAGCCCGCGGCGCGCCGCGACCTGCTGATCGAGGCGGAGGCGGCACGGCTCACCGCGCATCCCGCAGGTCCGGTGATCGCGGCGGGCTCGACCGGCTCGATGCCGGCGACCGCCAAATTCCTCCACATCGTGGCGAAGCTGCCGCAAGGCGCCGTGGTGCTGCCCGGGCTCGACACCGATCTCGACGAAGCGTCCTGGGACACGATCGGTGGCGAGCGCGGTGACGATGGCCGGTTCACCCTGCCGCCGTCGTCGAACCATCCGCAATTCGCGATGCACGCTTTGCTCGACCGCTTCGGCATCAAGCGCCGCGATGTCGAGAGCCTTTCCGCTCCCGCGCCGCTCGGCCGCGAGGTGCTGGTGTCGGAGACGATGCGTCCGTCGACCGCGACCGCGCAGTGGCATGACCGGCTCGAAAAGCCCGAGATCGTCGCGCGGATTTCCGCCGGGATGACCAACCTCACCGTGGTGGAGGCGTCCAACCCCGAGATGGAGGCGCTGGCGATCGCGGTCGCGATGCGCGAAGCCCGCCATCTCGGCAAATCGGCGGCGCTGGTGACGCCGGATCGCGCATTGGCGCGCCGCGTGATGGCTTCGCTGACGCGCTGGAAGCTGGAGTTCGACGATTCCGGTGGCGACGCGCTGATGGAAACACCGGCCGGCGTGTTCGCCCGCCTCGCCGCGGAGGCCGCCGCCAAGGGACTGGAGCCGCCGACCTTGCTCGCGCTGCTCAAGCATCCGCTGTTCCGGCTCGGCGGCGCGCATGGGACGCTCAGGCGCGCGATCGAGGTGCTGGAAATCGCGCTGCTGCGCGGCACGCGACCGCAACCGGGGACCGGCGGACTTGCGCGCGACTTCGCGCGATTCCGCGCCGAGCTGGTCAAGCTGCATGGCGGCGAGACCTCGTCGCTGCACGCGATGGAGCCGCGCGCGCGGCTGCGCGACAACGAGCTCAACCTGGCGCAGGACCTGATCACCAGATTGCAGGCGGCGCTGGCGCCGCTCGAACGCATGGCGTCGTCGAAACAACATGATTTCGCCGAGCTGGCGGCGCGCCACCGCGAGGCGCTGATCGCGCTGTCGGCCGACCATAACGGCGTCGCCATCGTGTTCGAGGAGCGCGCCGGCGCGTCGCTGGCCTCTGCCTTCGACGAGCTGCTCGCCAAGCAACAGCCGAGCGGGCTGATGACTCCGCTGTCGGATTATCCCGAGGTATTCCAGACCGCGTTCGCCGACCGCATGGTGCGGCGGCCGGAATCGGCACGCGCGCAGCTCAACATCTTCGGTCAGCTCGAGGCGCGTCTGACCGAATCCGATCGCGTCATCCTGGGCGGCCTGGTCGAGGGCGTCTGGCCACCGGCGCCGCGGATCGATCCGTGGCTGAGCCGGCCGATGCGGCACGAACTCGGGCTCGACCTTCCCGAGCGGCGCATCGGCCTGTCCGCGCACGACTTCGCGCAACTGCTCGGCCATGACGAGGTGATCCTCACCCATGCCGCCAAGGTCGGCGGCGCGCCGGCGGTCGCCTCGCGCTTCCTGCACCGGCTCGAAGCGGTGGCGGGCGAAGCGCGCTGGAAGGCCGCGACATCCGCGGGCGAGATCTATGTGCAATATGCCGCCGAGCTCGACCAGCCCGACAAGATCGAGCCGATCGGCCAGCCGGAGCCGCGGCCCCCGCGGGAGGCGCGGCCGCTGAAGATGTCGGTCACCGCGATCGAGGACTGGCTGCGCGATCCCTACACGATCTACGCGCGCTACATCCTCAAGCTCGACCCGCTCGACCCGGTCGACATGCCGCTGTCGGCGGCGGACCGCGGTTCCGCGATCCACGAATCGCTCGGCGAGTTCACACAAACTTACGCCGACGCGCTGCCTGACGACATCAAGAGCGCGCTGCGCGACATCGGCGCCAAGCATTTTGCGCCGCTGATGGAACGACCCGAGGCGCGCGCGCTGTGGTGGCCGCGCTTCCAGCGTATCGCGGCGTGGTTCGCCGAATGGGAGCAGGCGCGGCGCGGCGGCATCGACGCCATCAAGGCCGAGATCCGCGGCGAGCTCGGCATTCCGCTCGACGACGCCAGGACATTCACGCTCTCCGCACGCGCCGACCGCATCGAGCGGCGCGACGACGGCAGCTTTGCGATCCTCGACTACAAGACCGGCCAGCCGCCGACCGGCAAACAGGTGCGCATGGGGCTGTCGCCGCAGCTGACGCTGGAGGCCGCGATCCTGCGTGAGGGCGGCTTCGCCGACATTCCGGCCGACTCTTCGGTCGGCGACCTCGTCTATGTCAGGCTGAGCGGCAACAACCCGCCGGGCGAGCAGCGCACACTGGAATTGAAGATCAAGACCAGCGACACGCCGCAGCCGCCCGATGAAGCCGCCGACAGCGCGCGGCGCAAGCTCGAAGCCCTGATCCGCGCCTTCGACGACGAGAACCAGGCCTACACCTCGCTGAACCTCTCGATGTGGGCGAACCGCTACGGCGCCTATGACGACCTTGCGCGGATCAAGGAATGGTCCGCTGCCGGCGGCCTGGGGATCGAGGAATGGTGAAGGCTATCAGACCCATTCCGCCGGCGGTGCGCGACGCGCAGGCGCGCGCATCCGATCCGAAGGCGTCGACCTTCGTGTCGGCCAATGCCGGCTCGGGCAAGACCCATGTGCTGGTGCAGCGCGTGATCCGCCTGCTGCTGTCGGGCGTGCCGCCGGAGAAGATCCTCTGCATCACCTTCACCAAGGCCGCCGCGGCCAACATGGCGGAGCGCGTGTTCACCACGCTCGGCCATTGGGTGACGCTCGATGACACCGGTCTCGATGCCGCGATCCGCGAGGCCGGCATCGCGCATCCATCCGCTTCGCTGCGGCGCGAGGCGCGAAAACTGTTTGCCTGCGCGCTGGAGACGCCCGGCGGCTTGAAGGTGCAGACCATCCACGCGCTGTGCGCCCGCCTGCTGCAACAGTTCCCGTTCGAGGCCAACGTGCCGGCGCGCTTCGCCGTGCTCGACGACCGCGACCAGAACGAAATGATGGAGCGCGCCAACCTCGCCGTGTTCCTCGAAGCGTCGCGGATTCCCGACAGTCCGATCGGCCGCGCGCTGCGGACGGCGATGGCGAATGCCGCCGACGTCACCTTCAAGGAGGTGGTGCGCGAGGCCTGCCTCAGCCGCGACCACTTCATGGCCTGGACCGATGCCGCCGGCAACGCCACGGCCGCCGCCGCGCAGATGTCGGCCGCGCTCGGCGTCTCTGCCGAGGATCGCATCGAGGACGTCGAGCGCGAGATCGTCGACGGGCCGAACCTGCCGCGATCGAGCTGGAAGGAGATGGCGACGCTGCTCGACACCAGCAGCAAGGCGGATCAGAAGCAGGCCGAGCGGCTGCGGGCGGCGCTGACCTTCACCGGCGCGGCCCAGGTCGACGAATATCTCGGCGTCTTCCTGACCGATGACCGCGCGCCGCGCGCCTCCGTCATCACCAACAATTTCATCAAGAAGAATCCGGTCGCGGGCAACAGGTTCGATGCCGAGATCGACCGGCTCGGTCGGTTGATCGAGCGCCGCCGCGCCGTGGTGGCGCGCGACCGCACCGAGGCGCTGATCCACATCGCGACTGCGGCGGCGGCGCATTACCGGCGTGAGAAGCTGGAACGCGGCCTGCTCGACTATGACGATTTGATCGACAAGACGCTCGCGATGCTCGACCGCGTCTCGTCGGGCTGGGTGCATTACAAGCTCGACCGCGGCGTCGATCACGTGCTGATCGACGAGGCGCAGGACACCAGCCCGCGGCAATGGGACATTGTCGCCCACATCATCTCGGAATTCACCTCCGGTGCCGGCGCGCGCGACGGCCTGGTGCGTACCGTGTTCGCGGTCGGCGACGAGAAGCAGTCGATCTTCTCGTTCCAGGGCGCGGCACCGCGCGAATTCGACCTGCGCCGGCGCGAGCTGAAGCGACGGTTCGAGGAGGCCGGGCTGAAATTCGATCCGGTGTCGTTCACCTATTCGTTCCGCTCCGGGCCGGTGATCCTGCATTCGGTCGACCACGTGTTCCGCGAGCAGGAGATCTTCCGCAGCATCCACGCGGTCGAGAACGGCTATCCGATCCACAACGCGATGACTGACGCCGGCCCCAGCCTGATCGAGCTGTGGGATCTCGCCGTTGCCGACGACCGCCAGGACATCGAGGGCTGGCGCGCGCCGTTCGACGGCGTCGCGATGACCAGTCCCGAGGTGAAGCTGGCGCGGCGCATCCAGGCCGAGATCAAGCGCCTCGTCACCAGCGGCACCATGACCGGCAGCGCCGGCGGGCGGCGGCCGCTGCGCTATGGCGACATGCTGATCCTGGTGCGGCGGCGCGGCAACGCGTTCGACGCTGTGATCCAGGCGCTGAAGCACGCGGGCATTCCGGTCGCCGGCGCCGACCGGCTGAAGCTGACCGAGCACATCGCTATCATCGATCTGATGAACCTCGCCGACGCGCTGCTGCTGCCGCAGGACGACCTCGCGCTCGCGGTGGCGCTGAAGAGCCCGCTGTTCGGGCTCGACGATGACGATCTGTTCAAGCTGGCCTACGAGCGCCGCGGCTCGCTGCGCGCGGCACTGGATGCGCAGGCCGCGACCGACGAGCGCTTTTCGGCCGTGCTGCGGCGGCTCGAACAGTGCGAGCGCCGCTTCACCCAGGAGACGCCGTTCGCGTTCTATGCCTGGCTGCTCGGCGGCGATGGCGGGCGGGCGCGCATGCTGCACCGGCTCGGCCATGAGGCCAATGACGCGCTCGACGAGTTCCTCGAACTCGCGCTGGGCTATGAGCGCAAGGCGCCCGCCTCGCTGCAAGGCTTTATCGCCTGGCTGCGCGCCGCCGACACCGAGGTGAAGCGCGACATGGAGATCTCGCGCGACGAGGTGCGCGTGATGACCGTGCACGGCGCCAAGGGCCTCGAAGCATCGGTGGTGTTCCTGGTCGACACCACGACCTCGCCATCGGACACGCAGCGGCTGCGGCTGATCCATCTGCCGCAGGGCAATGCCGCGCCGAACGCGCCCGGCGTCGTGGTGTGGGCCGGCAAGAAGGCCGAGGATCCGCCCGCCGTCGCCGACGCGCGCAAGGCGATGCTCGGCGACACCGAGGACGAATATCGCCGCCTGCTCTATGTCGCGATGACCCGCGCCGCCGACCGCCTGATCGTCGGCGGCTGCATGCCCGGCAACATGAACACGGTGCGGAAATCGTCCTGGTACGATCTGATCACCAAGGGGCTCGCCAATGCCGGGCTCAGGCTCGAGGAACTGGAGACGCCGGCCGGCAAGGTGATGCGCTATTCGCGACCGGATGACGCGGGCGACCTCACCGGCGCACCTGCGACGGCAGCCGCAGCGTCGATCGCGCTGCCGTCCTGGCTCCGTGAAGCGGCCGCCCCGGAGGTGTCGGCGGCGGGCGTGCTGCGGCCGTCCGATCCCGCCGATGACGACAGCCACAAGATACGATCAGGCGAATCGGTGCTGTTGCGCGCCCGCGCCCTGCAACGCGGCACGCTGGTGCATCGCCTGCTGCAATCGCTGCCCGACGTCGCGCTGGAACGGCGGCTCGGCGCGGCGCTCGGCTATCTCAGTCGCAACGCCGATGGCTGGAGCGAGGACGAGCGCGCGGCGCTGGCCCGGCAGGTGGTCGCCCTGACCGTCGATCTGCGCTTCGCGCCGGTATTTGCCCCCGGCAGCCGGGCCGAGGTGTCGATCGTGGGCCGGCTGGAGCGGCCGGGCCAGCCGAAGGCGCTGGTCTCGGGCCAGATCGACCGGCTGGTGGTGACGCCGAACGAGGTGCTGATCGTCGATTTCAAGACCAACCACACCCCGCCGAAGACCGCCGCCGAGGCCCCTAGAAGCTACATCCGGCAGCTCGCGCTGTACCGTGCGGTGCTGGCAAAGCTTTATCCCCAAAGGATCATCCACGCCGCCCTGCTCTGGACCGAAACCCCTGAAATGATGGAGATTTCCGCCTCCGCGCTGGACGCCGGGCTGGCATAAGGTCATGTCGGCGTGAGCAAGCTTGACCCGGCAAGGGGGCGTTCATACGTTTGCCCCATGCTCCCGGGCGCGATTCTCCACCGCGCCCTTTTGTCTCAACTGAACGAGGTACTCCCATGGCCGTTGGCAAGGTTTCTGACGCCGATTTCGAAGCCGAAGTGCTCAAGGCGACCGGGCCGGTGGTCGTCGACTTCTGGGCCGAATGGTGCGGCCCCTGCCGCATGATCGCGCCCGCTCTCGATGAGATTTCCGGCGCGATGGGCGACAAGGTCAAGATCGTCAAGCTCAACGTCGACGAGAGCCCGAAGACCGCGTCGAAATATGGCGTGATGTCGATCCCCACCCTGATGATCTTCAAGGGCGGCGAGATGGCGTCCCGTCAGGTCGGCGCCGCGCCGAAAGCGAAGTTGCAGCAGTGGATCACCGCTGCGGTCTGACCGCTTTGAATTAGCTGATTTGCGAGACGGCCGGCGAAAGCCGGCCGTTTTGTTTTGTTTTATCTGATCCATCCGGTCGCCAGCGCCGTGGCGAGCTCGGCCTCGCCATTGCGTCGTGCCAGCGCGGCCATCGCGGCGTGGTCGTAGGAGACGTGGCGGAACGTCACGTCCCAGTCGCCATCGACCTGTTCGAGGATCGCGTAGCGCGCGTCGGGTGAGCCGGCCTCAACGACATGCGGATGCGGCTTGCCGGCGCGGTAGCCGGGCGAGCCGACGCTGCCGGGATTGACGATCAGCCGGCCGTCGCCAAGCCGCACCGCGCGTGCGAGATGCGTGTGCGCACACAGGATCAGCGACTGCGTCACGCCGGCCGCCTTCGCCTCGATCGCTTCCAGCGGGGACATCAGCACCTCGCCGCCCGGCAGCACCGTGTCGAGCCAATAGGTCTCGTCATCCTGCGGTGTCGCGTGACAGAGGAAGACCTCGTCGCGATAGACCGCATTCGCCGGCAACGTGCGCAGCCAATCGAAATGCTTCGGCGCGAGCTGGGTGTAGGTTCGCCGCTCCCAGGAGCCCATTTTGTCGTGCGGGCGATCGATCAGATAGCGGTCGTGATTGCCGAGCAGATGGACCGCATCGAGCGCCATCAGCATATCGATGGTCGGCTGCGCATCGAGCGGCCCGCTCACCATGTCGCCGAGATCGACGATGTCGGCAATGCCCTGCGCGCTGATGTCGGCGAGCACCGCTTGAAGCGCGAGATGATTGCCGTGGATGTCGGCGATCGCAGCAAAACGCATGATGTCCCGTCCTCCCACATGCGCACCGCATCCGGGACGCGCGACCATTTATGCAGGAGGCGTGCCGTTGGCCGCAAGCACGGGGCCGGCGAGATACAGTGAGCCGGTGATCAGGATGCGCGGCGGCACCTCATAGGCCAGCATCGCGAGCCGCTGCAGCGCGGCATCGACGCCGGGTGCGATCTCGACCCGCATGCCGAGCGCGCGCGCGGCGTCGGCGAGCTTGTCCGGCGCCATGCCATTGTCGCGGCCGGGCACCGGGACCGCGATGATGTGGCGGGTCAAACCGGCGAAATTGGCGAGGAATGCGCCGGCATCCTTGTTGGCCATCATGCCTGCGATCACGACCAGCGGCCGCGACACGCGCTCCTCGAGATCGCCGAGCGCGGCGGCCGCAACCCGGCCGCCTTCGGCATTGTGGCCGCCATCGAGCCAGACCTCGGAGCCCTGCGGCCCCTGGCAGACGAGCGTGCCGGAGACCAGCCGCTGCATCCGCGCCGGCCATTCCGCATTGACGATGCCGGCCTCGAAGGCCGCGATGTTGAGCTTGAACGTCTCGATCGCGCGCAATGTCGCGATCGCAAGGCCCGCATTGTCGAACTGATGTCGGCCGAACAGTTTTGGCGCGGCGAGATCGAGCAGGCCGCGCTCGTCCTGATAGACCAGCCGGCCGCGCTCGACGCCGACATGCCATTGCTGGCCGGCGGCATGCAGCGGCGCCCGCATGCGGTGCGCCTCCGCCTCGATCACCGCCATCGCATCGGGCGCCTGCTCGGCGCACACCACCGGCACCTTGCGCTTGATGATCGCGGCCTTCTCGCCGGCGATCAGGGCCAGCGTGTCGCCGAGGAATTCCATATGGTCCATGCTGACCGGCGTGATCACCGAAGCCAGCGGCGTCTCGACCACATTGGTCGAATCGAGCCGGCCGCCAAGGCCGACCTCGAGCAGCGCGACGTCGGCCGGATGCTTCGCGAACAGGCAGAACGCGACAGCGGTTTCCATCTCGAAAATGGTGATCGGATTGCCGGCGTTGACGCGCTCGCAGTGCTCGAATGTCGCGCGCAGCTCATCGTCGCCGACCAGCTTGCCGCCGCCGACCGCGCCGAGCCGGTAACATTCGTTGATCCGCACCAGATAGGGCGAGGTGAAGACATGCACCCGCAGGCCCGATGCTTCGAGGATCGCGCGCAGATAGGCGACCGTCGAGCCCTTGCCGTTGGTGCCGGCGACATGGATCACCGGCGGCAGCTTGCGCTCGGGATGATCGAGCCGCTCCATCAGCCCGCGCATCCGATCGAGGCTGAGATCGATCCGCTTGGGATGCAGCGCCGAGATCCGCGCGATCAACGCCTCGAACGAGGGCTGCGATGGGGCGGCGCCTGCGGTCACGCGTGCGGCGCGGCCGGCACCGTCTCCGGAGCCGTGACGATCTGGGCCGGCTCGTTCACCGGTGTTGCGGGCTTCGATGCGGTTTCCAGCGCCGGCGATTTGGTGAACAGGCGGCACAGTCGCGCCAGCGTCGCCTTCATGTCGTGGCGATGCACGACCATGTCGACCATGCCGTGCTCGCGCAGATATTCGGCGCGCTGAAAGCCTTCCGGCAGCTTCTCGCGGATGGTCTGCTCGATCACGCGTGCACCGGCAAAGCCGATCAGCGCGCCGGGCTCGGCGATCTGGACGTCGCCGAGCATCGCGTAGGATGCGGTGACGCCGCCGGTGGTCGGATTGGTCAGCAACACGATATAGGGCTGGCGGGCCTCGCGCAGCATCTGCACGCCGACCGTGGTGCGCGGCATCTGCATCAGCGACAGGATGCCTTCCTGCATCCGTGCGCCGCCGGATGCGGCGAACACGATGAAGGGCGACTTCTTCTCGACCGCGAGCTCGAGCCCGCGCACCATCGCTTCACCCGCGGCCATGCCGAGCGAGCCGCCCATGAAATCGAAATCCTGCACCGCGACCACGACGGCGGCGCCCTCGAGCTTGCCGTAGCCGACCTTGACCGCGTCGTTCAGCCCGGTCTTGGCGCGGGCGTCCTTGATGCGGTCGACATATTTGCGCTCGTCGCGGAACTTGAGCGGATCGGGCGTCACCTCGGGCAACGCGACATCGAACCAGGTCTCGTTGTCGAAGATCGACTTCAGCCGCGCCACCGCGCCCATGCGCATGTGGTAGTTCGAGCCGGGGATCACGAACTGGTTGGCTTCGACATCCTTGTAGAACACGAGCTGCCCGGAATCCGGGCACTTGATCCAGAGATTCTCCGGCGTCTCGCGGCGCAGGATGTTGCGGATCTTCGGCCGGACGACGTTGGTGAGCCAATTCATGGTTCGCTCCGAAATGCGGGTCGGTCCCGCACCAGCTGGATATATGGCGGGCCGGGTGAACCCGGCAAGCCGCCGCCTGCGGCCTTGTTGCCGCAAAATGTGGCTTATTCAGCGGCCTGTTTGGCGCCCCGGACCCCCTGGGCCAGCGCGGACACCAGGTCCGCCACCGCGCTCACGGTCTTCGGCGTGGCGCGGCCCTCGGCATCGAGGCTGCCCTTCAGGGCGTCGACCAGCGCGGTGCCGACCACGGAGCCATCGGCGTTCTCGGCGATCGCACGCGCCACGTCCGGCGTCCGGATGCCGAAGCCGACACAGACCGGTAGCGCGGTGTGCCGCTTGATGCGCGCCACGGCCGCTCCCACGACCTTCGAATCGGCCGCGGCGCTGCCGGTGATGCCGGTGACCGCGACGTAGTAGACAAAGCCCGAAGTGTTGGCGAGCACCGCCGGCAGCCGCTTGTCGTCGGTGGTCGGCGTCGCCAGCCGGATGAAGTTCAGGCCGGCCTTGATCGCGGGGATGCAGAGCTCGGTGTCTTCCTCCGGCGGCAGGTCGACGATGATCAGGCCATCGACGCCGGCGGTCTTGGCATCGGCCAGGAAGCTGTCGACGCCGTAAATGTAGATCGGATTGTAATAGCCCATCAGCACGATCGGGGTGGCGTTGTCCTCCTTGCGGAAGTCGCGGACCATCGCGAGCGTCTTCTTCAGCGTCATGCCGCCCTTGAGCGCGCGCAGCCCGGCCGCCTGGATCGATGGGCCGTCGGCCATCGGATCGGTGAACGGCATGCCGATCTCGATGACGTCGGCGCCGGCCTTCGGCAGTGCCTTGAGGATATCGAGCGAAGTTTTCGGATCGGGGTCGCCGGCCATCACGAAGGTGACGAAAGCGGAGCGGCCCTGCTGCTTCAACTCGGCGAAACGTGCGTCGATACGGGTAGTCATGGTTGGACAGTCGCTGTGCTATACCTCTCCCCTCCGGGGAGAGGTCGGCTGCGTAGCAGCCGGGTGAGGGGGATGGAGCGGTTCAAGACAAGAGCGCGAAGCCTCCGCGCGTCGCAGACAGACGCCGAGGCAAAGCTTTGGCAAGCGCTGCGCAATCGTAGGCTAGCGCGATGCAAATTCCGCCGCCAGCACCCGATTGACCGATACGTCGTCGATTTCGTCACGCTCGACGGCAAACTGATCGTCGAAGTCGATGGCGCGACACATTCGACATCATCAGAACTGAAACGCGACGAAGTCAGGACCAAAGTCCTCGAAGCTTCCGGCTTTCTCGTCGTGCGGGTTACCAACACCGATGTGTATGAGAACCTCGAGGGTGTGCTCGATATGATCGAGACATCGCTGCGGTTCGAATGAGTGGAGAGG
>CALRXG020000052.1:0-19992 GCA_943372075.1 Bordetella parapertussis | reverse complement strand
GCTTATCGCGTCATAGGTGGTGTGGTTGCCGGTCGTGTGCCACAGCGGCACCGCACGCCGGTCGAGCCAGGCCATCTCGACCTCGAACCAATGCCGCCACTGTGCACGCAGCGCGTCGGCATCCGCCGTGAGGCCGATGATCTCGTCGCCGGGGAAGAGGATGAATTCGGGCGCAGGATACAGCCTGCGCACCACGTCGTTCACCGACGCGAAGGTGCGCTCATGCAGCGCACCGGGAACGCCCGAACAGGCATCGGCATAGACCACGAACTGGTGGCCCGAGTTTCTCGGTAGCAGAGACGGAATTGAATCACTCATCACTTGACTGTATCGCGAGGCGGCGCGTCATGCGATGACCATGCCATGATCGAGGGAAAAACACACCGAGACGTGACGTTGCGGAACAGCTGATCTGCCAGCCGGCGCTAGGCGACATCATGCCAAGCTGCTAGCCTTTCGTGCTTCAGATTGCCTTAGTTGAGGGACCGGAGCAAATGGACAACCGTAGTGATGTCTGGCGTGGCGTCGACACCATCAAGCCGCGCTTCATCGAATTGAGCGACCGGGTCTGGGCGATGCCCGAGGTCTGCTACACCGAGGCGCGCTCCTCCGCCGAACATCTGGCCGAGCTGCGCCATCAGGGTTTCCGCATCACCGAGAACGTCGCCGACATTCCGACCGCGGTGATGGGCGAATGGGGCGAAGGCGGGCCCGTGATCGCTTTCCTCGGCGAATATGACGCCCTGCCCGGCCTCAGCCAGGAAGCCGGCATCGCCGAACATCGCCCGGTCGAGAGCGGCGGCCATGGCCATGGCTGCGGCCACAATCTGCTCGGTTCCTCCGCGCTGCTTGCCGCGACCGCCGTGAAGGACTGGCTGGCCGCCAACAAGGTGCCGGGCCGGGTGCGCTATTACGGCTGCCCCGCCGAGGAAGGCGGCGCGGCAAAGGCCTTCATGGTGCGCTGTGGCGCGTTCGAGGACGCCGACATCGCCATCACCTGGCATCCGCACAGCTTCTGGGAGGTGGCGGTGACGCCGTCGCTCGCCAACACCCGCGCCGATTTCATCTTCACCGGGCGGACCTCGCATGCGGCGGCCTCGCCCCATCTTGGGCGCAGCGCGCTCGATGCGGTGGAATTGATGAATGTCGGCGTCAACTACATGCGCGAGCACATGCCGAGCGACGCCCGGGTGCATTACGCCCTGCTCGACACCGGCGGCATCGCGCCCAACGTGGTGCAGGCCCATGCCCGCGTGCGCTACTCGATCCGCGCCCGCGACCTGCCCGGCATGAACGAGTTGGTTGAGCGCGTGCACAAGATCGCGCAGGGCGCAGCGCTGATGACCGAGACCAAGGTCGAGATGAAGATCATCTCCGCGGTCTCCAACATCCTGCCCAACACGCCGCTGGAACAGACGCTGCACCGGATCATGGAGGACCTCGGGCCGCCGCATTTCGACGATGCCGACAAGGATTTCGCCGGCAGGATCCGCGCGACCTTGACCGACAAGGACATCGCCTCGGTGTATTACGCGATCGGCATGGAGCCGACCGACCGGCCGCTGGCCGATTTCCTGGTGCCGATCGACGCCAAGCGCAATCCGCTGATCGGCTCGACCGATGTCGGCGACGTCAGCTGGGTGGTGCCGACCGTGCAGGTCCATGCACCGACGGTTGCAATCGGCACCCCGTTCCACACCTGGCAGGTTGTGGCGCAGGGCAAGACGCCGGCCGCGCACAAGGCGATGGTGCAGGCCGCGAAGGCGATGGCTGGGCTCGGCGTCAAGGCGCTGCTGGAGCCCGAGCTGATCGCCGCCGCCAAGGCCGACCTCAAGAAGCGGACCACAAGAACGCCCTATGTCAGTCCGCTGCCGGCGAATGTTGCACCGCCGTTGGATATGTCGATTGCCTGAAGATCGAAATTGCGTGCCGGACCAGCTCCCGATGGGCAAAGTCCGGCACGCGGGAAAAACCATCTTGGAACAAAGGATAACGAACAAATATTTCGCAGTCTCGGGGTACGCAGAAGCGTAGTTTTGCGGCGAAATGCCGAACCGATGTGCGGTCGTGAGCGATTTTGCACAAGCGATAGCCAAAAGACCTATGCCCTGCGGCGCGGCGGCCGTTGACCTCGGCGTTCATTCAGTGTGCCATCTGCCGCCAACGCGGCGGCCGCCTTCGACGGCCCGCCGCGCTACCATTTGAGCCGGACCGAGGGGACAATGTTCGACAATAATCTGCGAGGCATGATCGACGACGTGAAGGACGGGCGGATGGATCGCCGCGCCTTCGTCAAGCGAATGATTGCCGTCGGCCTCACCGCGCCGATGGCGAACCAGATCCTGAGCCTCGGCGGCGTCGCGATGGCGCAAAGTCCCAACCCCTACAAGCCGACCAAGCGCGGCGGCGGCGGTCCGCTCAAGCTGTTGTGGTGGCAGGGCCCGACCCTGCTCAACCCGCACTTCGCCACCGGCACCAAGGACCAGGACGGCTCGCGCATCTTCTACGAACCGCTGGCGAGCTGGGACGTCGACGGCCACCTCAACCCGATTCTCGCCGCCGAGATCCCGTCGATCCAGAACGGCGGACTGTCCGCCGACGCCAAGACGGTGATCTGGAAACTCAAGCCGGGCGTCAAATGGCACGACGGACAACCGTTCAGCGCCGACGACGCGGTTTTCACCTGGGAGTATTCCAGCGATCCGGCGACGGCAGCGGTCTCGAGCGCCACTTACGCCGGGATGACGGTGGAGAAGGTCGACGACCTCACCATCCGCATCAAGTTCGAGAAGCCGACCCCATTCTGGGCCAACGCGTTCGTCGGCGGTTATGGCTGCATCATTCCGAAACACATGTTCGCGGACTACAAGGGCGGCAAGTCGCGCGAGGCGCCGACCAATCTCAAGCCGGTCGGCACCGGGCCCTACAAATTCGTCGAATTCAAGCCGGGCGACCTGATCCGCGGCGAGATCAATTCCGACTACCACATGGCGAACCGGCCCTATTTCGACACGATCGAGATGAAGGGCGGCGGCGACGCAGTGTCGGCGGCGCGCGCCGTGATCCAGACCGGCGAATATGATTTCGCCTGGAACATCCAGGTCGAGGACGAGGTGTTGCTGCGGCTCGAGAAGGGCGGCAAGGGCAAGACGCTCTATGCCGTCGGCGGCGACATCGAATTCATCGCCGTCAATTTCACCGATCCCAACACCGAGGTCGACGGCGAACGCTCTTCGATGAAGACCAAGCATCCCATCCTGTCGGACCCGAAGGTACGCCAGGCGCTGGCGCTGCTGGTCGACCGCGACTCCATCAAGAAGGTGATCTACGGCCGCGCCGGCCGCACCACCGCCAACTATCTCAACGGCCCCGAGGAATTCGTCTCCAAGAACACCAAATGGGAGTTCTCGATCGAGAAGGCAGCCGCGCTGCTCGAGCAGGCCGGCTGGAAGGCGGGCTCCGACGGCATCCGCGAGAAGGACGGCAAGAAGCTCAAGCTGCTCTATCAGACCTCGATCAACGGGCCGCGGCAGAAGACCCAGGCGATCGTCAAGCAGGCCTGCCAGAAGGCCGGCATCGACGTCGAGCTGAAATCGGTGGTGGCCTCGGTGTTCTTCTCATCCGACGTCGCCAACCCCGACACCTACTCCAAATTCTACGCCGACATCGAGATGTTCCAGATCCCGATGGTGCAGCCCGATCCCGCCTTGCACATGCGCCGCTATCATTCGCGCAACGTGGCCACCAAGGAGAACAAGTGGCAGGGGCCGAACTTCCCGCGCTGGGTCAACAAGGAATTCGACGCGGCGATCGATGCGGCCGAAACCGAGACCGATCCGATCAAGCGGGCAGACCTCTACATCAAGTGCAACGATCTGATGTGGCAGGACAATGTGATGATCCCCGTGATGCATCGCCTGGCGGTGGAAGCCTGCTCCAACACGATACGGCCCGCGCTCTCCGGCTGGGCCAACCAAACCGACAATCTGCAAGACTGGTATCGTGAAACCTGAGCCGTGAGGGGCTCACAATTGAATCGGTGCGCCTCTTCTTCCTCTCCCCGTTCTCGCGGGGAGAGGGGCAAGAGGAGCCTGCCATCGTGCGGCGCTTCGCGCCGATCCGTCTGCTTGAATTCCGAACTCTCCCGGCACGCGAAGCAAGGGCGAGGCCGGGGTCGCGTTTCGACTTCGACGCACACCTCCTGATCCAGGCGCAAGCGTAACTCAGATGATCCGTTCATGAGTCAGTATATCCTGCGACGTTTGATGATCGCGATCCCGAGCCTGCTCGGGATTTCGGTCGTGCTGTTCGTCGTGCTGGCGCTCGCGCCCGGCGATCCGTTCAGCGAGCTCGCCACCAATCCGAACGTGCCGCCCGAGGTGCAGGCCGCGCTGCGCGCCAAGTTCGGCCTCGACGATCCGATCTATCTCCGCTACCTGCACTGGCTCGTGGCGATGGCGCAGGGCGACTGGGGCTTCTCCTTTGTCAGCCGGGTCAATGTCGATACGTTGATCTTGCAGCGGCTGCCGACCACGCTCTACGTGGTCGGCTCTTCGCAATTGCTGGCGCTCTTGATCGCGATCCCGGTCGGCGTCTATGCCGCCACCCGGCCCTATTCGCTGTTCGACCAGCTCGCCAACACCTTCGCCTTCATCGGCTTCTCGCTGCCGACCTTCTTCACCGGCATCCTGTTCATCCTGGTATTCTCGGTGAAACTGGACTGGCTGCCCTTCGTCTACACCGACGTGCCGGGCAGCGGGATCAGATGGGCGCTGGAGATGATCCGGCAGGCCATCATGCCGGTGATGGTGCTCGGCCTGTTCCAGGCAGCGTCGATGACCCGCTTCGTGCGCTCGGCCATGCTCGACGTGATCCGGCTCGACTATGTCACCACCGCACGAGCCAAGGGCCTCGGCCAGGCCAAGGTGATCGTCAAGCATGTGATGCGCAATGCGATGATCCCGGTCGTCACGCTGATCGCGCTGCAGATGCCCGCCGTATTCGGCGGCGCCATCGTCACCGAGCAGATCTTCCGGATTCCCGGCATCGGCTCGCTGCTGATTTCATCCATCCTCGCCAATGACACGCCGGTCGTGATGGCCGTGACCTTCGTCTTCGCGTGTCTCGTCGTGCTCTTCAACCTCATCGCAGATGTGCTCTATGGCTGGCTTGACCCTCGCATCTCCTTCCGCTGAGCGGCGCGCCTATTCGCCCTGGCGCGAAACCTGGCGGCGCTACCGCCGGCACAGGCCGGCCGTGGTCAGCGCCGTGCTGCTGCTGCTGCTGATCGTGGCCGTCGTGATCGGACCGTTCGTGTGGCGCGTCTCGATCAGCGACATCGACGTCGTGGCCGGCTTGCAGGGCCCGTCGCTGGCGCATCCGTTCGGCACCGACGATCTCGGCCAGGATATCCTGGCCCGCATGATCTATGGCGGCCGCATCTCGCTTGCGGTCGGCCTCGCCGCGATGCTGGTGTCGGTGTTCGTCGGCACGCTGATCGGCGCGCTCGCCGGAATGTCGCGCGGTCCGCTGGGCTACGCGCTGATGTGGCTCACCGACCTGTTCCTGTCGCTGCCGCAACTGCCGCTGTTGTTGATGCTGATCTATCTGTTCCGCGACGGGCTCAAGGCGATGTTCGGCCCGGAAGGCGGCATCTTCATCCTGATCGTGCTGGTGATCGGCGGCCTGCGCTGGATGCCGGTCGCGCGTCTGGTGCGCGCCCAATTCCTCTCGCTGCGCGAGAAAGAGTTCGTCGAGGCGGCGCGCGCGCTCGGCGCCAGCCCGGTGCGGCAGGTGGTGCGCCACATCCTGCCCAACGCGCTTGGCCCCGTCATCATCGCCGGCACGATCGACGTCGCCGCGGCGATCATCGCGGAATCGACGCTGTCGTTCCTCGGCCTCGGCTTCCCTCCGGATACCCCGACCTGGGGCCGCATCCTCTATGACGCCAAGGACTTTCTCGACATCGGCCCGCATTGGGCGCTGTTTCCCGGCGGCGCGATCTTCATCGCTGTCGTCGCGATCAATTTCATCGGCGACGGGCTGCGCGACGCGCTCGACGCCCGCAAGGTGATTTGATGGCGCTGCTCGACATCAAGGGCCTGAAAACCCATTTCACGACCGACGCCGGCGTGCTGCAGGCGGTCGATGGCGTCGACATCTCGATCAACCGCGGCGAGACGCTGTGCGTGGTCGGCGAATCCGGCTGCGGCAAGACCGTCACCGCGATGTCGATCCTCAAGCTGATCGCGATGCCGCCGGGCAAGATCGTCGAAGGCGAGATCATGTTCGAGGGCCGCGATCTCGTGCCGCTGTCGAGCCGCGAACTCGACGACATCAGGGCCAAGGAGATCGGCTTCATCTTCCAGGAGCCGATGACCTCGCTCAACCCGGTGCTGACGATCGGCGAGCAGATCGCCGAGAGCCTGCGCCGTCACGAGGCGGTGACCAGGAAGCAGGCGCTCGAGCGCACCATCGAGATGCTGAAGCTGGTGCAGATCCCCAACGCCGAGGGCCGCGTGCACCACTATCCGCACCAGTTCTCCGGCGGCATGCGCCAGCGCGTGATGATCGCGATGGCGCTGGCCTGCCGGCCCAAGCTCGTGATCGCGGACGAGCCGACCACCGCGCTCGACGTCACCATCCAGGCGCAGATCCTCGACCTCCTGCAGGACATGAAGGAGCGCTTCGGCATGGCGGTGATGCTGATCACGCACGCGATGGGCGTGGTCGCCGAGACCGCGCAGCGCGTCGTGGTGATGTATGCCGGCAAGGTGGTGGAAGAGGCGCCGGTCGAGGAACTGTTCGGCGACCCGCGCCATCCCTACACCCAGGGCCTGATCCGCTCGATCCCGCGGATCGATCTCGATGCCGCGCACAAGACCCGGCTCGAGGCGATCGGCGGTTCGGTGCCGATCCTGATCAATCCGCCGCCCGGCTGCCGTTTCGCCGCCCGCTGCAAGCACGCCATGAGCATCTGCACCGAACAGGAGCCGCGGCTGCGCGAGATCGCGCCCGGCCATCGCATCGCCTGCCATCTCGGAGACGCGTCATGAGCGAACCGCTGCTGCGCGTGTCCAACCTGAAGAAACACTTTCCGGTGCTGGGCGGCCTGCTGTCGCGCGAGGTCGGCCAGGTCTATGCGGTCGACGGCGTGTCGTTTGCGGTCGATCGCGGCGAGACGCTGGGGCTGGTCGGCGAGTCCGGCTGCGGCAAGTCGACCACCGGCCGCTGCGTGCTGCGGCTGATCGAGCCGACCTCGGGCGAAGTCGTGTTCGACGGCCAGAGCGTGACGGGCCTCTGCGGCGGCGACCTGCGCGCCATGCGGCGCAACATGCAGCTCGTGTTCCAGGACCCGTTCGCCTCGCTCAATCCGCGCATGACGGTGGGCGCGATCCTCGGCGAGCCCTTCATCATCCATAACCTCGTGAGCTCGGCCAGCGAGCGCGAGGACCGCGTCGCCAATCTTCTCGTGAAGGTCGGGCTCAAGGCCGAGCATATGCGGCGCTATCCGCATGAATTCTCCGGCGGCCAGCGCCAGCGCATCGCGATCGCTCGCGCGCTGACCCTTGAGCCGAAGCTGATCGTGTGCGATGAGCCGGTCTCGGCGCTCGACGTCTCGATCCAGGCCCAGGTGATCAACCTGCTCGAGGATCTGCAGGCCGAGCTGAACCTGACCTATCTGTTCGTCGCCCACGATCTCTCTGTCGTCGAGCACATCTCCGACCGCGTCGCGGTGATGTATCTCGGCCGCATCGTCGAGCTCGCCAAGGCGAGCGACCTCTATCGCAACCCGCAGCACCCCTACACCAAGGCGCTGCTGTCGGCGGTGCCGGTCGCCGACCCCAAGGCCAAGCGCGACCGCATCCGCCTGAAGGGCGACGTGCCGAGCCCGATGAACCCGCCCAAGGGCTGCCACTTCCACACCCGCTGCCCGATCGCCGAGGAGCGCTGCCGGCAGGCCGCACCGGAACTGCGGGAGGGCAGCAACGGGCACTTCGTTGCCTGCCACTTGGCGTAGGCTGCTCGCTGAGGCCGAAATATCGAAAACAACCCCATGCAAAGCAGCTGGCGGCTGCTTGCGTCCGACCGGGCGGCTTGACACGTCGGGCAACTCAGGGATAGACTTCCAATATTCCGAAATCGTATGAACACCGCGCGCCGCAGCGCGCTAGCGACGGCGCTTGTTCGATGCGGACTTGACCGGCTTGCGCCTCGCCTTGGCCATTGGCCGCGGAGCCGATGCGCTGGTCTCGCTCTCATTCACTTCCGCTCGCAGCGTGTCGAGCAGCCAGTCGCGAAACGCGCGCATGCCCGGCGTCACCTCGCGCGACTTCAGCCAGGTCAGCCAATACGACCCCGCCGGCACCTCGGCGGCGAACGGCCGCTTGAGCCGGCCGGACGCCAGCTCGTTCGCGAACATCGCAATCGGCACCAGCCCGACGCCGACGCCGCGTGCCGCGGCCTCGGCCATGCCGACCGAACTGTCGAAGATCGGTCCCTGGATCTTCGGACACGGCGCGCCGGCCACCGCGAACCACAGCGGCCATTCCTCGGCGCGGTACGAGCGCAGCAGGAATTCCTGCGCCAAATCGGACGGCTTGCGCAGCCGCTCCGCCGCGTCAGCGCAGCACACCGGCGACAGCGGCGCCGACAGCAGATGGATCGCCTCGGTGCCATGCCACGAGCCGTCGCCGAAGCGCAGCGCGAGATCGAGCCCGTCGCCCGCGATGTCGACGCGGTTGTTGTTGGTCAGCAGGCGCAGGTCGAGATAGGGATACGCGCGCTTGAAGCCGTCGACCCGTTGCAGCAGCCACCCGGTCGCAAACGTCGTAACACAGCCGACGGTGACGACCTCGCGCGTGCCCTTGGCCTCGATGCGGTCGATCGCGGCGCCGATCCGGTCGAGCGCGTCCGACAGCACCGGCAGCAGCGCCAGCCCCTCGTCGGTGAGCACCAGCCCGCGCGGCAGCCGACGGAACAGGCTCGCGCCGAGCATCTCCTCGAGCTGCTTCACCTGGTGGCTGATCGCGGTCTGCGTCACGCGCAGCTCCAGCCCCGCGCGCGTGAAGCTCAACAGCCGCGCGGAGGCCTCGAAGGCGCGCAAGGCGTTCAGCGGGAGGTGCCGGCGCATCGCGTCATGCCCAAGTTTTTCTCATGCCTCACTGTATAAATGATTGTTTGTCGATCGTCACGCCGTTCGGCAAGTTCGCGCCGCCAACTGGAGAATCGAGATGTTGACGAGACGGAGTTTTGGATTGCGCGCGCTGGGCTTTGCGACCTCCTGCGCCCTGGCGCGGCAAAGTGCGGCGGCGGGACCAAGCGAGCCGGCGCAACGATTGCAGCAGGAGTTTGCACGCATCGAGCTGGCGACCACCGGCCGGCTCGGCGTCGCCGCGTTCGACATGGAGACGGGATTGCGCGCGAGCCACCGTGGCGACGAGCGGTTCCCGATGTGCAGCACATTCAAGGCGATGCTGTCAGCTGCCGTGCTGCACCGGGTCGATCGCGGCGAGTCCAGCCTGGATCAACGGATGCAGATCGAGGCCAAGGATATCTTGGCCTACGCACCGGTCACCAAGCAGCATGTCGGAACCAGCATGACGGTGTCTGAACTCTGCGCGGCCGTCGGCACGCTCAGCGACAACACCGCCGCCAACCTGCTGCTGCGCGAGATCGGCGGACCCGCCGGCCTCACCGCGTTCTTCCGCACCATCGGCGACAATGTCAGCCGGCTCGACCGCTGGGAGGTCGAGCTGAACGAGGCCGTCCCCGGCGATCCGCGCGACACCACGAGCCCGGTCGCGATGCTGAAGAACCTGCAGCGCGTGGCGCTCGGCGACGTGCTGCAGCCTGCCTCGCGCCAGAGGCTGGTCGACTGGATGGTCGCCAACAAGACCGGCGACGCAAGGCTGCGTGCCGGGGTGCCCCGCGACTGGCGGGTCGGCGACAAGACCGGCACCGGCGAGCGCGGCACCTATAACGATATCGGGGTGTTCTGGCCGCCCGGCCGCAAGCCGATCATCGTGACGGTCTACCTGACCGGGGCGAGCGCGCCCATGGACAAGTGCAACGAGGTGATCGCCAATGTCGCGCGCGCCGTGGCGACTGCGAGCACCGGGCAGACCGGCTAAAGCATGATCCGGAAAAGTGCGAAGCGGTTTTCCGAAAAGATCATGCTCAAACAAAGAGCTAAAGCGCGATGACGATCGCGCTTTGGAGCGGCAGGACGATACAGCGCGGCTGCGCGGCTTCAAATCACTGCGCGGCTCCAGATCGCTGCGCGGCTTCAGATCGCTGCGCGGCTTGGCAGCAACCGAGGATCATGCGACGTTCGATCCAAATGGCGCTGCGCTCAGCAGGGCCACACGGAGGACACGTCTTGTATCGCCGCACCGCCCTCGCCGCGCTGTTTGTCGTTGGTCACGTCCATGCCGGCCACGCGGCGGGCGATCCGGCCCGGTGCCGTGAGCAGACCCGCAAGTACGAGACCGACAAGGCCCAGCTCAGCGCGGTCGAGATCTCGCTGGCGCTGTTCGCCGCCGCCAACGCCGACTGCATCAACCTTGCCACCGCGTTGCTCGATGGCGGCGCCTCGGTCGATGCGCGGGACCGGCTCGGCGCAAGGCCGTTGAGCCACGCCGCCCGCTCCGGTCATCTCGACATGGTCGATCTGCTGCTGGCGCGCGGCGCGCCGGTCGATGCCCGCAACCTCGCGGGATCGACCGCGCTCTACTTCGCCGCCGAGCGCGGCCATGTCGCGATCGTGCAGCGCCTGATCGAGCGCGGCGCCGACGTCAATCTCACCGGACGCAGCGGCGCATCCCCGGTCGCGGCAGCCGCCTATGCCGGCAGGGACATGGTGGTGCGCACGCTGCTGGCGCACGGCGCCGACGGCCGCAAGGCCGACGACACCGGCAAGCCGCCGGTGGTCTATGCCGCCGCCGGCGGTCAGCTCGGCATCGTCAAGCAGTTGCTCGCGCTCGGTATCGACGTCAACGCCCGCTACGCCAATGATCTGACCTTGCTGATGTGGGCGGCCGGACCTGACGAGACCGTGGCTGAAGCGCAGGCGCTCGAGATCGTGTCCTATCTGCTGGATGCGGGCGCGAAGGTCGACGAGCGCGATGCGCGCGGACGCACGGCGCTGATGATCGCCGCCGAAGGCAATCATCCTGCGATCGCCAAAGCGCTGCTGGCTCACGGTGCCGATGCCGCGCTGGCCGACAAGGCCGGCAAGCACGCCGCCGATCTCACCATCCAGTCGGCGCTGCGCGAGGAGCTGACGCCGCATTGAGGCCGCCCCGCGCGCTCAATTCGCTTCTGGCGCAAGCGCACCTTATTCGTCATGGCCGCCGGGCATGGCGAGCTTGTATACGCTAATTGGAGCATGATGAGATTGGGTTGAGATAGAACAGCGTCGAAAGCTCACCTCTCCCTTGGGAGAGGTCGGTTTGCGCAGCAAATCGGGTGAGGGGTACAGTCTATCGAGAGGGCAAGAGCCCTCACCCGGCGCTTCGCGCCGACCTCTCCCCGACGGGGAGAGGTGGACCGGGACCGCGCCGAGCCGAGCCAACCAAGACTCATCCCGCTTCAAAGCCCCGCCAGATAATCCACCAGCGCGGCGAGGTCGTCGGGCGAGGTCGCCAGCATCAGGTCGGACATGCCGGGATTGTTGCCGCGCGCGCGGGTGCGGAAGTCGGCGATGGTCTTGGCGAGGTAGTCCCGTCCCATTCCGGCGAGCCGCGGCACCGTACCATCGCCCTGGAAGCGATCGAGGTGACAGGCCGGGCAGCCGACCGAAGCGCTGGCACTGAGCGCCTTCGCCGCGACGTCCTTGGGCGCCCGCGGCTGGCCGAGATCGGGCCACGGCTTCTGCGAGAAATACTCCGCGATCGCCAGCATGTCGTCACGCTCGAACTGCGTCGCGATCGGCTGCATGATCTCGCTCTTGCGATCGCCGCGCTTGAAATCCCGGAGCTGGATATAGATGTAGCCGGCCTGCTGGCCCCAGATCGTCGGGATGGTCTTGTCGACAGGCTTGCCGTCCGCACCGTGGCAGCCGGCGCAGACCGCGACCTTGTCCTCGATCGTCCCGGCGCGCGCCTGTGCCGCGACCAGCAACAGCGCGGCGGCGCAAATCATCCATCTTCCAAGCATCAGTTGATCCCGAGAGGTTATGACTCCCGTCATTGCGAGGCGCTCGCGACAATATTGCGGAGCAATTTTGCGCTGAAGCGACGAAGCAATCCATGCATCCGCTTGCGCCGCAAGATGGATTGCTTCGCTTCGCTCGCAATGACGCGGTTGGACCCTTCATCCGAAGAAAACAGAAGCGGGACCGAACGGATCCCGCTTCACCGTCAATGTGTACAAGCGGAATTTTACACCAAGCCTCGGCTCAGTCGAGCGTGAAGGCGATGATGTTGTTGCCGCGCTTGAAGTCGAGCTGGGTGTTGCCGCCCGCCCCGACGACGACATATTGCTTGCCGCCGATCATGTAGCTCGACGGCGGTGCGTTGACGCCGGCGCCGGCGCGGAAGCTCCACAGCTCCTTGCCGTTCGACGAATTATAGGCCGCGAACTTGCCGTTGCCTTCGCCGGTGAACACCAGGCCGCCGGCGGTGGCGAGGATGCCGCCGATCATCGGCTCGGGCGTCTTGACCTGCCACTTGATCTTGCCGGTGTTGTAGTTCACCGCCGTGATGTTGCCCGATTGCTTCTCGCTCGGGATCACCTTGAAGGCGCCGCCCAGCCACAGCTTGCCGTTCGGATAGGCCGAGCTCTCGACATGGTAGGTCATCGGCTGGTGCAGGTTGATGGCGTAGGCGAGCTCCTGTCCCGGATCGGTCGCGATCGGCGACCATTCGACGCCGCCATTGGCGCCGGGCAACATGCGCGCACCTTCCTTGGTCGGCAGCACCCACATGTTCTCCTGCGGCACCATCGCCTCGGAGAAGCGGATCAGGCTGCAATCCTTGCGATCGTGCACATAGATGTGCCCGGTCTTGCCGGCATGGATGACGCCGGGAATGGTCTTGCCGCTCTTGTCCTTGACGTTGACGAGCACGGGCGGGCTGACCGCGTCGAGATCCCAGACGTCATGGGCGATATACTGGAAGTGGCAGACATACTTGCCGGTGTCGAGATCGAGCGCGACGAGCGAGTCGGTATAGAGATTGTCGCCGGGGCGGTTCGAGCCGTCGAGATCGGGCGACGGGTTGCCGACCACGAAGTAGATCCGGTTGGTCGCGAGATCGACCGCCGGGTTCTGCCACACGCCGCCGCCGAGCTTGGCATAGGGATCGCCGATCTTGGCGAGCATGTCCTTCTCGGCCTGGATGTTGCGATGCATGTCGCGGCCGGTGGCGTCCTTGGTCGCCCAGACGCCGACCGAGTTCTCCGGAACGGTGTTGAAATTCCAGAGCTGCTTGCCAGTCTTGGCGTCATAGGCGCGCACGAAGCCGCGGATGCCGTATTCGCCGCCATTGGTGCCGATCAGGACCTTGTCCTTGACCACGGTCGGTGCCATCGTCTCGCTGTAGCCGAGCTCGGGATCGGCGATGTTGGTGGTCCAGACCACCTCGCCGGTCTTGGCATTCAATGCCATCAGCTTGGAATCCAGCGTCGCGAGATAGACCCGGTCGCCGAGCACCTGGACGCCGCGATTGTTGGGACCGCAGCAGTAGACGGTGATCGGGCCCATCTTGTGGGCATAGTGCCAGAGCTGCTGCCCGGTCTTGGCATCGAGCGCGTAGACATGGCTGAACGAGGTCGTGACATACATCACGCCGTCGACGACGATCGGCGATGTCTCGAGCGATTCCTTGACGTCGGTCTGGAAGATCCAGGCGACATGCAGGTTCTTCACATTGTCCCGGCTGATCTGCTTGCCCGGATAAAACCGGGTCTGGGCGTAGTTGCCGTTGGTGAGCAGGAAATCCTTGGTGTTCTTGTCGGCGGCGTTGAGCTGCTCCTGGGTCACCGGCGAGACATTGACGTTGCCGAGGACCGACTGCTTCTCCTGCTTGACTTCCTGTCCGATGGCGGCGCCCGACAACAGGCCAACGCCGATCGCTGCGGCGAACGCCGCACGCGCTTTGCTATGCATATTTTCCCCCGTTATTTCTTTGCGATATTAGGGATGAGGTTTGCTACTTCCCCTTCGAAGCCCGGCTGCCGTAGCAGGCGCGCACCGTTGCGTGGCTCTGGTTGCGCTGCAATCAACAATCAAAAATAACGTCGCCAAACATCGATGGACGGGTTCCATGTTAACGCCGTCGTTCACAAAGACAATCGATGCGCGCAATACGAAGGCCGAACGGCTGGGTTCGCGCGCACGAAACGCAGCCACCGCCCGGGGGGCAGCAACCCAAGCGATCTCGGGCGCTTCCGCGCCTTCACGCACGGTGGCGTGAATTCGCCTTCGCAGTCGCAGCAAGCAAAATGAGACTAGGCGTCAAGCGGCGGCGTACGTGCAAATCGCGCCGGCTGCGTCCGCACATGGCTTACCAAGCGCCGGCGGCCAACTCCCGGCTGCGCGGTGGATCGGCACCGGCGCGGGTGCAGGTGAAGGCGGCACATCTGCAGGCAAAGGCCAGCGCGCGCGTGAGCTCAGCCGTGGAGATGTCACCCAGCCCGCGCCGCTCGATCCGATCCAGCCGATGCAATGCTGCAAGCAGGGCGGCCTGAAAGCTGTCGCCGGCACCGATCGTATCCACCACTTTCACGACGGGTGATTCGACTTCGATCAGGCCGGCCTGGCGATGCCAGGCGCAGGCACCGTTGTCGCCGCGCGTGATGACGACGAGCGAGGCGCCGGCCGCCAGCAACGCTTCCGCCCTGTCGGCATAGGCCTCCTCGCCGAACAGATAGGCGAAGTCGACGTCGGACATCTTCACGATGTCCGCCTTGCCGCAGAACCCCAGCATGCGCGCGCGATAGGCGTCCCTGTCCTTGACCAGGTTCGGGCGGCAGTTCGGGTCGAGCGCAATCGTCACCTGCGGCCTGATATCCTCGATGAAGGCCAGCGTCTCGGCGGCGCCCTTGTCGTGGACCAGCGTGGTCGAGCCGGTGTGAAGACAGCTGACGCCGTCGCGCGCAATCGCCTCGCGCCGGTAGGTCCAGTTCCGCGACGCGGTGTCGGCATCGTAGAACGCGTACTGCGTTTCGGTGCCGGTGACGCGCGCAAACGCCAGCGTCGCCTGATGGTCGCTGCGCGTCGCGCGGCCGAGATCGACGCCCGACGCCGCGGCATGATCGGCGATCATCCGGCCAAAGGTGTCAGTCGAAATGCCCCCGACAAAGCCGGTGGGCAGATCAAGCCGCGCAGCGCCGATCGCGATGTTGAGGCAGGAGCCGCCGACCGCCGGAGTCATGGCCTCGCGCCCGTCCGCCGTCCGTGACGGCAGGAAATCGATCAGCGCATCTCCGCAGCTCAGCAGCATCGGGCATACACCTCAACTCGCCGGAGCCGCGGCGGGCGCCTGCTTCATCGCCTCGCGGCTGTCGCGATCGAGCTGGCGCAGCGTCCTGTGCACGCTCCGCTTCTGGCGGTGGAAATCGGCAAGCTGGGGTCTGGTTGGTTCGCTCAACCGCCCGAGCGCCGACATGCCGGCCATCGCGGCATTGATCGAATTGTGGGCGCCGCTGGCGACCGCGCCCAGCATCGCCGCGCCCAGCAACACGGGCTCTTGCGTCTGCGGCAACGCCACCGTGTAGCCCGTCGTGTCGGCCATGATCTGGCGCACCAGAGGACTGCGGCTGGCGCCGCCGCCGATCACGATGGTCTGGCCACTGGCGCCGTGGGCCTGCAATGCGTCGATCACGTCGGCGAGGCCATAGGCCAGCCCGCACAGGCCGGCGACGAACAACCGCTCCAGCGCCGACACGTCGGTATCGAGATCGAGCCCCGCGATCACCGCACGCGAGCCGGGGTCGGCATAAGGCGACCGGTTGCCGAGGAATTCAGGCAGCACATGAACATTGCGCGCCAGCAGCGCAGCGGCACCGGCGTCGCCGTTGCGCGCCAGGATGCGCTTTTCGAGGTACTCGATGACGTCGATGCCGGCGCTGTTCGCCGCGGCCGAAACCTCGGCATGCGCCGGATGCGACTTCAGCAGATGATCGATCGCGGCCCCCGCGGCGGACTGGCCGCCTTCGTTGAGCCAGAAGCCCGGCACCATGCCTTCGAAATACGGGCCCCAGACACCGGGCACGAAGCAGGGATTGACCGTCGTCGCCATGATGCAGGCCGACGTTCCCATGATGTAGGCGAGCCGCTGGCAGACATCGACCTCGGCGCCAGAGCCGTCGCGGCCGCCGATCGCGCCGACGCCACCGGCATGGGCATCGATCAGCGAGGCGCCAACGGCGGCGCCCGGCATCAGGCCGAGATCGCGCGCGGCGTCTTCCGACAATCCGCGGCCGAGCGGCGAACCGGGCGGCACGATCTCGCTGCCGATCCGGGCAAAACGATCCGCCGCGAGCGCCTCGAGCCCGACCCGCTTGAGGAAGGATTCGCTCCAGCCGCCCTCGCCCGCGACATAGGTCCATTTGCAGGTCACCGTGCAGGTCGAACGCGCCAGCGAGCCGGTGGCGCGGAACGACAGATAATCGGCGAGATCGAAGAAATGCGCGGCGGCCTCATAGGTCGCGGGCAGATGCCGCTTCAGCCAGAGGATTTTCGGGATCTCCATCTCCGGCGAGATCGCACCGCCGACATAGCGCAGCACACGGTCGCCGGTCGCGTTGACGAATTCGGTCTCATTCATCGCGCGGTGGTCCATCCAGACCACGACATTGCGCGCGGGATCGCCCGATGGGCTGACGGTGAGCGGCCGGCCCGCCCGGTCGAGCACGACCAGCGAACAGGTGGCGTCAAAGCCGATGCCCTTGACCTGTTCCGCGGTGACCGCGGCCTCGGACATCGCAGCGCGCACCGAGGCGACGCAGGCCGCCCAGATGTCATCGGACGATTGCTCGACGATATCGCCGGGCTCGTGCCAGACCCGGATCGGATGCCGGGCCGCGCCCAACAGCTTCCCCGCCTCGTCGAATACGCCCGCGCGGGCGCTGGTGCTCCCGACGTCCACCCCGATATAGGCCTGCCGCATCGCCGCTCTATCTTTGCTTGAGCATGTTGTCCCGCGACACTACCAGCAAGTGTAGCCGCCATCGACCAAAACGATGCTTCCGGTCATCAGGCTCGCCGCCTCGGAGGCGAGGAACAGCACGACGGAGGCGATCTCGTCGACCTGCCCCATCCGGGCCATCGGAGTTCCGCCGATCCAGGCGTCATACATTCGGGGACTGTTCTTGACGAAGGCATTCAGCGGGGTCTCGATGTAGGTCGGCGCCACCGCGTTGACACGGACGCCGCGCGCGCCCCATTCGGCCGCGAGCGATTTGGTGAGGTGGTGCACCGCCGCCTTGGAGGCGTTGTAGAAGCACTGCTCCTGCGGCTTGTTGACGATGAAGCCGGACATCGAGCCGACATTGACGATGGTGCCGGACTTCGCCTTCAGCATGTGATTGCCGAAGGCGCGGCAGCACCAGAAGGTGCCGTTCAGATTGACGTCGACGACATTGAGCCAATGCTCGTCGGTCACCGTCTCGGCCGGGGTCTCGCTGCGCGCGATGCCGGCATTGTTGACCAGGATGTCGACCTTGCCGTATTTGCGCACCAGTTCGTCTGCGACCGCGGAGACGCGGCCGGAATCGGTCACGTCCATCAGCGCGATATCGGCGTCGAAGCCCTTGGCCTTCAGCTCCGCTTGCGCGTCGTGGGCCGCCTTGGCATCGCGGTCACCGATGATGACCTTGGCGCCGGCCTCGGCCAGCGCTTCGGCGCAGGCGAGCCCGATGCCCTGACCCGCGCCGGTGATGATGGCGGTCTTGCCGCCGAGCTTGAATTTCTCCAGATACATTTTCTTCTATCCTGGCTTCTTTCTGAGCATGATCTGTTCGGAAAACCGCTTCACACTTTTTCGGATCATGCTCTACGCGTGGATCGATTTGCCGCTGTCGTCGAACCGGTGGATGCGCGCCGGATCCGGGATCAAGGACACCTTGTCGCCCGGATGCAGGTCCAGCTCGCCGATGTAGCGCGCGGTCAGGGTCCCGAGTTGCCCCGCATCGACGTAGAGGAAGGTGTCACTGCCGAGATGCTCGGCAACCGCGACCGTGCCGTGCCAGCCGCCCTGCCCGTCGCGCTCGACCTTCAAATGCTCGGGCCGCACGCCGATGGTCGTCGCGCCCTGCTGCCTGGCCAGTTCGCCGGTGACGAAATTCATCTTCGGCGAACCGATGAAGCCGGCGACGAACAGATTGTTCGGCTTCTCGTAGAGCTCGAGCGGCGAGCCGTATTGCTCGATCTTGCCGCCGTTCAGCACCACGATCTTGTCGGCCATCGTCATCGCCTCGACCTGGTCATGGGTGACGTAGATCGCCGTGGTGCCGAGCTGCTTCTGCAAACGCGTCACTTCGAGCCGCATCTGCACGCGCAGCGCGGCGTCGAGATTCGACAGCGGCTCATCGAACAGGAACGCCTTCGGCTCGCGCACGATGGCGCGCCCGATCGCGACCCGCTGGCGCTGGCCGCCGGACAGCTCGCGCGGCTTGCGGTCGAGATAGGGCGTCAGGTTGAGTGTGGCGGCGGCGGCCTCGACCTTGCGGTTGATCTCGTCCTTGGCGATGCCGGCCATCTTCAGGCCGAAGGCGATGTTGCCGCGCACGCTCATATGGGGATAGAGCGCGTAGGACTGGAACACCATCGACAGCCCGCGCTTGGCCGGCGGCACGTCGACCACGTTGCGGCCGTCGATCAGGATGGCGCCGCCGGTGACGTCCTCCAGTCCCGCGATCAGTCGCAGCAGCGTGGTCTTGCCGCAGCCGGATGGGCCGACGAACACGACAAAGGAGCCGTCGGCGATGTCGAGGTCGGCGCCCTTGATGATGTGGACCGGCCCGAACGATTTTTGCACACCCTGCAGCGTAATCTGACCCATGGAAAAGCCTTTCTGCTACTTGACCGCGCCGAAGGTCAGGCCGCGGACGAGCTGCCGCTGACTGAACCAGCCGAGCACGAGAATGGGCGCGATCGCGAGCGTCGACGCCGCCGACAATTTCGCCCAGAACAAGCCTTCCGGGCTGGAATAGGATGCGATGAACACGGTGAGCGGCGCGGCCTCCAGCGTCGACAGGTTGAGAGTCCAGAACGCCTCGTTCCACGCCAGGATCAGGTTGAGCAGCAAGGTCGAGGCGAGCCCCGGCACCGCCATCGGCGTCAGAACATAAATCAGCTCGCGGCCGATCGTGGCGCCGTCCATCCGCGCCGCTTCGAGGATGTCCTTCGGGATCTCTTTGAAATAGGTGAACAGCATCCAGACCACGATCGGCAGGTTGCCGAGGCACAGGATGAAGACCAGTCCGGTCCTTGTGTCGAGCAGGCCGACGGTCCGGAAGATCAGGTAGATCGGCACCAGCACGCCGACCGGCGGCATCATCTTGGTGGAGAGCATCCAGAGCAGGATGTCCTTGGTCCGCTTGGTCGGCGAGAACGCCATCGACCACGCCGCCGGGATCGCGATCAGCATCGCGATCAGGGTCGATCCCCCTGCGATGATGATCGAGTTGAGCGCATGGTGGAAATAGTCGCTGCGCTCCTGCACCGTGACGTAGTTCTCGGTGGTCCAGTGGAAGAACAGGAACGAGGGCGGGATCGCGAACGCCTCGAGCTCGGTCTTGAAGCTCGTCAGCACCATCCAGAGGATCGGGAAGAAGATCACGAAGCCGACCAGCCAGGCCGCGACCGTCGAGATCACCTTGTTTCGTGTCGTAACCATCCGCGCCATGACGTTACGCCTCCAGGTTCTTGCCGACGATACGAACGAGGAAGAACGCGACGATGTTGGCGAGCACCACCGCGACCAGGCCGCCCGCGGACGCACTGCCGACGTCGTACTGGATCAGCGCCTGCGAATAGATCAGGAA
>CALRXG020000051.1:0-20281 GCA_943372075.1 Bordetella parapertussis | reverse complement strand
TCTGCTTCAGCACCATCGACACCGGATTGTAGGTCGCCCAATCGATCCGGATCTCCTTCAGCGCGTCGGCGGCGAACGCCGCGCCGGGCAGAAATGTCGAGACCGCGAGCAGCGCAGCGAAACTGCGCCGGGAAAATTTATGCATTCGTCGATCTCCTCGATCAGATTAAGAAACAGTCTTTTCATTCAATGAGTTAGACTTGCGGTCAACGAGAAAATCTCTACCTTTTGTCGAGCGGCGCGAGAACCATCTTGCTCGAAGCGCAGGCGAAACAGCATGGAGCTGCTGTCGTTATACTTTGGTCAGTGACAGCAACAGCTCCGTCCGATATCGGATGAACGTATGGACAGCGTCGTAGCCGAGAACCGCCCTCAAGCGGACGATCGTTTCGAGACCGCGCGGATCACCGCGGCGGTCAATGCACTCGCCGAGCAGCATGCCGGCCGCGAGGACCAGTTCCGCGCCGCGATGGCGCAGCTACTCAAGGCCGAACTGATGGCGGCGCGCGCCACGGCGCAGGCGCTGCTGCTCAAGGACCGTCACGGCCGCCGCTGCGCCGAACGGCTGTGCTTCGTGCAGGACGAGATCATCCGCATCCTCTACGCGGCAGCGACCCGGCACCTCTACCACTCGCCGATCCCCTCGGGCGCCGAACGCATGGCCGTGGTCGCGACCGGCGGCTATGGCCGCGGGCTGATGGCGCCGGAATCCGACATCGATCTGCTGTTCATCCTGCCCTACAAGCAGACCGCCTGGGGCGAGCAGGTCGCCGAAGCCATCCTCTATTGCCTCTGGGACATGGGGCTGAAGGTCGGCCACGCCACCCGCTCGGTCGATGAATCGATCCGCCAGGCGCGCGGCGACATGACGATCCGCACCGCGATCCTGGAGACGCGGTTCCTGACCGGCGACCAGCCGCTGTATGACGAGTTGGTCGAGCGCTTCGACAAGGAGGTGGTACAGGGCACCGCGTCGGAATTCGTCACCGCCAAGCTCGCCGAGCGTGAGGAGCGGCACCGCCGCGCCGGCCAGTCCCGCTATCTGGTCGAGCCCAATGTCAAGGACGGCAAGGGCGGGCTGCGCGACCTGCACACGCTGTTCTGGATCGCCAAATACGTCTACCGCGTGCGCGAGACCGACGAGCTCTTGGAACGCGGCGTGTTCGACGCGCAGGAGTACCGCACCTTCCGCCGCTGCGCCGACTTCCTGTGGTCGGTGCGCTGCAACCTGCACTTCTTCGCCGGCCGCGCCGAGGAGCGGCTGTCGTTCGACATGCAGCGCGAGATCGCGGTCCGGCTCGGCTACACCTCGCATCCCGGCATGCAGGACGTCGAGCGCTTCATGAAGCACTACTTCCTGATCGCGAAGGACGTCGGCGACCTCACCGCGATCCTGTGCGCCAAGCTCGAGGAGGAGCACAACAAGCCGGCACCGGTGCTGAGCCGGATGGTGGCGCGGCTGCGGCCGGGCACCAAGCGGCGGCGGGTCAACGGCAGCGACGATTTCATCGTCGACAACAACCGCATCAACCTCGCCGCGCCCGACGTGTTCAAGCACGATCCGGTCAATCTGATCCGGATCTTCCGCCTCGCGCAGCAGAACAACCTCGCCTTCCATCCCGACGCGATGCGCACGGTGACGCGCTCGCTCAAGCTGATCAACACCCAGCTCCGTGAGAACGACGAGGCCAACCGGCTGTTCATGGAGATCCTGACCTCCGACAATGCCGAGACCGTGCTGCGGCGGATGAACGAGACCGGCGTGCTCGGCCACTTCATCCGCGCCTTCGGCAAGATCGTGTCGATGATGCAGTTCAACATGTACCACCACTACACGGTGGACGAGCATCTGATCCGCTGCATCGGCTTCCTCCAGGACATCGAGCGCGGCGGCAACGAGGAGTTCGTGGTCGCCAGCGACCTGTTCCGCAAGATCCGCCCCGAGCATCGCCCGGTGATCTACATCGCAACGCTGTTGCATGACATCGCCAAGGGCCGCCCCGAGGACCATTCGATCGCCGGCGCCAAGGTGGCGCGGCGGCTGTGCCCGCGGCTCGGCTTCTCCGCCGCCGACACCGAGCTGGTGGCGTGGCTGATCGAGGAGCATCTGACGATGTCGACGGTGGCGCAATCGCGCGATCTGTCCGACCGCAAGACCATCGAGAATTTCGCCGCCGTGGTGCAATCGGTCGAGCAGATGAAGCTGCTGACGATCCTGACCACCGCCGACATCCGCGGCGTCGGCCCCGGCGTGTGGAACGGCTGGAAGGCGCAGCTGTTGCGCACGCTGTACTACGAGACCGAGCCGGTCTTGACCGGCGGCTTCTCGGAGGTGAACCGGGCCCAGCGCATCGCGGTGGCGCAGGCCGAATTCCGCCGCGCCTTCACCGAATGGCCGGAGGCCGAGCTCAACGCCTATATCGGCCGGCACTACCCGGCCTATTGGCTCAAGGTCGAGCTGCCGCGCAAGCTCCGCCAGGCGCGCTTCATCCGAGCCAGCGAGCAGGCCGGGCACAAGCTTGCGATCAATGTCGGCTTCGACGAGATCCGCGCGGTCACCGAACTCACGATCCTGGCGACCGACCATCCCTGGCTGCTGTCGATCATCGCGGGCGCTTGCGCCTCCGCCGGCGCCAACATCGTCGACGCCCAGATCTACACCACGACCGATGGCCGCGCGCTCGACACCATCTCGATCTCGCGCGAATACGACCGCGACGATGACGAGGGCCGCCGCGCCACCCGGATCGGCGAGATGATCGAGCAGGTGCTGGAAGGCAAGCTCAGGTTGCCCGAGGCGGTGGCGAAGCGCGCGGTGCGCAGCAAGGCGCGGCCGTTCATCGTCGAGCCCGAGGTGACCATCAACAACCAGTGGTCCGACCGCTACACCGTGATCGAGGTCTCCGGCCTCGACCGCCCCGGCCTGCTCTACCAGCTCACGACCGCGATCTCGAAGCTCAACCTCAACATCGCCTCCGCCCATGTCGCGACGTTCGGCGAACGCGCCCGCGACGTGTTCTATGTCACCGATTTGCTCGGCGCCCAGATCACCGCGCCGACCCGGCAGTCGGCGATCAAGAGCTCGCTGCTGCATTTGCTGGCGAGCGAGGACCAGGCGGCGAAGCCGGCGGCGTGAGAGCCAAACTCTCTCCACTCGTCATTCCGGGGCAGCCCGCAGGGCTGAGCCCGGAATCCATTGAGCCGCAAGTGACGCGGTAGAATGGATTCCGGGCTCTCGCTTCGCGAGCCCCGGAATGACGAGTGGATAGATCGCGCGGCTAAACCTCCACCCCCTCATGCCTTAGCAGCCAGCGCTTTCTCTCCAACCCGCCGCCATATTTGACCAGCGAGCCATTGGCGCCGATCAGGCGGTGACACGGCACCACGACGCTGATCGGGTTCGAGCCGTTGGCATGGCCGACGGCACGCATTGCGTTTGGCACTTTCAGCCTCGTAGCCAGCGCGCCGTAGCTCATGGTGGTGCCGGGCGCGATTGTCGGCAGCGCGTGCCAGACCTTCTGCTGGAATGCGGTGCCGGCGACGCGCCATTCGACGTCCGCGAGCCGATCGAGATCGCCCTTGAAGTAACCGCCGAGCGCCTTGCGCATCGCGGCCGGCGCGCGGCCGTCCCGCAAGGTCACCACGCCATAATGCAGCCGCAGCAGATCGAGCATCCGCCCTTCATAGTCGTCCCAGTCGAGCGCGCGCAGCACGCCGTCATCATCGGTCACCAGCAGCGCGGTGCCGATCGGGGTCTTGAGCCGATCGAGGTTGAAGGTCCGTGCGGTCTTGCGGTCGGCCATGGTCGTCGCTCTGGAAACGGGTCGGTCGGGATACAATTCACGGTCCGCGTGCTAGCGTCCACCCGAATTCTGGTGAGCGCGTTTGCGAGCGAAATGGACACCGGTTCGCATGAAGACAACGCGTCAATACAAGAATCTTGAGCTGGGGGACCGAACAATGCTGTTGCTTGCGAATATCCTGGTCGCGGTGGTCGCCGCGCTGCACATCTATTTCCTGGTGCTCGAGATGTTTCTGTGGACCAGGCCGCTCGGACTGAAGACCTTTCGCAACTCGCTCGAGAAGGCAACCGACTCGGCGGCGCTGGCCGCCAATCAGGGGCTCTATAACGGCTTCCTCGCCGCTGGGTTGATCTGGGGCCTGGTGCACGGCGATCCCGGCTTCGCATTCCAGATCAAGACATTCTTCCTGCTCTGCGTGATCGTCGCCGGTGCCTATGGCGCCGCCACCGTGAGCCGGCGCATCCTCTATGTGCAGGCTGCACCCGCGGCGCTGGCGCTGATCCTGCTGTGGCTGGCGTGACGCGACATCGCGCGCAGGGTGCATCGCCTTGCAATGCCCCCGCCCTTCCTCCATCATCCCTGACAACGGTGACATCCGCTGGCCCACCGCTTGCGGACAAGATCACCGGCAACATGGGAGGTCACGGACATGAGGAGCGTGCAATTGCTCGCTGCGACAGCGCTTGCCGTCGCGTTGTCGGTTACATCGGCCGCCGCACAGAAGAAGTACGACATCGGCGCAACCGATACCGAGATCAAGATCGGCCAGACCGTGCCGTTCTCAGGCCCCGCATCCGCCTATGCCGGGATCGGCAAGACCCAGGCGGCCTATATGAAGATGATCAACGATCAGGGCGGCATCAACGGCCGCAAGCTGAACCTGATCCAGTATGACGACGCCTATTCGCCGCCGAAGGCGGTCGAGCAGGTGCGCAAGCTGGTCGAGGGCGACGAGGTGCTGTTCACCTTCCAGATCATCGGCACGCCGTCGAATGCCGCCGTGCAGAAGTATCTGAATGCCAAGAAGGTGCCGCAACTGCTCGCCTCGACCGGCGCGTCCCGCTTCTCCGATCCACAGAACGCGCCGTGGACGATTGCGTTCAACCCGAACTACCAGTCCGAGGGGCGCATCTACGCCAAATACATCCTCGCCAATCACCCCAATGCCAAGATCGGCATCTTCTACCAGAACGACGATCTCGGCCGCGACTACATCGCCGGCCTGAAGAGCGGGCTCGGCGACAAGGCCGCCAGCATGATCGTCGCCGAGGTCTCCTATGAGCTGACCGACCCGACCGTCGATTCGCAGATCGTCAAGCTGAAGGCCGCGGGCGTCGACCTGCTCTACGACGCGTCGACGCCGAAATTCGCGGCGCAGGCGATCCGCAAGGTCGCGGACCTCGACTGGCACCCGGTGCACATCCTCGACATCAACGCGAGTCCCGTGTCGGCGACCTTGAAGCCGGCCGGCCTCGACATCTCCAAGGGCATCATCTCGACCAATTACGGCAAGGATCCCGCCGATCCGCAGTGGAAGGACGATCCCGGCGTGAAGGCCTATTTCGCCTTCATGGACAAATATTACCCGGAGGGCGACAAGCTCAACACCGTCAACACCTATGGCTACTCGACCGCCGAGCTGTTGATCCAGGTGCTCAAGCAGTGCGGCGACAACCTCACCCGCGAGAACCTGATGAAGCAGGTGACCAGCCTGAACAAGTTCGTGCCGAGCCTGGCGCTGCCCGGCATGTCGATCACGACAGGTCCGAACGACTATCGCATCAACAAGCAGATGCAGATGATGAAGTTCAACGGCGAGCGCTGGGAGCTGTTCGGCCCGATCATCGAGGATACCGGACCGGCGGGTTAGGTCGCGCCGCATCGAGACTCCGCCCCCTCACCCGGTCCTTACGGGAGAGGGCCGGGGTGAGGGGCTGCTTCCGCAAGCACGGAAGCAGTTGCACCCGCGGCGACTCCCCCTCACCCGCAAGCGGGGCGAGGTGGGAAGTGCCCCCCGCGCTGGTTTCTTTCGCATCGCCCCCTACTTTCGTTGACTGAAAACGCTCACCTTTTCGGCATTGCTCGTCTTGCGTCGCAGCAAGCGTTCCGCCAGTATCCCGGCCCAGCGATGGCGACCGCGGGACCTTGAACCCACGGGAAAGATCATCGGCCAAACCATCAGTCACGTGAGGAAAGCAGCATTATGAGGAATGGGATTTTCCACCTGGTCACGGGAACGGCGCTCGCGATCGCGCTGTCGGCAACGTCGGCCTTCGCGCAGAAGAAATACGATCCCGGCGCGAGCGATACTGAAATCAAGATCGGCCAGACCGTCCCCTTCTCCGGACCGGCCTCCGCCTATGCCTCGATCGGCAAGACCCAGGCGGCCTATTTCAAGATGATCAACGACCAGGGCGGCGTTAACGGCCGCAAGATCAATCTGATCCAGTATGACGACGCCTATTCGCCGCCCAAGGCGGTCGAGCAGGTCCGCAAGCTGGTCGAGAGCGACGAAGTGCTCCTGACCTTCCAGATCGTCGGCACGCCCTCGAACGCCGCCGTCCAGAAATATCTCAACGCCAAGAAGGTGCCGCAGCTGTTCGCCGCCACCGGCGCCTCGAAGTTCTCCGACCCGAAGAACTTCCCCTGGACGCTCGGTTTCAATCCGAACTACTTCGTCGAAGGCCGCATCTATGGTCAGTACATCCTGAAGGAGCATCCGAACGCCAAGGTCGGCGTGCTCTATCAGAACGACGACCTCGGTAAGGATTACCTGAACGGCATCAAGGCCGGCCTCGGTGACAAGGCCGCCAAGATGATCGTGGCCGAAGCCTCCTACGAGGTCTCCGACCCGACCATCGATTCCCAGGTGATCAAGATCAAGGATGCCGGTGCCGACCTGTTCTTCTCGGCTTCGACACCGAAGCAGGCGGCGCAGGCGATCAAGAAGATCGCCGAGCTCGGCTGGCATCCGGTCCACATCGTCGACATCAACGCCACCTCGGTCGGCGCCGTGTTGCAGCCGGCGGGGCTCGAAGCCTCCAAGGGCCTGATCTCGACCAATTACGGCAAGGATCCGGCCGACCCGCAGTGGAAGGACGATCCGGGCATGAAGCGCTATTTCGACTTCATGGCCAAGTACTACCCCGACGGTGACAAGAACTCGAACTTCAACACCTACGGCTATTCCACCGCCCAGCTGATGGTGCATGTGCTGAAGCAGTGCGGCGACGAGCTGACCCGCGAGAACGTGCTCAAGCAGGCCACCAATCTGAAGAACGTCGACCTCGACATGGCGCTGCCCGGCATCAAGGGCAACACCACGCCGAACGACTATCGCGTCAACAAGCAGCTGCAGATGATGCGCTTCAACGGCGAGCGCTGGGAGCTGTTCGGCCCGATCCTCGAGGACGCCGGCCCGGCGGGCTAGTGGCTCGTGCAGAGTTGAGATGCAATCGGCGGCCTCCGGGCCGCCGATTTGTTTTTGGGCCATACCCTCATCGTCATTGCGAGGAGCGACAGCGACGAAGCAATCCGTCGCTCCGCAAGCGGCGGAATGGATTGCTTCGCTTCGCTCGCAATGACCGGGACAGCGCAGTGCGCGCTTCGTCACCGCCCCCTGAGGAATGCGCCCTTGCGCGCGTCTCGAAGGGTCGATGGCCCGACTGTGGCCGTACATCCTTCGAGACGCCGCTTCGCGGCTCCTCAGGAGGACGGGACCAGGATCTCGCGTCGCGCCTACTTCGGAATCTCGCCGAAATTCTTGCCGGCCGGCAACACCGCATGCCGGATCAGTCGCGAATCCTCGACGCCGGCCTGGCGGTGCTTTACTGCTTCGCGATAGACGGGATCGCGGATCATCTCGACGAAGGCGCCAACGCTTGGATACTCGGCGATGAAGCAGTGATCCCAGCGCTCCTCCTGCGGGCCGATCAGCATCAGCTCGAAGAGGCCCTGCCAGACGATGCGGCCGCCGAGACGCTCGAACACCGGCCCGCTCTCGCGGCCATAGGCGGCATAGGCCTCGGCCCCGGTCGCCTTGCGGCCATCGGGATAGGCGGCCCATTCGCGCAAGCGCACCAAGTTGAGCATGTGGATCGGGCCCGGCCGGTTGTTGTCCCGGAACTGCGCGAAGACGTCCTTGGTCGGATCGATATGGCCCATGTTGAGCTCCTTTTCATTGGTTCCGCTCATATCTAGCACGCACTGCCCCACCTCCTAATCCCCCGTTAAGCTTTGCGTAACCGCCCCTTAAACCGGGAACGCTAGCGTCCGCGCGTGAAGGGTGTGAGCGTTGCGGATGGCGTGGGGACGTAAAAAAGGCGGTGGGCGCAAGGAGCCGCTGTTCGGGCTTCCGGCCGCGCTTGCCGACCTCAGACTGTCGCCCTCCGATCGCATTCCCGGCGGGGACGACGAGAAGCCCGCCAAATCGAAAACCAAGAGCAGCGAAAAGCACGCCGACAAGAGCAGCAATTCCGGTGGCGAGCGACCGCGCCCGTCGCGCAGTGGCAGCAAGCGGCGCAGCAAGTCGCGCGGTTTTAATATCGGCCGGCTGTTCTATTGGACCGCGGTGCTCGGCCTCTGGGCCGGCATTGCGGTGATCGGTGTCGTGGTGTGGGTCGGCGCTCACCTGCCGCCGATCCAGTCGCTGGAAATTCCCAAGCGCCCGCCGACCATCCAGATCGTCGGCATGGATGGCTCAGTGCTGGCGCAACGCGGCGAAATGGCCGGCGCCAACATCGCATTGAAGGATCTGCCGCCCTATCTGCCGAAGGCGTTCATCGCGATCGAGGATCGCCGCTTCTATTCGCATTTCGGCGTCGACCCGGTCGGCATTTTACGCGCAGCCGTCACCAACCTCCTGCACCGCGGCGTCTCGCAGGGCGGCTCGACGCTGACGCAGCAGCTCGCCAAGAACCTGTTCCTGACCCAGGAGCGCACCATGCAGCGTAAGCTGCAGGAGGCCGAGCTCGCGCTGTGGCTGGAGCGCAAGCATAGCAAGGATGAGATCCTCGAGCTCTATCTCAACCGCGTCTATTTCGGCTCCGGCGCCTATGGCGTCGAGGCCGCGGCGCAGCGCTATTTCGGCAAGTCGGCGAAGAATGTGACGCTGCCGGAAGCCGCGATGCTGGCCGGCCTCGTCAAGTCGCCGTCGCGACTCGCGCCAAACCGCAACCCCGAGGGCGCCGAGCAGCGTGCGCAGGTCGTGCTCGCGGCAATGGCCGACGCCAAGTTCATCACTGATGCGCAGGCCAAAGCCTCGATCGGTCAGCCGTCGATCGCGGTGAAACCGGCCGGCGCCGGCACCGTCAACTAGGTCGCCGACTGGATCGGCGAAGTGCTCGACGATCTGGTCGGCCAGATCGACCAGGACATCGTGGTGCAGACCACGATCGATCCGAAGCTGCAAAGCGTGGCGGAAGCCGCCGTGATCGACGAGCTGGCCGCCAAGAGCGTCAAGTTCAATGTCAGCCAGGGCGCGCTGGTGGCGATGACGCCGGACGGCGCGGTGCGTGCCATGGTCGGCGGCCGGAACTATTCCGAGAGCCAGTACAACCGGGCGGTCACCGCGAAGCGGCAGCCGGGCTCGGCGTTCAAGCCATTCGTCTATCTCACCGCGGTCGAAGCGGGGCTGACGCCGGACACCATCCGCACCGACGCGCCGCTCGACATCAAGGGCTGGAAGCCGGAGAACTACACCCACGAATATTTCGGCTCGGTGACGTTGACCCAGGCGCTGGCGATGTCGCTCAACACGGTGGCGGTGCGGCTCGGCGTCGAGGTCGGCGCCAAGAACGTGGTGCGCACCGCGCACCGGCTCGGCATCTCCTCCAAGCTCGAGCCCAACGTCTCGATCGCGCTCGGCACCTCGGAAGTGTCCGTGCTCGAGCTGGTCGGCGCCTATGCGCCGTTCGCCAATGGCGGCTACGCGGTGTCGCCGCATGTGGTGACCAGGATCAAGACCAGTTCTGGCAAGCTGCTCTACGATCGTCCGGCCGATCCGCCGAACCAGGTGATCGAGCCGCGCTATGACGCGATGATGAACAGCATGATGCGCGAGACGCTGATCTCGGGCACCGCGCGGAAGGCGGAGATTCCCGGCTGGACCGCGGCCGGCAAGACCGGCACCAGCCAGGATTATCGCGACGCCTGGTTCATCGGCTACACAGCCAAGCTCGTCACCGGCGTGTGGCTCGGCAATGACGACAACTCGCCGACCAAGAAGGCTACCGGCGGCGGCCTGCCGGTGGAAGTGTGGAGCCACTTCATGAAGGCTGCGCATCAGGGCGTGCCGGTCGCGGCGATCCCGAACTCGCAGGGCAATTGGGGAGCGGCGAACCTGATGCAGATCTCCTCGCAGATCACGGCGCCATCGGCACCCTCCGCACCGATGCAGATCCAACCGCAGATGCAGGCGCCACAGCCGGTGCCGGTCCCGTCCGGCGGCTACTACCGACAGCCACCGCCGATGCCGACGCGCGCATCGCCGCCACCCAACCCGAACGCGCGGCCGGAGGCGGCAGCCGGGCTCGATGGCTGGTTGGCCGATCGGTTGTTCCGGTAAGCGTCAGGCCAAGGGTCGCGCCGCAACCACAACTGTCATCCCCGCGAAGGCGGAGGGTCCAGTACGCCGCAGCCTCTCGATCGAAAACAGGCGCCTCTGGAATACTGGATCGCCCGCGTTCGCGGGCGACGACAGCAGAGATGGGCGAGACAGCATGGATAGAGCGGCGCGATCGCCGCCTACTCCTGAATCCCGTAGCGATGCAGGTCGTTGCCGTGGGTGTCGAGCCAAGTCTTGGCGCGCGTGACCGACGCGCAGACCTTGTCGACCACCCGCCAGAACCGCGCCGAGTGGTTCATCTCGACGAGATGCGCGACCTCATGCGCGGCGAGGTAGTCGAGCACGAAGGGCGGCGCCAGGATCAGCCGCCACGAGAATGACAGCGAACCCGCCGAGGTGCAGGAGCCCCAGCGGCTGGATTGATCGCGGATCGAGATCCGCCGCACCCGCACGCCGAGTTCCGCGGCGTGCAACTGCGCCGCCTTCTGCAAATCCTTGCGCGCCTCGCGCTTGAGGAAGTCGTGCACCCGGCGGTCCATGTGCTCGACACCGCCGGCGACGCAAAGGATCTTCTCGCCGCTGTCGCGCGTCTCGGTCCAGACCGTGCCGCGCTCGCCCGAGCGATGCACCAGCCGATGCGGCACGCCACGCAATGGCACCACCGTGCCGGGCTGGAACGGTGCGGCCTTCGGCAAGCGGCCGAGACGAGCGGCGATCCAGCCGCCATGGAGATTGGCGAACTCCTTGGCCTCGGCGATCGTGCCGCGCGGCGGCATCGTCAGGATCGCTTCACGATCAGTCGGATGAATCCTGAGCGTGTAGCGGCGCGCTCGCCGGTGTCGGCGCAGCCTGACGGTGAAGAATTGGGAGCCGTGTCTGACCAGAATAGTCGACGGTTCGGCAGGCCGCCGATACAGGAGCGCGCGAGTAGCCATTTCTGAGAGTCCGGGGAGCAGGAGTTCGCCCGAAGTCTGCCATATCCGCCGCCAGGGAAAGCGCTCGGCGCAAAAACAAATCATTTGCCCAATATACAGGGGTCCGTCGCTAAATGACCTCTACCGGCTGGGGTCGGAACCGGTATTTTTCTGATGAATCAAGGTTACGAAAAAGGCTCAAGAGATGAAATTAAATTCATCACTTGGGCGTTGCCCGATTTGAGATTTTTTTAGTTGAATCAACGGCTTGCGCGACCGCGATAATCGCGGCCGGGGTGATACCTATTCGGCCGCAGCGACCAGGGAAAGCCGCGTATTGGCCGCCGAAACCATGAAATCGGAGATCCGCGGCACAATTTCAGAGCGGAACCGGGAGCCGTTGAACACGCCGTAATGTCCGACGCCCTTCTGCACATAGTGCACGCGGCGATGGTTCGGAATCGCGGTACAGAGCGCATGCGTCGCCTCGGTCTGACCGAGACCCGAGATGTCGTCCTTCTCTCCTTCGACCGTCATCAGCGCGACGCGGCGGATCTTCGACGGATCGACCGGCTTGCCGCGATGGGTCATCTCGCCCTTTGGCAGCGCGTGCTTGACGAAGACGAGGTCGACGGTCTGCAGGTAATACTCGGCGGTGAGGTCCATCACCGCGAGATATTCGTCATAGAACTCACGGTGCTTGTCGACGAGATCGCCGTCGCCCTTCACCAGATTGGCGAACAGCGCCTTGTGCGCGTCCATGTGCCGATCGAGGTTCATGCTGATGAAGCCGTTGAGCTGCAGGAACCCGGGATAGACGTCGCGCATCACGCCCGGATGCGGGAACGGCACCTTGGTGATGACATTGTTGCGGAACCACTCGATGCCGCGCTCTTCCGCCAGGTTGTTGACCGCGGTCGGATTGCGCCTGGTGTCGATCGGGCCGCCCATCAACGTCATCGACAGCGGCACGAACGGGTCGTTGTTCGCTTCCATGACGGAAACAGCCGCAACCACCGGCACCGATGGCTGGCACACCGCCACGATGTGGATGTTGCCGCCGAGCGCGTGCAGCATCTCGATCAGGTAATCGACGTAGTCCTCGAGATCGAACCGGCCGGCCGCGAGCGGCACCATGCGCGCATCGGCCCAGTCGGTGATGTAGACCTCATGCGTCGGCAGGAAGGCCTCGACCGTGCCGCGCAGCAACGTCGCATAGTGGCCCGACATCGGCGCCACGATCAGCACGCGCGGCTGCGGCGAGCGCAGCGGCCGCGTCAGCTTGCGATCGAAATGCAGCAGGCGGCAGAACGGCTTCTCCCAGACGGAGCGGACCTCGACCGCCGTGCGGACGCCGTTGACCTCGGTCGTCGGCAGGTTCCAATCCGGCTTACCGTAGCGGCGCGTGGTGCGCTCGAACAGTTCACAGCCGGCGGCGATCGACTTGCCGAACTCGGTGTGCGTCCACGGATTGAGCGGGTTCTGAAACAGGATCTTGGTGGCGTCGGTGACGGCGCGCACCGGATTGAGCGACGCATGCGCCATCTCGTACATCCAGTACAGCGGCGTCGTGAGTGCCGGACTGCCTTCCGCCGCCAGTGGCGGGGCACCGCCAAATTCACCGATGGGCATAGTATTTTCAGACCCCTGTTTGCGCCGCAGCATACTGACCAATGCGTAACAATGCGTCAATGCGCCGCGAGCCAAATAAGGGGGCGATATCAGGCTAAAACCCCGAGAATCCACGTGAAAGTGACATTTATTCACCACCCCCGAGCAGCGAACCGTTGCGCTTGGCGCTCTGCAAAAGGGCAAGGAAGACCGCAAAAGAGGCAGCAAACAGGATGGCGTTGATGACCAGCGCCCACACCATCAGGTCGGCGCGGAAGACGTGATCGATCAGAAGCGACCGCATACCCTCGAACACATAGGTCGGCGGCAACGCCCAGGCGACAAATTGCAGCCAGGCCGGCAGCACCTCGACCGGATAGTAGATGCAGGCGAGCGGCATCACCGCGAACATCAATGTCCAGACGATGCTCTCGGCGCCGAGCCCGTTGCGCAGCACGAGGCCGGAGGCGAATACGCCGACCGACCAGCTGGTGAAGATCAGATTGCAGAAGAACGCGATCAGCGGCAGCCCTATGGCGTAGAAATTGAAGCCGAAGAAGAACAGCGCCAGTAACGTCATCGGGATCACCCCGATCGCGAGCCGGATCAGGCTCATGATCATCAGCGAAAGCAGGAATTCGATCGGCTTCAGCGGGCTCATCATCAGGTTGCCGAGATTGCGCGCCCACATCTCTTCCAGGAACGAGATCGAGAAGCCGAGCTGACCGCGGAACAGGATATCCCACAGGATCACGGCACCGATCAGCGTGCCGCCGGCCTTGGCGAAGAAGCCCGAGGTCTGCGAGATGTAATTCTGCAGGAATCCCCAGGTGATGATCTGCAAGGCCGGCCAGTAGATCAGCTCCAGCAGCCGCGGCCATGATGACATCAGGAGATACCAATAGCGCAGCACCATCGCGTTGATGCGTTGCAATGAAATCCCGCGCGGCTGATGGCTGACCAATTCGCTCATGGTGTGCCCTCTGGCGCGCCCTCCCGCGCCCGGCCGCGCGCAACGTCGAGGAACACCTCTTCCAGGGTGTCGCGGTTGTAGCGCGCCATGATCCGCTCGGGGCTGTCGTCGTCCTGGATCTTGCCGCGCTTCATGATGATGACGCGGTCGCAGAGGCGCTCGACCTCCAGCATGTTGTGCGATGCCAACAGGATGGTCGCGTTGTGGGCCTTGCGGTAGGTCTCGAGATGCTGCCGCACCCAATCGGCGGTGTCGGGGTCGAGCGAGGCGGTCGGCTCGTCGAGCAGCAGCAGGTCCGGCTCGTTGATCAAGGCCTTCGCCAGCGCGACGCGGGTTTTCTGCCCGGCCGAGAGCTTGCCGTTGGAGCGGTCCAGAAATTCCGTGAGATCGAGATCGGCGGCAAGCTGGCCGATCCGCTCGCGCAGATCTTTCACGGCATAGAGGCGGCCGAAAATCGTCAGGTTCTGCCGCACCGTGAGCCGCATCGGCATGTCGACATAGGGGCTCTCGAAATTCATCCGGCCGAGCACGTCATAGCGCTGTTCGGGAATTTTTGCGCCGAGCACGCTGACACTGCCCGAGGTCGGCAGCACCAGGCCCATGATCATCGCAATGGTCGTGGTCTTGCCGGCGCCGTTGCCGCCGAGCAGCCCGGTGATGCTGCCGCGCGCGATGCGAAACGAGATATCGTCGACAGCGCGGGTGGTCTTGTAGACCTTGACCAGTTGCGCAACGTCGATCGCGGCCGATCCGCCCCAATCGGCCACCGACGGCTGATTGGGCGCTTGTCCCTGACCCGTCCCGCTCTGTTGCATATGGCCGTCATTGAGCCATTGCGACAATAAGCGCAAGGCTTGCCCCATGTCCTTGCGCTAAGTCGCGAGTTTGTGCGCCGCCCACGGCACAGCTAAAGTCCCGAGATGATGACCGACGTCACTTCCGATTTCCGCCAACCCCGCCGCTACGTCCGCCTGGATACGATCCTGCGGCTGCGCTGGCTTGCCGCGCTCGGCCAGCTGGTTGCGATCTTCATTGTGGCGCAGGGACTCGAGTTCGACGTTCCGATCGTCCCCTGCGTCATCATCGTGACGTTCTCGGCGCTGCTCAATCTGGCGCTGCAGATCGCCTTCAACCCGATGCAGCGGCTGGAGCCGGCCTACGCGGCGGCGCTGCTCGCGTTCAATATCGTCGAGCTCGGTGGGCTGTTGTACTTCACCGGAGGGTTGCAGAACCCGTTCTCGTTCCTGTTCCTGGTCCCGGTGCTGATCTCGGCCACCGTGCTGCCGATCCGGCTGACGATCGCGCTCGGCTGCCTTGCGGTCGCCTGCGCCTCGGCGCTGTTCTTCTACCATCTGCCGCTGCCATGGGATGGCGGCGACGATCCGCTGGTGCTGCCGCCGATCTATCTGATCGGCGTCTGGCTTTCGATCCTGCTCGCCATCGGCGTCACCAGTCTTTACGCATTCCAGGTCACCGAGGAGGCGCGCCAGCTCTCCGATGCGCTTGCCGCGACCGAGCTGGTGCTGACGCGCGAGCAGCATCTGACCCAGCTCGACGGCCTCGCCGCCGCTGCCGCGCATGAGCTCGGCACCCCGCTGTCGACGATCTTCCTGATCTCCCGCGAGCTCGAGAAGACGGCGCATGACCCGGCGATCGCCGGCGACCTGAAGACCGTGCGCGAACAGGCGCAGCGCTGCCGCGACATCCTGAGCAAGATCGCGCAATTGTCATCGAGCGGCGCGCCATTCGACAACATGAAGCTGTCGACCCTGATCGAGGAGGCGGTGGCGCCGCATCGCGATTTTGGCATCAATATCAAGGTGCGGCTTGCTGTCGCAGCAACCCCCGAACCGGTCGCCGCGCGCAATCCCGCGATCCTTTATGGGGTCGGAAACATTCTGGAAAATGCGGTCGATTTCGCGCACCAGACCGTCGAGGTGAACGCCTGGTGGAATGCCGAAACCATCGAGATCGTGGTTTCCGACGACGGTCCGGGTATCGCGCCCGACATGCTGAAGCGCATCGGCGAGCCGTTTTTGTCGCGCCGCCGGGGCGCGGATGAGGCCCAAAATGCGCGTGGGGGCTTGGGCTTGGGGGTTTTCATCGCAAGGACGTTGCTGGAACGCACCGGAGCCAAGGTGTCGTTTACCAATCGCACCTTTCCCGATCACGGCGCCGTGGTTCAGATCGTCTGGCCGCGCGATCGATTCGAGGAGGCGGCGGGAGACATAGGCACGACATCTTAAGAACGGTTCTCAAACGCACCTCTGGCATACCGGATGCATCGTTCTTTCCGGACTTGCACGCGACTTTCGGCTGCCTTGGCAGCGCCCCAGTGCAACCCCATATTATGCATGTCTGCCACAGGGAAAGATGGATCGTGAACGCAATCGCTGAACTGAATGACCATGCTGACAAATCGCTCCTCATCGTCGAGGATGACAAGCCGTTCCTGGAACGGTTGTCGCGCGCGATGGAGACGCGCGGCTTCTCAGTGAAATCATGCGATACGGTGTCCGACGGCATCGCCGAGATCGGTCGCGCCGCGCCGGCTTTTGCGGTCGTCGACCTCCGGCTTGGTGACGGCAACGGCCTCGACGTCGTCTCGGCGTTGAAGCGCAAGCGTCCCGAAGCACGCGCGATCGTGCTCACCGGCTACGGCAACATCGCCACCGCCGTCACCGCGGTGAAGATGGGCGCGGTCGACTATCTGTCGAAGCCCGCCGATGCCGATGACGTCGTCGCCGCGCTGCTCGCGACCGGTACCGAGAAATCCGAGCTGCCGGCCAATCCGATGTCGGCGGACCGCGTGCGCTGGGAGCACATCCAGCGCATCTACGAGATGTGCAACCGCAACGTCTCGGAAACCGCGCGCCGCCTCAACATGCATCGCCGCACGCTGCAGCGCATCCTCGCCAAGCGTGCGCCGCGCTAAGCGAGATTACACATTGAGTTACGATGGCCGGGCTCGTCCCGGCCATTTGCTTTTGTAGGATGGCGCTCTAAAACTCATGCCCCTGCGGATCGACCAGGCGGTTGATCCGCTGCGCCGCCGCCATCGCAAAACGCACCGTCATGGCCTTGCGGGTGGCCGCCGGCAGGCGATGCTCCGGCGCCTCGCAATGCAGATGCGCGCCATAGGCGTCGGCGATGATCAGGCCGGTGTCGATCGGGAAAATCTCGCACGGCAGATCCTGCGTGAAGGCGAAGAACAGCCGGTCGCAATGCAGCCGGTAGTCCTGCCATTTCTGGTCGGCGCGCAGATCCTCGACCGACGACTTGATCTCGACGATCCAGATCTCTCCGCGTTCATTCAGCGCCACCAGATCAGCCCTTCGGCCGGACGGCAGCGGCAATTCGCTGATGCAGGAAAATCCCAGCGATCGCAGAAGCCGCGCGGTGCCGCGCGCGATCGCAAGCGCGGTCTCCGACTGGCGTCGGTCGGGCGCGGGCACGAGCGCGATCTGGCGGGCGGGCGACTCCATCCGAGAAGATTAGCCGATTCCATCGAGCATGATCCGGAAAAGTGGAGTTCGGTTTTCGGTCAAGATCATGCGCGCAGCAGTGGAGCGCGGCCGCTACCGGAATCGGCCGCAAATTCGCGAGGAAGCGGCCTTGGTTTCGGCCTCAAGCCACCGCGAAGCCGGTGGAACCTTGGTTCCGAGGGACGAAACCACTCGAGGAGAGACCCATGCGGTCACGCATCACACTTCGCTCGTTCGTCTTCGCTCTCGCAATCGTTCCGCTATCTGCCGGATTGTCCTCCGCCATCGCCAAGCCCGTGGTCGAGGTCGCCTTCGTGCTCGACACCACGGGCTCGATGGGTGGATTGATCGAGGGCGCCAAGCGCAAGATCTGGTCGATCGCGACCGCGATCGTCGATTCCAATCCCGACGCCGACATCAGGATGGGCCTGATCGCCTATCGCGACATCGGCGACGACTACGTGACCAAGAAGGTCGAGCTGACGCGTGACATCCAGGATCTCTATGCCAATTTGCTGGAATTGAAGGCGCGCGGCGGCGGCGACTGGCCGGAGAGCGTCAACGAGGCACTCGACGTCGCCGTCAACAAGATGCAGTGGACGCAGGGGCCCGACAACACGCGCATCGTATTCCTGGTCGGCGACGCCCCGCCGCATATGGATTACGCGCAGGACACCAAATACCCGGTCACGCTCGCGGTCGCCAAGCAACGCGGCATCATCGTCAACGCCGTGCTCGCCGGCAACGCAGAGGATACCGAACGGGTGTGGCGCGATATCGCGCAGAACGGCAATGGCGAGTTCATCCCGATCCCGCAGAATGGCGGCCCGATCGTCACCATCGAGACGCCATTCGACGACGACATCATCATCCTGCAACGCGAGATCAACGGCACGGTGATCCCCTACGGCCCCCGCGCGCTGCGAAAGCGAACGGAGTCCAAGACTCAGCAGCTGGCGAGCGTCGCCGCGGCTTCGCCGGCGCGCGCCTCGGAGATGGCGAGCTTCATCAACAAGCGCGCCAAGGCGACCTCGGAGGCGGTCACCGGCGATGGCGACCTGGTCGCCGACGTCGCGGCCGGCCGCAACGAGATCGCCAAGGTCAACGACGAGGACCTGCCCGACAACCTCCGCGCCATGAAGCCCGAGGCACGCGTCGCGGAGATCGACAAGCACATCGCGCAACGCAAGGCGTTGAACGAGAAGCTCGCGGCCCTGGTCGCCAAGCGCGACAAATACGTCGCCGAGGCCCGCAAGAGCGCGCCGAAGGCATCGTCATTCGATCGCGTGGTCGAGGACACGCTGAAAGCGCAGATCAAACGATAGGGATCGGCCGAACTTTCACTTCCCTTCCCCGCAAGTGGGGGAGGGGGCCTGACCGACGTCCTCACCTCACTCGGTCGCGAGATCCAGCGGTGGCCCCAGGATCACGCCTTCATTGGCGCGCAAATCGAGTATGCCTTCGATCTTCTCGCGTTGCCGATCCATGAAGGTCGACAGCAGCACCTCATTGCTGAAGCCGATCGCGCTGGAGGAGACCGACGCAGGCGCTGCGCCGAAGTTCAGCGCGATCACGGCCACCCCTTCGGCGGCGCGGCGTCGGAACAGCAGCACATCGCCATGGGCAGCCACCGGCTCGTAGCTGCCGTGGACGAGTTGCGGCAGCTTCCGGCGTAGCGCGATCAGCGCCTTGTAGAGGTTGAGGATCGAGGCCGCGTCCGCCTCGAGGCTCGCGACATTGTCGCTTGCAGAATCCGGTGCAAGCGGGAGCCAGGGCCTGGCGGTCGAGAACCCGGCATAGCGCTCGGCGTTCCATTGCATCGGCGTGCGGCAGCCATCACGGCCGACGCCCAGACCAGGCACGTTGCTCTCCCAGGGATCGCGCACCTGATGCGGAGCGATCGCAACCTGGCGCATGCCGATCTCGTCGCCGTAATAGAGCGTCGGCGTGCCGCGCAGCGTCAGCAACAGCATCGCGGCCACCGGCGCCTGCGCGGGCCCGACCCGGCTTGCCACCCGTGGCCGGTCGTGATTGCCGAGCACCCAGTTCGGCCACGCGCCCGGCGGCAGCGCCTTTTCGTAATCGGCGACGATCGCCTCCACCGAGCGCGCGCTCCACAAGGTCGACAGCAGCGCGAAATTGAACGGCATCTGCGCGCCGCGCAGATCGTTGCCGTAATAGGCGACCAGCCGGTGCAGCGGCAGATAGATTTCGCCAATCAGCACGCGGTCGCCGAACTCCTCGGTGACGCCGCGCATCTCGGTGATAACGGCGTGCACTTCGAGCTGGTCGGTCGAATATTGCGTCAGCAATCTCTCATGCGGCGGCCGGCCATCGCGATAATGCGGGTTCGGCGGATTGTCGCGAAATTCGGCGTCCTTGATCAGATGCCAGATCACGTCGACACGAAAGCCGTCGACGCCCTTGCGCAGCCAGAAGCGCATGACGTCGTAGATTGCGTCCCTGACCTCGCGGTTGCGCCAGTTGAGGTCGGGCTGCTGCACCAGGAAGGCGTGATAGTAGTATTGGCCCGAGGCCTCGTCATAGGTCCAGGCGCTGCCGCCGAACTCCGACAGCCAGTTGTTGGGCAGCCCGCCATCCGGCGCCGGATCGCGCCAGATGTACCAGTCACGCTTCGGATTATCGCGCGAGCTCTTGGCCTCGATGAACCAGGGATGCTGGTCGGAGGTGTGGTTCGGCACCAGATCGAGGATCAGCTTGAGGCCGGCACCGTGAGCGGCCGCGATCAGCGCGTCGAAATCCTCCATCGTTCCGAACAGCGGATCGATGCCGGTGTAGTCGGAGATGTCGTAGCCGAAATCGGCCATCGGCGACGGGAAGACCGGCGACAGCCAGACCGCGTCGACGCCAAGCCACGTCAGATAGGGCAGATGCGCAATGATCCCCCCGAGATCGCCGACGCCGTCGCC
>CALRXG020000050.1:0-20583 GCA_943372075.1 Bordetella parapertussis | reverse complement strand
TCTCAACATCGGCATCATGCCGCTGCTGACGCTGGTGCTCGCGGCGCTATTGTTCATGGCGTTGCAGCTGGTGCTTCGCCACACCGAGTTCGGCCGCATCGTGCGCGCCACCGCCGACCGCCGCGACATCGTGCGGTTGTCCGGGGTCAGGCCCGACCGGGTCTATAACTACGTCATGGGCCTGTCGCTGGCGCTTGGCGCGATCGGCGGCGTGCTGCTCGCGGTGCGCTCGAGCTTCACGCCGTTCTCGGGTGCCGAGCGGCTATTGATCGCGTTCGAGGTCGTGGTGCTCGGCGGGCTCGGCTCGTTCTGGGGGGCGCTGCTCGGCGGCATCGCGCTCGGCATGGCGCAACTGATCGGGTTGAAGATCGACCCCAATGCGGGGCTGCTCTATGCGCATCTGTTGTTCTTCATCATGCTGTTGATCCGGCCGTCCGGCCTCGTGTCGAGCAAGGTGTGACGCCGATGCCGAGACGGACAATTCTGCTGGCAAGCGCGATCGTTCTCGTTGCGGTGATCGCAGGCGCGCCGTTCGCGCTGAACGAAGGCTTTCTGCGGCTCGCAACCGAATGCCTGCTGCTGCTGACCATGGCGCAGATGTGGAATCTGCTGGCAGGTTATGCCGGGCTGGTCTCGCTCGGCCACCAGGTGTTCATCGCTTTCGGCGCCTATGCGCTGTTCCTGACCTCGGGCTGGCTCGAGGTCACGCCGATCTGGGTGCTTCCGGTGGCGCCGCTGGTGGCGGCTGCGGTCGCGGCGATCATCGCCTTTCCGCTGTTTCGGCTGCGCGACGCCTATTTCTCGATCGCGATGTGGGTGTTCGCCGAGATCATCGGCGCGTTCACGATGAAGTCGCAGGCGGTCGGCGGCACTTCCGGCGTGCCGCTCGCCACCAGCAAGCTGATCGATTTCGACTGGTTCGAGCCCACGATGTTCTGGCTCGCCGGCGGCCTGACGCTGATCACGATCGCGGCGCTATACAGGATGATGACCTCGAGCTTCGGCCTCGGGCTGATGAGCGTGCGCGACAATGATCTTGCCGCGATGAGCGTCGGCGTCGACGTCAGGCACAACCGCTTCATCGCCTTCGTGCTTTCGGCGGCGGGATGCGGGCTGGCCGGCGCGCTCAGCTTCATGGGCAATCTGTTCATCGCGCCGCTCGCTGCCTTCGACGTCAACTGGTCGGTCTACATGATGTTCATCGTGATCATCGGCGGTATCGGCACGCTCGAAGGCCCGATCCTCGGGGTCATCATCTTCTTCGGCCTGCGCGAATTGATGACCGGGCCGCTCGGCCTGTCCGGCGGCTGGTATCTCGTCGGGCTCGGCATCATCGCGGTGGTCGTGATGATGGTGGCGCCGCGCGGCATCTGGCCGGCCTTGCGCGACCGCATGGGTCTGCGGCTGCTCGATGTGCACCGGACGCCGCCACGCCCGGCCACAGCCACGATCCTGCCCGCCGCGTCGGAACGGGTTACCGGGTGAGGCGGGACTTCACGCCGTCGCCATTGCCTGTATTCTGACGACTCCAGCTTTGAGGAGAGGGCGCAATGGCTCTGTTATTCCGGGTCGGTCGATGGGCCCTGGCCGGTGCGGCCGTCGCAATGCTCGCTTTGCCGCAGCCGTCGCAAGCCGAGCGCAGGATGTGGCCGCAGGTCGCCGCGATGCACCCGATGGACGGGCTGACCACGGATGAGATCCGCTCTGTCACCGACGTCCTGCGCGGGGCCGGCAAGTTCGACGACGCCACGCGGGTCGTCTCGATGGCGCTCGACGAGGATCCCAAGGACGAGGTGCGGGCATGGCGGCCGGGACAGCCATTCACGCGGCGGGCGATCGCGACGCTGCTGCACGGCGGCCACCTCTACGAGGCGCATATCGATCTCGCGGCGCGGCGCCTGCTCGGCTGGGACGAGATTCAGGATCATGAAGCGGCGCTGACGATCGATGAGCTGATGTCCGCCGGCGACCTGCCGAAGCAGGACCCGCGCTGGATCGCCGCGATGGCCAAGCGCGGCATCACCGACTTCAAGAATGTATTGTGCCTGCCGCTGACGGTCGGTCCGGTGACCGATCCCGCCCTGAAGGGCCGCCGCCTGCTCAATGTCCCCTGCGTCGATACGACGGGTGCGGGCAACAATCTCTGGGGCAAGCCGATCGAGAATCTGGTCGCCCAAGTCGATCTCAAGAGCAAGACCGTGCTGTCGGTGACCGATCTCGGCGTGGTGCCGCCGCCGGCCCAGACCCCGTCACACGCCTATGCCGACTCCGGCAAATACCGCAAGCCGCCGAAGCCGATCGAGATCACGGCGCCGCAAGGCAGCAACGTGCATGTCGAGAGCGGCCAGGTTCACTGGGACAATTGGTCGTTCCATGTCCGCCTCGAGCCGCGCGTCGGCGCGGTGCTGTCGCTGATCCGCTACGACGATCACGGCACGCTGCGCGACATCGTCTACCAGATGTCGGCGAGCGAGATGTTCGTGCCCTACATGGATCCGGCGCAGACCTGGTCGTTCCGCGCCTATATGGATATCGGCGAGTACGGTTTCGGCGTGCTCTCCAGCGAATTGCAGCCCGGGGCGGATTGTCCCGAGGGCGCGCATTTCCTCGATATGACGATCTCGGACACCAAGGGCAATCCGGTCGTGTCCAAGGGCGCGGTCTGCATCTTCGAGCGTCCGACCGGTGATCCGATCTGGCGCCACAGCGAATTGCTCAACAACACCGCCGAGGTGCGGCCGAACAACGAGCTGGTGGTGCGGATGGCGCCGGTGGTCGGCAATTACGACTATCTGGTCGACTATGTGTTCGACCGTGCCGGCAATATCGATGTGCGGCTCGGCGCCTACGGCATCGATGCGACCAAGGGCGTCGCGAGCCGGACCCTGAGCGATCCGACGGCCAAGCAGGATACCGCCTATGGCACGCTGGTGGACGAGCGGCTGCTGGCGGTCAACCACGATCACTACATGACGTTCCGGATCGACATGGACGTCGACGGCACCTCGAACCGGCTGGTCGAGGATCGCTTCAGCGTCCGCCGGCTCGACGAGGGCCAGCGCAAGAGCCTGTGGCAGGTCGAGACCAAACCGGTCGCAACCGAAGGGCCGATCACGCTGCCGCTGAACGCGGCGCAGTTCAGGATCGAGAGCACCGGCAAGACCAACAAGCAGGGCTACCGCACCAGCTATCAGCTGATGCCCGGCCACTCCGACGTCTCGCTGCTTGCCAAGGACGATCCGATCCAGCTGCGCGCCGGCTTCAGCGCCTACACGCTGTGGACCTCGGCCTACGCCAGGGACGAACGCTACGCTGCGGGCCAGTACCCAAACGAAAATGCCGAGGTCGATGGCCTGCCGAAATGGACCGCGGCGAAGCGGCCGATCGAGGATCGCGACCTCGTGCTGTGGTACACGGTCGGCTTCCGCCACGTGCCGCGCGCCGAGGATTGGCCGGTCATGCCCGGCCTGTGGCATGGCTTCCGGCTGCGCCCGTTCAACTTCTTCGATCGCAATCCGGCGCTCGACGTCCCACCGGTCGCCACGGTCAGGGAAGCGAAATGACGAAACGAGAGGCCTGCACGCCGCCGGCCTTGGTGCTCCCTTTGCAGGATCACCAAGGTTGGGTGCACGCGAGAGGCGCGTGAGACGTCATCTCTACAGCGCGGGAGTCCATCTGTTGCGATGACGGTAGAGCTTTGACAGGCTGAAATTGCCGACTTCCTGGTTGCCTTTGCGAAAAATCGCGATCGCCTTTTGAACGCTCATCTCCGATATGATGTCCGGCCGGCTGCCGCAGAGCATGACGAGCTCGAAAATCAGGTTGGTGAGCGCCGGCATGTCGGTCCATTGCTGCGTCTGATACGGCTCTTCCCAATGAGCCCAGGCCCAGTCCTCGATCAGATAGAGACCCTCACTCTTGAGATAGTGGAATGACGCCTCAAAGCTTGCCCGGGAGAGCTCGTATTGATGAGAGGCGTCGTCGATGATCATATCGATCCGTTGGCCGGCGAATTCCTTCCTGATGATCTCCTGGACACGCGCGGTGTCGCCTTGTGACGTATTGTAGTACAGCTTTACGCGGTCCGTCAGGTCGTGGTCCCGTATCAGGCCGAGGACCGCGGGGCTCGCAGGTCGGATGTCGATGCCGACGAACTTGATGCGTTCCTCGATTGCGGCAAGCAGCAAAGCCGAGCCGCCTTCGAATATCCCAAATTCCAGGATGTTGGTTACGCCGTTCTCGCGAATGAGGCTCTTGTACCGTTCAATCATCCCGCGGTTCTTGATGATCGCTACGGTATCCTTCGTCGTCCTGGCGTCGTTGAAGTTCTGCCTAATTAGATTAAACTTCATGTCGTTGATCACGAAGTTGTTCTCATCACTCCAGACTTCATCCATTGGAACCCCCTGTCGCTATAGGATCGTCGCTGTCATTTGCCCTGCGGTGAGCAGAGCCTCTCTCGCCAGATGAGCGGCGTCTTGTCGCCTTCTTCTGAAGGCCCTTCGCGCAATTCCTCGCTGGCAACCTGCATGCCCGGCGGACATGGCCACGGAGTCGTCATCGAGTCATCGGCCGATTTGCATTCAGCGCTTGCTGTTGTAGTTGAGATGGATGACGAACCAACGGCGCAGGCCTTCGGATCAATCCGGGTCGGCCATGCGAGCTTGAAGGGCGGAATCGTCGGATGCCGACCTGTCGCGCTGGCTATCACCTTGAGCCGTCGTACGCCTTCTGACAACGTTGGCTGAATCCAGCCACCTTCCGAACTTTCGTTCCAGGCATAAATCACGACGCTCTGGAAGCGACCGTTGCGCGGATTGCTGGCTGCCTCGCTGATCGCACCGCGGATCTGCCGCGTCCATTCCTCATCGGTGGCGGGCTGGCACCAATCGGGATTCGGCTTGCGCGTTTTCATTTCCTGCGGATCGCGCAAGGCCGGACGATAATCCCACCCGAGCGTGACGGTTGGCAAGAAGCCTCCCAAGCCACCCTTGGATTCCGCGTGCCACGCGCTTTGCGCGAGGGCGGCGCAACTCGCATAGGGCAGGGACTTTCCATTCGACCCAAGGGCGGTGGCATATGTGCTGGTCGCATCAAATCCGATCCTGTGAGCGATGGGTCCTGTTTCTGGCAAGTTGAAGAGCAGGGCGACCAGATAGAGATTCTGGCCCGTCGCCGCCTTGACACGATCCTTGATGTCTTTGAGGGCTGCCTTTGCGCTGTCCTCGCCCCCGAGGCCCTTCAGCCATGGAGTCATGGAATTCACCAGGAAGAACACCGGCGCCGAGCCGTCGTTCGTGCGCATGTAGTCGGGCCCGCGCACTGCCTTGCTGATCGCATCGCTGACCATCGGCACGTCGCGGGAAGGAAATGACAGGTTGAAATTCAGCGCGTATTTGACGCCCAGCTTGTTGGGCAGGCGGACGAAGTTCTCCATGGCGCGGTTGAGCGCCACGGCACGCTTTGGATCGCGTCCCCAGGCGGAACTCTCCAGGTAATAGCCAAAGATGAAGTAATCCAGGCCCGCGGACTTCGCATAATGGACGTCCGCATTGAGCGTTCTTTCGGTGTTTCCGGGAAAACCCAATTGCCCATTCGGCAGACGCTCTGTGTAATATGGAGCGCGTTCCCGCAATCCGGGGTCGGCCAGCACCTGCCCATAGGGACTGTCGAGACTCCAGTTGTCCCACCTGATCGCGCCCAACGTGACCTTGGCTGATGACGCTGATGCCGGGGTGGCAGGATTACCTTTGCTCACCTGAGCCATGACAGGGAACGAGAAGACCGCCGTCGCAAGCACAATAAATAGGCGTATCGACCGGTGTACGTCTGTCGGCATCATCGCTGTCCCTTAGTCCCAAACCACAATCATGCGGCTCGCATGTATTCAAGGAGCAACTGAGGGCGCTTATGTGGCGGCAGGTTGCAATCGTCATGTTCTGCATGTGGCGTGACTTCGGCATGACATTGCGACTTCAGGTTGTGCTCTCTGCGGCGAGATTCTCGCCTGCAAGTATCATGCAAGCGATACATCTCACCTCGAAGTGGAACTCGCTTTGTTGATGGTCATGGCATGCGACAGCCGTGGGCGCGAGTTCGCTGGAACCTGACGCACCTTGCGCTGAATTTCTCCGCCGCCGTCAAGATGCGGCTTGCGCAAGTGGGACGGAATTGGCTCCCGATACCAGCTCAGGCTTGATCGCCAGTTGACACGGTTGCGCGCAGGCTTCAGCGTCGCCGCGCTGTCAACCTCGATGGCGAATGCCAGGACATTCAATGAGCGGTTGGGTGCATTGCATCGGTACAACGGCCCGCGTGCTGCTGCTGATGTTGGCGATCGGGCAGGCTGCACGCGGCGCGTCAGCTTCGGCTGAAAGTAGTACGGACGCTGCGTCCTTGCTCTATCTGAGCACCAGCGACTGGGAGCGCCAATCCACGCCGCGCAAGGTTGCGCTCGCCGCTGACTTCATGCGGATATTCTGCACCGATCAGCGAATGTCGGCGGCATCGCTGGCCGACTGCCTCGACCGCGATGGAGATGGCGCGCCGTTCGAGCGCGCCATGGCGTGCGTGAGCGCGCTGTCAGCCGGCCGCTGAGAGGCCGGCGTCGATGCCTTCCGCGATCCGCTTCACGTCGGCCGCGGTGAGGATCAGGGGCGGGGACAGGATCAGATTGTTACCGGAGACGCGCAGCATCACGCCGGCCTCGTAGGCGCTGTCCGCGACCTTCGCCATCGTCTTCTTGTCGGCCGGCTTCTTGCTGTCGCGATCGGCAACTAACTCGAGCGCGGCCATCAGGCCCTTGCCCCTGACGTCGCCGACCAGGGGGTGCTTGCCCTTGAGCGTAGCCAGCGCCTGCGCGAGGTCCTTGCCGCGCGCTGCGGCATTCTCATCGAGCTTGAGGCGGCGCGTCTCGGCGAGCGCCGCGATGCCCGCGGCACAGCCCACCGGATGACCCGAATAGGTGTAGCCATGGCCGATCGAGCCAAAGGTCGTGGTGTCGGCCTCGAAGGCCTCGGCGATGGCCTCACCGATCAGCGTCGCGCCGAGCGGGAAGTAGCCCGAGGTGATCGCCTTGGCCATCGTCATCATGTCGGGCTTCACGCCCCACAGCCGCGAGCCCGACCACGCGCCGGTGCGCCCGAAGCCGGTGACGACCTCGTCCGCGATCATCAGGATGCCGTGACGATCGCAGATCTCGCGCGCCAGCTTCATGAAGTTGTCCGGCGGCACGATCACGCCGCCGGCGCCGAGCACCGGCTCCATGATGAAGGCCGCGATGGTGTCGCCGCCCTGGAACGCGATCTCCTCCTCCATCGCTGCCGCGCAAAGCTGCGCGAGCTTTGCCGGATCGCTCTCGTTGAACGGATTGCGATAGGTCGACGGCGCCGGGATATGGAACACACCCGGCAGCATCGGCTCATAGTTGCGGCGGAAATTGGCGTTGCCGTTGACGGATGCGCCGCCGAAATGGGTGCCGTGATAGCCCTTCTTCAATGCCAGGAATTTGGTGCGGTCGGCCTGGCCCTTGATCTTCCAGTACTGCCGCGCGAGCCGCAGCGCGGTCTCGACCGAGTCCGATCCGCCAGACGTGAAGAAGGCGCGGACCATGCCCTCGGGCTTGAACCATTCGGTGAGCTCGTAGGCGAGCTCGATCGCGGGACCACTCGAGGTGCCGCGGAAGCCCGAATAATACGGCAGCGCGCCGAGCTGCTCGGTGATTGCCCGCTTGATCGGATCGCAGCTGTAGCCGAGATTGACGTTCCACAGGCCGCCGACCGCATCGATCACGGTCTTGCCGTCGATATCGGTGACTTCGACGCCTTCGCCCTTCATCACGATCCGCGGCGGCTGCGCCCGCATCTCGGCGGGATGGGCCATCGGATGCCAGATCGGCTTGGCGTTGTTCTCAACCAGGAAGTTTCTGTCGCGCATGATCGCTCTCTGTCCGGCTAGGGCCTTTTCGTTCCGACCGCATCGAAACGGGGCTCCAGATTCTCACCCATTCGCTCGAAAATGCCTTACTCGAATTGCAGCCCGAAATGCCGCAGCGCCTCGCTGTAGGACGCGGCCGGGTTGCGTACGTCAAACAGCACCGCGCGCATGTTGCACGCAACGGCACCGGTGATGTTGCGGCGCTGGTCGTCGACGAACACGCAATTGTCTGCCTCCAGCGCCAGTTCGTCCAGCACGCTTTGATAGGCGCGGGGGTCGGGTTTCAGGATCCCGGTATGGGTCGCGTCGACGATGGTATCGAAGCGCTTGAGGATCGGAAGCCGAGACCGGAAATCGGCACCGTAGAACAGGTCGAGCTCGTTCGAGAGGATGGCGAGCCGGAACCCGGCGTCGGCGGCGAGATTGATCGCGCGTGCCGCTTCGGGGCGGATCACGGTTTCGGGATCGGCGCCGCGCGCACGTTTCACGAAGGTTTCCATGTCGCGCCAGTCTTCGCCGATCATCCGGCCGACCTCGCGGCTGCGCGTCAGCCAGTAGTCGCGCTCCGAAATCTCGCCGCGCTGCATTGAGGTCCACAGCTGATCGCTGTCGGGCGCGAACGGGCCGAGCCATTTCAGCGTGCACGGTGCGAGCCCGAGTGCACGCTCGGTCAGGTCATGGGTCTCGAACAGGGTCTTCGAGATGACGCCGCCGAAATCGAGCACCAGTGCCTGGGCATGCGGCCGCGTCATGCGGCCACCGTGGCGCGGCCGGCCGGGACGATGCCGGCCGCGACCCATCGGTCGAATATCGCGAGCACCGTTTCGTTGAATGCCGTGCTGTTGATGTGATCCTTGATCTCGTGCAGTTCGACCGGCGCCTGCACCGCCGACCGCATCGCTTCGACAAAGGCGGCGAGGGCGTCGGGATCGTGCAGCGCTTCGCCGTCGCGGTCCCATTGCTGGATGCCGCCGGCCGGCAGCACGAAGGCGACCGGTGCGCTGGCGCGCGATAGTTTTTCGGCAATCGCGCCCGCGATCCGGCGGCGATCGGCCGCCCCGGACGTCGCCGAGGCGAGCAGCCGGTTATGCGCGTGGAACGGACGATCGGACAGCTCCTTCGGGACTCCGAGCCATGCCGGGAAGTCCACCATGTCGACCGCACCGGGGGCGACGATCTGCGGAATGCCGGCGCGACCCGCATTCTCCAGCCGATCGGCGCCGGAATTGACCACCGAGCCGGTGAGCTGGTTGGCGACCTCCTGTAAACTGAGATCCAGCACCGCGGCGAATCCGCCCTGGGCTGCGATCGACTCCATCGCGCGGCCGCCCATGCCGGTGGTGTGGAAGACGACCACTTCGTAACCGCGCCGCTCAAGCTGCGGCTTGAGCTCGACCATGTAGCGCAGGCAGCTCTTGCCGAGCGAGGTGATTGCAACCACCGGCCGGTCCTTGCGCGGCTTGATCGCGCTCCTTGCCGCGCCGACGATCGCGCCGCAGGCCTGCGACAGCACCGCGGTGCAGGTGCCGTTCAGGCCATAGAGGCCGCCAGCCCACAGGATCATCATCAGATCGGCGGCGACGCGCTCGGGCGGGATCAGATGCGAGAATGCAACCGTCGAGACGATCAGCTTCGGCAGGCCGAGCGGCAGCGCTTGCGCGACGTCGAGCGCGAGGTCGGTGCCCATCGTGCCGCCGATCGCGATCACGCCATCGATGGCATCGTTCGCCGCGAGCTCGCGCGCGAGGTTTGCGGCGCCGATCGCCATCAGGGACATCGCGGAGTTCTCGTCGCCGCTCGATGCGATCGCCTCGATCGTGGTCGCGGCGGCGGCCGCGACCACGCGCTTGTCGTGCTCGGGCCGGTAGGGCGGGTCGCCGAGCACGCTGATGTCCATCATGATGGTCTTGCCGCCGGCACGGGCGATGCACTCGCTCATGAACAGCAGCTCGTCGGCCTTGGTGTCGCCGGTTCCGATCAGGAGAATGCGGGGCTGCGTCATCTCGGGCATGACCTTCGGCTCGCCGGCTGGCGTGTGGGATGGTGACAACCGGTTTGCATGGCGCAGACGGAGCGCTCGGCCATCGTGGGATCACGCTATGGGGACGAGCCCGGCGATGACATCCACCTATCGGTTGATTGCTGGCAAAGCCTTGATTTGGCGAGGATTGCACCATGTAAGCACGCCCGCCGAAGGGGCTGCTCCGCCACCACACAACGAGCCGCATGCAGCAAGCCCAGATCGATCGATTGAGGTCGGCCGCCATTCCGGCCCAGCAACTCTTTGTCGGCGGCGGACCGGTGCCGGCGCTCGGCGAGGAGCGGCTCGACGTGGTGTCGCCGATCGACGGCCGGGTGCTGACCACGATCGCCGACGGCAACGCCGCCGATATCGACCGTGCGGTGAAGCGCGCCCGGGACGCGTTCGAGCAGGGCGGTTGGTCGCGGGCCGCGCCGGCGCAGCGCAAGAAAGTCCTGCTGCGGTTCGCCGATCTGATCGAGCAGCACGCGCTCGAGATCGCGGTGCTCGGCGTGCGCGACAACGGCACCGAGATCGGCATGGCCTACAAGGCCGAACCGCTGTCGGCGGCCGGCAGCATCCGCTACTACGCCGAGGCGATCGACAAGGTCTATGGCGAGATCGCGCCGACCTCGGGTGACGTGCTTGGCCTCGTGCATCGCGAACCGCTCGGCGTGGTCGGCGTGATCGTGCCGTGGAATTTCCCGCTGATGATCGGGGCTTGGAAGATCGGCCCCGCGCTCGCCGCCGGGAATTCGGTCGTGGTCAAGCCGCCGGAGCTCGCCTCGTTGACGCTGCTGCGGCTTGCCGAGCTGGCGGCGGAGGCGGGGTTGCCGGATGGTGTGCTCAACGTCGTCACCGGCCGCGGCGCATCGGCCGGTGAGGCGCTGGCGCTGCACATGGATGTCGACGTGCTGGCCTTCACCGGCTCCGGTACGGTCGGCCGCCGGCTGCTTGAATGCTCGGCGCGATCGAACCTGAAGCGCGTCCACCTCGAGCTCGGCGGCAAGTCGCCCAATATCGTGTTTGCCGATGTGCCTGACATCAAGCATGCGGCCAAGGTCTCGGCCAACGGCATCTTCCGCAACTCGGGCCAGGTCTGCGTCGCCGGCTCGCGGCTGCTGGTGCAGTCGGCGATCTATGACCGCTTCATGGCCGAGCTGCTCGATGCCAGCGCCAAGCTCCGCGTCGGCGATCCCCTCGATCTGACGTCCGATATCGGCGCCGTCGCGAGCAAGGTGCAGCTACGCAAGAACCTCGACGCCGTCGCCCGCGCAGAAGCGCAGGGTGCGAAGCGGCTGATCGGCGGCGAGCAGATCCGCGCCGACAGCGGCGGCAACTTCATGGCGCCCGCGATCCTCGCCGAGGTGACGCCGACGATGGAGGTCTGGCGCGAGGAGGTGTTCGGGCCGGTGCTGTCGGTCACGCGGTTCGACGGCGAGGATGATGCCGTGGCGCTGGCCAATGCGACGCCCTATGGGCTTGCATCGGCGGTGTGGACCGGCGCACTGTCGACGGCGCATCGCATGGTGCGTGCGGTGAGGGCGGGCGTCGTGCACGTCAACGCCTATGGCGGCGCTGACATCACGGTGCCGCTCGGCGGTTTCAAGCAATCCGGCTTCGGACGCGACAAGTCGCTCCACGCCCTCGACGCCTATACCGACCTCAAGACCGCCTGGATCGCGCTATGACATCTGCAACCACTCAGCGCGCAAGCATTCTGAACCGATTGCTCGATGCCGAGCAGGAACGTTTTCGCGCGCTGCATCCGCGCTCGGCGGCGGCATGGCAGCAAGGCCGGCGGCATTTCCTCTATGGCGGCCCGTCGCACTGGATGCGGCGCTGGGCGGGCGGCTTCCCGGTTTATGCCGAGGAAGCGCAAGGGGCGCATATCAGGGACATCGACGGGCGCGACTATATCGATTTCTGCCTCGGCGACACCGGCGGCATGTGCGGGCACGCGCCCGAGGCGGTGACGGACGCCGCGCTCGATCAGCTCAGGCGTGGCGCCACCATGATGCTGCCGACCGAGGACAGTCTCTGGGTCGGTGCCGAATTGTCGCGCCGCTTCGGTCCGAAATACTGGACCCTGACGACGTCGGCGACCGACGCCAACCGCGCCGCGATCCGCATCTCGCGCATGATCACCGGCCGCCGCAAGGTGCTGGTGTTCTCCGGCTGCTATCACGGCGGCGTCGAGGAGGCGCATGTCGAGATCCGCGACGGCAGGGTCGGCCTGCGTAACATGATCCATCCGAACGGTATTGATCACGATGCCGTCAGCCGGGTGGTCGAGTTCAACGATGTCGCGGCACTCGAGGCGGCGCTGGCGCAGGGCGATGTTGCCTGCGTGCTGACCGAGCCGCTGATGACCAATTTCGGCATGATCCCGGTCGCTGAAGGTTTTCACGAGACCTTGCGCGAGCTGACGCGCCGCGCCGGCACCGTCCTGATCATCGACGAAACCCACACGCTATCTTGCGGACCGGGCGGCTACACCGCGAGCCATGGGCTCGAGCCCGACATTTTCGTCGCCGGCAAGGCGATCGCGGGTGGCATTCCCGCCGGCGTATTCGGTCTGAGCCAGGAGATCGCCGAGCGGCTCTGGAAACTCGTCCCCCACGTCAATCCGCGCGAGCGGCAGTCCGCGCATCTCGGATTCGGCGGCACGCTCGCCGGCAACGCATTGACGGTCGCCACCATGCGCGCGGTGCTGGAGAAGGTGCTGACCTCAGCGAATTATGAGCGGATGATCGGGGCCGCGACCTGGTTGGCGCAGGAAGCGCGCCGTCTGATCGAGACCGCCGGTCTGCCATGGCACGTCACGCAGATCGGCGCGCGGGCCGAGATCATGTTCATGCCGCATCCGCCGCGCAGCGGCGCCGACGTCATCGCCGGCCGGCAGCCCGATCTCGAAACCCTGCTGCATGCGTTCTACATGAACGAGGGCATTCTGGTGACGCCGTTCCACACGATGCTGCTGATGTGCCCGGCGACGTCGGCGCGGGACGTCGACCAGCACACCGCGGTGTTCGCGCGGTTCATCGACCTGGTGCGAGGCGCGGGAGCCATCTGATGCAGGCGAGGCCGTTCAATCTTGCAGGTCGCGTCGCCATCGTTACCGGCGGTGGCAGGGGGATCGGCGCCGCCATCGTGACACGGCTCGCGCAGGCCGGTGCCACCGTGGTGATCGCCAACCGGACGCCTGACGTGGCCGAGGCACTGGTGCGCGAGTTGGCGGCGGATGGACACGCTGCGTACTGCATTCCGTTCGACAGGCTCGATCGTGAGGGCTTGCGGGCGATGATCGATGGCGTCGCCACCCGACACGGCCGGCTCGATATCGTCGTGCACAATGCCGGCGGCTGTCCGTGGGCCTCGCTCGACGAGCTCGATGAAGCGAAGCTCCACGAGACGCTGTCGCTGAATCTCACCGCCAGCATCTGGCTCGCGCAGGCGGCAATTCCGCATATGCGCGCGATCGGTTTTGGACGCGTTCTCGTGACTTCCTCGGTGTCCGCGCGCGTCGCGATGGGCCGCGGCGCGCATTACTCGGCGGCGAAGGCCGGCGTCAACGCATTCATCCGCGGCGCCGCGTTCGAGCTGGCGCGCGACGGCATCACGGTCAACGGCGTCGAGGCCGGCTTCATCGAGAAGCCCGGCCGCGGCACCATGAGCGCGCCGGAGAACAAGGCGAAGCTCGAACGCTTCATTCCGATGGGGCGGATGGGCAGTGCCGACGACATCGCCTGCGCGATGCTCTACCTCGCCTCCGTTGAGGCCAGATACGTCACCGGGCAGACTATCGTCGTCGACGGCGGCTCGACGCTGCCGGAGACCGGGTTTGCCGTCGAACGGCAGTGGGGACTGTAGATGAGCACGATCGCTTGTGATGACCGGTTGCCGCTGTTCAGGATCATGATCTGATGCCGCGGCTGGACGGAAAGACGGCGCTGGTGACAGGCGCAGCCACCGGGATCGGGCGAGCTACGGCGGCACTGCTGGCGCTGAGCGGCGCGCGCGTCGTGCTGTTCGGCCTCGGTGACGCCGAGCTCGACGCCGCGACGGCGGCGTGTGGCGGGCAGGCAGTGCATGGCGACGTCACGCGCGCGGACGATGTTGCCAGAGCGGTCGCCGCCTGCGGCGCGTGGCTCGACATCGTCGTCAACGCCGCCGGCCTGATCGTGCCGGACCAGCCCGCAAGCGTTTCCGACGAGGTCTGGGCCAGAACACTTGATGTCAACCTCACCGGGACGATGCGGGTCTGCCGTGCATCGCTGCCGCTGCTGCGGCAGCGCGGCGGCGCGATCGTCAACGTCGCCTCGGTGGCGGCGTTCAATGCCAGCCCGGACAGCGCAAGCTATGCCGCCAGCAAGGCGGCGGTCGTCGCCTATACGCGCTCGCTGGCCTATGCGCATGGCGCCGACGGCATCAGAGCCAATGCCGTCGCACCCGGCTGGGTGCGGACGCCGATGAGCGCCTATGAGATGCAATTGCTCGCGGACCAGAATGGCACCACGCCTGACTCCGAGTTTCGCAGCGTCGAACGGCGGATCGCGCTGGGCCGGATGGCGGAGCCCGCCGAGATCGCGGCATGCTGCTTGTTCCTGGCTTCCGACGAGGCGTCGTTCGTGACGGGCGCGGTGCTGGTCGCCGACGGCGGCGGCCGCTCGCCAACGCAGAATCGCGCGGTCTAGAAGTTCAGAGATATTCGCGGAGCCTGGCGAGTTCGATCACGTGCTCGGGCGACAGCACGTCGGCGACGAGCGGCGGCTGCGCCGTGGTGCGGATCTCGTAGAGATGCCGCGTCTTCTCCGGCTTGGCCATCAGATCCCGGATGCATTGGTCGAGCGTTGCGCTGACAACCATATAGGGCACGCGGTCCTCGCGCCTGGCGTTGTTGAGCGAAGGCCATTTGTAAAGCGAGGCCGCGGCCTGGAAGTCCACCTGGTGGGCGTGATCGGTCATTCCAGATATCTACCCGAAGAAGCCTGCCCATCAAAACACCCGGGCAGCCCTGGTGGTTAACGGGGACACCATTCGGAGCCCCACGGCAAATTTCGGGTTGACCGGCGTTCGTCACGTTCCTATTTTGTTCTATTCGAGGACGAGCGCGTTGATCACGTCGGGGATGAACGGATTGCGATGGCAGACGCGGCCACCATCCTCCACGCCGACCTGGATGCATTCTATGCATCGGTCGAGCAGCTGCTCGAGCCGTCGCTGCGAGGCAAGCCGATCGCCGTCGGCGGCGGGGTCGTGCTTGCGGCATCCTACGAGGCCAAGGCGTTCGGCGTTCACGGCGGCATGTCGGGACGGCAGGCTCGCGAGCTGTGTCCGCAACTGATCTTTGTCGGCGGCCATTTCAGCGACTACCAGCGACTCGGGGATGCGGCGATCGCGGTGATCGGCGATTTCACGCCGCTGGTTGAACGCATCTCGATCGACGAGGCATTCGCGGACGTGGCCGGCTGCACCCATCTGTTCGGAACGCCCGCCGACATCGCCGCGAAGATCCGGCTCCGGGTGCGCAACGAACTCGGTCTTCCGATCTCGGTGGGCGTCGCGCGGACCAAGCATCTGGCAAAGATCGCGTCGCAGGTCGCGAAGCCCGACGGGTTGATCGTTGTCGAGCCTGACACCGAGTTGGGATTTCTTCACGATCTGCCGGTCGAGCTGATGTGGGGCGTGGGACCGGTAACCAGGACGCGGCTGGACGCGATCGGGGTCTCGACGATCGGTCAATTGGCAAAATTGTCCGAGAGGTCGTTGACGCGGTTACTCGGACCGGCGGCTGGCGAGAAGCTCGCGGCGCTGGCCTGGAACCGTGATCCGCGACAGCTCAAGCCGCATCGCCGCGCGCGGTCGGCAGGCGCGCAATCGGCGCTCGGACGCAAGCCCGCGACCGAACGGATCATTCGGCCGACGTTGCTTCATCTCGCCGACCGCGTCGCCACCCGGCTGCGCGCGAAATCCCGACCGGGACGTACCGTGACGGTGCGCGTTCGCTTCGCAGACCTGAAGTCGGTGACACGCTCGATGACGCTCGATGCGCCGGTGTTCACGACGGTGATCATCGCCCGGCTTGCCGAGAATTTGGTGCGTGCTGCGCTTGCGGACCATCCGGGTGAGAAGATCATCTCGCTGCTCGCCATCTCGGTGTCGCATCTCGAGGAGCACTGGGACCTTGCGCTGGAGTTGCCGCTCGGACTCGCGGATGAAGCGCTTCGCCCCGGAAGCCCGCCGGGGATCGCCCGCTGGGCGGCCGATTGCGCGATCGACAAGATCCGCGATCGCTTCGGCTGGGACGCGATCGGATACGGCTCGGCGGCGCTGGAAGCGGCACGCTCGGTGCCCGACGATTTCCGCAAGCTTGCCGAGAAGGATCTCTAGTCCTGACGCGATCCATGGAATCGCATTGCGATCTGATGTCTGGCTGAGTCACTTGCGCGTGAATCGATTAAGAAATGGCAATCTGGAATCGCGGGCTTGTGAGTGGCCACTTCGCGCACCCGGCCTATTCTGACGGTGCGGAGGGCAGCCATGAAGTATAGCTCCGAACTGATCCAGACGATGCGCGATGCGTTGGAAACGGTCATGGCAAACGTCCCGGCCGATCAATCGGTGTTCGGTCTCAAGGCGGCGGTTGCCGAATACATCCTGCATGCCGCGGCGCATGGCCAGACGTCGTTCGACGGACTGGTGACCTCGGCCTCCGATCAGCTGCAATCGATCATCTCGATGTTGACCTAGAGGTTTTTCCATTCGATTGGATCGCAACGGAGTTCTCGATTTGCGTTTGGGCGCGTTTTCTTCACGCGAACCGCTGCGGCGCCGATTTGACCTGATCTCATCGTGCTTCAGGCAGGCTGATCCGCGATGATCATGGTTTAGCGCACGTTCCCCGGACTGCCGCGTCGATGCTCGCGCTTTGGCTGAACTTCGAGCCTCGCGAGCTTCCGGTCGTCGGGTGATACCCGGCGGGAGAGTGCAGTCCAGCATGGCTTGATCTAGCGGTCGTTATCGGGGCATGAATCTCTGTTGACCACGTTCCGGCTTCTTGTGTCGCCTTTCACCTGAGGGCACCGCGTGATAACCGGCAATCCTGGCAACGACTTGCTGTTCAGTTCTCGCTTGGAGTTTCTCGCACGTGACAGACCAGATCAGCGCGGCGATATCACGGTACGCAGCGGCTTCAAGGCGCTTGCCCTGGGAAACCTTGCACAGGTTACTCGCCTTGGCCGTTGTCGCCTTCGCTGCGACATGGCTCGACCTCGCCCCGGCTTCCGCGCAGGTCGTCTGGCGATTTGCGACCGAATATCCCGCGAGCAATATCTCGGGCGTGGGTTTGACGACCTTTGCGCGGTTGGTTTCGCTGCGGACAAACGGAAATGTCACGATTACCAACACGTTCGACGACCAGCTCAAGATCGGATCGGCGAAGATGTTCCAGGCGGTCGAGGACCGTCGGATCATTGGCGGCGACGCATTTGCGGGTCCGCTCGAGGCTTCCGACGCCATCTTTGGCCTGGCCTCACTTCCGTTCGCCGTGCAATCGGTCGATGTTGCAAAGGCCGCAAACGGCCGTGCCCGTCCGCTTTACGAACGGGCGCTCGCCCGGCGCGGCTTGCGGTTGCTCTACATCACGATCTGGCCTTCGACGGGGCTCTGGAGCAACCGTCCGATTGTCGGTGCAGACGATCTGCGCACGCTCGCGGTGCGGACCTACGACAACAATTCGGCGGAGGTGCTGCGCTCAGCCGGTGCCACGGCGGAGTACCTGCCGTTCAATGAGGCCGTTGCGAAGGTGAAGAACCATCAGCTCAATGCCATCCTGACGTCGGGCGACGGCGGGGCGGGAAAGAAGCTGTGGGACGATCTCGCGTACTTTACGCCGATCAACTACGCGATTCCGATTTCGATCGCCTTCGTCAGCGCGGAGGCGTTCGGGGCGCTGCCGAAGCAAGTCCAGGGTGAGGTGCTACAAGCCGCTGCCGAAACCGAGGCCAGCCAGTTCGAACTGCTCGCGACCCGGACGACGGAGAACTATGCGCGGATGCGCGAAAACGGCGTCACGATCGCGGATCCGGCGCCAGCCTCGGTGATCGCCGCGCTCAAGAAGGGCGCGGAAGCCCCCATTGCGCAATGGAAGGTGAAGGTGCCTGTCGAGGCGGCCGGCATCATCGATTGGGCCTTGCGGCAGAACTAGACGCCGCGGCCTTCGACAATCACTAATGCTTCAGCGCGACGCCGGACCAACTGCAACCTGCGGCGGTTCGGCCTGCCTCGAACCGTGGTGCCGACAAGCGAAGGTTTCGATGGACGTGGAATTCGAAGGTGCCCGCGAGCGCCGTTTCGATCGCGCTCAGATGGATATCGCCATCCTCGAGCAGCGCGTGGCCGTGGCCAGCCGAGAACAGGGCGCCTCTCACGAAAACAGGAAAGAACGCGGCGCAACCGATGCCGAGGTCTTCGTCATCGAGACGGCCGCTGAACGGGCGCCGATCCCAGTCGCTTGGCGGAGCGACGCTGAAATTGCCGAAGCAAGGTGAGAGCGTGAGTTCGCGTCCCCACGGCAAGCGCGCGATGTTGCGGGCCCGGTCGAGCGCCACATATTGCCGGCAGAAATCCAACGAGTTGGCGGCGGGAATCTGCATGTTCCAGCCCCAATCCGCTCGCAGCCGAATATCGAGAATGCGCACTTCCAGCACATCGCCAGGCTCGGCATCCTGAATATGGACGGGACCGGTCAGCAATCGCGGAGCCGTGGGTGAATTGCCTTCCATCGCGGCGGCGGTGACGTCAGCGAGTGCGCCAGGCATGTCATCCGGCTCGGCAGGCAGCGTTTCGATCGTGACGCGATCGCCGGAAGCGATGCTGATCACCGGGGCCTGCGGTCGGTCCCGTGAACCCCAATGCAGGTTCTGTGGTGTCGATGACAGATAGTGGTCCATTGTGTGCCGCCTGGTTATTCGATTGTTCGGTTGAGCAGAGTGCGCGGCATGGCCGCTGCCGCGCGGCGACGCGGGCCACGTGCCGCTGGGCGCCGTGAGGGCGGACGCACAAGCTGAAATGCAAACTGCATGGGCCTCTGAAAGCATGATCTATGCCAAAGGTTAGCCTATACCGATCGTGGTTCGCGAACTGATCGGCGATCGGCGTACAAGGCCCGCTCACGCTCGCGTCGTCACAGGGTTGATCGAGCGACCGCATCTCCCGTTGCTGGGAAAACCAAAATTTCCACTTGTCGTATGAACCTAACATTAGTACGATAGGCTCAATTGGTGGGCTCGCGACCGAGTCCCTGACCGCTACCGGTTTCCCCGACAAGGAGGTTGTTTTGCCGGATACCCTGGTGGAGCCGTATGACCGGCTCCGAGAGAACATGTCGCGGCGCGACCGGAGTTTGCGCGAAAAGGTCGTTTCCCTCGAAGAGGCTGCTCGCTTCGTCCAGGACGGCATGAAAGTTGGCGTCGGCGGCTCGACCATGTCGCGTACGCCGATGGCGCTGCTTTGGGAACTGATCCGGCAGCATCGCAAGGACCTCTCGATCTCGCGATGCATCGTGTCGACCGACGGCGATCTGGTCTTCGGGTCGGGGATCGCCAACCGCGTCGTCACCAGCTGGTTCGCCCAGGGCATCCTCTGGGGTCTTTCCAAGGTGATGCGTCATCACGTGGAGAAGGGCGACAAGGCCTACGAGGAATGGAGCCATATGGCGATCGGCATGCGGTTTCGTGCCGGCGGCATGGGCGTGCCGTTCCTGCCGACCCGCGCCATGCTGGGGTCCAATATCATGGACCAGCGGCCCGAGGCCAAGCAGATGGATTGTCCGTTCACCGGCGAGAAGGTGTTGCTGGTACCGGCACTCAATCCCGACGTCGCGCTGATTCATGTCCAGCGCTGCGACGCCTATGGCAATGCCCAGATCGACGGTCTGCAGTTCATGGACATCGATCTCGCGCTCGCTGCGAACAGCGTGATCCTGACCACCGAGCGCATCGTCTCGAACGATCAGATCCGTCGCGCTCCCGACCAGACCAAGATTCCGTTCTTCTGCGTCGATGCGGTGGTGGAGGTCCCGTACGGGTCCGCGCCGCATGAGTGCTACGGCGTCTATGAGCCGATGATGCGCCACATGGAAGCCTACGTGGCGCAGGTCAACGGAGATCCCGTGAAGGGCATGCAGGAATATCTCGACCGTTATTTCTACAGCCCGAAATCCTGGAACGAATATCTCGCCCTGATCGGCATGGATGAACTGCTCGAGGCGACGCAGAAGGGCAGGAGCATCTACAATGACTGAAGCCCAACGTTACACGGCGAGCGAGATTCTCGCGATCCTCAGCGCGCGCCAGCTGACGGACGGCCAGGTCGTCTTCGCAGGCATCGGCGTGCCGCTGCTGGCGGCAACCCTGGCGCAGCGCACCCGCTGCCCCGCGCTGACCATCCTGTTCGAAGGCGGCGTCATCGGCGCGTTTGTCGAGCCCGGCAAGCTGCCGCCGTCCACCAACGACCAGCGTTGCACCAAGCGCGCCAACATGGTGCTCGGCAGTGCCGACGTGCTGCTGCTGCTGCAGCGTGGCTATGTCGACGTCGGCTTCATGGGCGGCGCGCAGATCGACCAG
>CALRXG020000049.1:0-20640 GCA_943372075.1 Bordetella parapertussis | reverse complement strand
CCAATCCGTCGCTGATGCCGAGCCAGCTCGGCTACACCGGCGGCCTGCTCGGCATGTTCAAGGGAAACAGCAGCGAATCCAAGCCGTTCACGGGTGAGCCGACGCGCGACTCCCTGACCGAGCCGCCGCCGGGCTATCAGACGCCGTCCTCGGGCTTTGCCTATGGCACCGGCCCGATGAAGCCGAAGGTGAATGACGGCCAGTACGACGTCATGACCGGAAAGCCGATCCAGTGATCGCTTGGCCCTTTGCGGTCGAAGGCTGACATGAGCAAAGCTTAATGCGAGGCGGCGTGTGTTTCTCCGCTTCGTGACGACGGACACGGCCACGACCGTGTACGATGGCTTGCTTTCGCACCCCGGCCATCAGTCCGGGCTTTCATAAGGACCGTGATGCGCTCTCGCCGCTCGATTGCCCTGTTCGCTGCCGCCTTTGTTTCCACGATCCCGCTGTCGGGCGCCAGCCTCCACGCCCAGACCACCGTCACCTCGGAACGTCCCGCGAGCTTCACGCTCGACAACGGGTTGCAGGTGGTGGTGATCCCCGATCACCGCACGCCGGTCGTGACGCAGATGATCTGGTACAAGGTCGGCTCGGCCGACGAGACGCCCGGCAAATCGGGGCTCGCGCATTTCCTCGAACATCTGATGTTCAAGGGCACCTCCAAGCATCCGGCCGGCGAGTTCTCGCAGACCGTGCTGCGCGTCGGAGGCAATGAAAACGCCTTCACCTCGACCGACTACACCGGATATTTCCAGCGTGTGCCGCGCGATCAGCTGCCGACCATGATGGAGTTCGAGGCCGACCGCATGACCGGCCTGATCCTCAAGGACGAGAACGTGCTGCCCGAGCGCGACGTCGTGCTCGAAGAGTACAACATGCGGGTCGCCAACAACCCGGATGCGCGCCTGACCGAGCAGATCATGGCCGCGCTCTATCTCAACCATCCCTACGGCCGGCCGGTGATCGGCTGGCACCAGGAGATCGAGAAGCTCGATCGCGAGGATGCGCTCGCCTTCTACCGGCGCTTCTACGCTCCGAACAACGCGATCCTGGTGATCGCCGGCGACGTCGACGTCAAGGACATCCGTCCGCTGGTCGAGAAGAATTTCGGCCCGATCCCGGCCCAGCGCGCGATCCCCGAGAAGCGCATCCGGCCGCAGGAGCCGACGCCGGCCGCACCGCGCACCGTGACGCTGTCGGATCCGCGCGTCGAGCAGCCCGGGCTGCGCCGCTACTATTTGGTGCCGTCGGCAACGACGGCGGCGGCAGGCGAGAGCCAGGCGCTCGACGTGCTCGCGCAATTGATGGGCGGCGGCGCCAATTCCTACCTCTATCGTTCGCTTGTGATCGACAAGGGCCTCGCGATCTCGACCGGCGCCGGCTATCAGGGCACCGCGCTCGATCCGTCGCAATTCTCGATCTCGGTGACGCCGAAGCCGGGCGTCGAGTTCGCCCAGATCGAGGACGCGATCGACAAGGTGATCGCCGACCTGGCGCAGAACCCGGCGCGTGCCGAGGATCTCGAACGGGTCAAGACCCAGCTCATCGCGGAAGCGATCTACGCCCAGGACAACCAGGCGACGCTGGCGCGCTGGTATGGCGGAGCGCTGACCACCGGGCTCAGCATCGACGACATCAGGAGCTGGCCGGATCGGATCCGCGCGGTGACCGCCGAGCAGGTGCGCGCCGCGGCCGCCACCTGGCTCGACAAGAAGCGGTCGGTGACCGGCTATCTGATCAAGGATACTGCGCCGAAACGCGAGGAGAAGCGCTCGTGATCTATTCCCTCACCCGACGTGCGGCGCTGATCGGCGGCGCCTGCGCCGCGTTGCTGGCGATGTCATCGGCGCCTTCGCAGGCCGCCGCCAAGATCCAGCGCCTGGTGTCGCCCGGCGGCATCGAAGCCTGGTTCGTGCAGGATGCGACCGTGCCGCTGATCGCGATGGAGTATTCCTTCAGCGGCGGCGCCAGCCAGGACCCGCCCGGCAAGCCCGGCGTCGGCAATCTGGTCGCCGACCTGCTCGACGAGGGCTCCGGCGATCTCGATTCCAAGACCTATCATGAGCGGCTCGAGCGCCGTGCCATCGAGCTCAGCTTCCAGGCCAACCGCGATCAATTCCGCGGCTCGCTGCGCATGCTCAAGGACAACAAGGACGAGGCCTACGATCTGCTGCGGATGGCGCTGACCTCGCCGCGGTTCGAGCCGAAGGATGTCGAGCGGATCCGCGCCCAGACGATCTCGAACCTGCGCCGCGAATCGACCAATCCGTCGACGCTGGCCGGCCGCAAGTTCCTCGAACTGGCATTCGGCGATCATCCCTATGCCCGGACGGCCACCGGCACGCTCGAAAGCGTGCCGACCATCGAGATCTCCGATCTCAAGGACTATGTTCGCCGCATCATCGCCAAGGATACGCTGCGCATCGCTGTTGTCGGCGACGTCGACCCCGATACGCTCGGCAAGCTGCTGGACAAGACCTTTGGCAGCCTGCCGGCGAAGGCCGAGCTGACGCCAATACCCGACGTCGTCGCGACCAAGCCGCCGCAGCGCGCCTTCGTGCCGCTCGACGTGCCGCAGACCGTCGTCACCTTCGGCGGCCCCGGCATCAACCGGCACGACCCGGATTTCATGCCCGCCTATGTGGTGAACCATATTCTCGGCGGCGGCGGGTTGTCGTCGCGGCTCTACAGGGAAGTGCGCGAGAAGCGCGGACTGGCCTATTCGATCTATGAGGCGCTGCTCTGGATGGACCACTCGGCGCTGTTCATCGGCAACACCGGCACCCGTGCCGACCGCGCCGGCGAGACTGTCGACGCGATCGATACGGAAGTGCGCCGGATCGCCGAGCAGGGCCCGACACAGCAGGAGCTCGACGAGGCGAAGTCCTATCTGAAGGGCTCGCAGATGCTGGCGCTCGATACCTCCTCCAAGCTCGCGCAGGCGATGCTGCAATACCAGCTCGACAAGCTGCCGATCGACTACATCGAGAAGCGCAACGCCATCGTCGATGCGGTGACGCTCGACGACGCCAAGCGGGTCGCCAAGAAGCTGTGGGGCAACGGCCTGCTCACCGTGATCGTCGGCCGCGCCCCGCAAGCCGCCGCCCAGCCCGCGTCCGCGCCGCCGAAGGCGAACTGAGCTTCTCACGCACACCTCCGTCGCGGCTACCCCCTCCCCACCCTCCCCCGCAAGGGCCCCTTGTGGGGAAGGGTGGGGAGAGGGGTAAGCCACGCACGCAGACCGGAGACGTCGCGCCAAGCACAGCCAAACCGGCTATCCTGCGGCCAGCCGATTCTTCCCTCACCGGGTGCTGTCATGCTGCGGGTGTCCCGCGACCTTACGATCGACGAGAACGACATTGAGATTGTGTTTGTCCGCGCCTCCGGTCCGGGCGGACAGAACGTCAACAAGGTCTCGACCGCAGCACAGCTCCGCTTCGACACGACGAAGATCACGCTGCCGCCGGACGCGGCGCAACGATTGGCGCGGCTGGCCGGCAGCCGCATGACCAAGGACGGCGCGATCGTGATCCAGGCCTTCCGCTTCCGCACCCAGGAACGCAATCGCGCCGATGCGATCGAGCGACTGCTCGAGATGTTGAAGGAAGCGATGGTGCGGCCGACGCCGCGGCGGCCGACCAAGCCGACGCTCGGCTCCAAGCAACGCCGGCTCGAGGGCAAGAAACGCCGCAGCGACATCAAGGCCGGCCGCGGCACACGGCGTTTCGACGATTGAGCACGCGCTGACCCCAGCGCGCGTAGACCGCCGGGCGGCCATGTCCACCGTACGGGTTCCGCTGGCCGCTTTTGTTCTGCGGTGAAACAGCCCGCTACTACCACCGGCAGTTTTCAGCCTCCTACAGTCACTGCAAACAAGCGGTGGTGTGGATGACGAGACTGCGCGCACGACTGTCGATCCGACTTGCGATCGGACTTGCGATCGGACTTGCGATCGGACTCGGGTTTTGCTGCGCGATGCTTGCAGTGCAAATCGCGGCGGCGCAGGTGCCCTTGCCGGCCGCCAAGCCGCCTGACGGCCCGACGCTGTTCAAGCAGCAATGCGCGACCTGCCACACCAACAATGCATCCGATCCCGTGCGGCAGGGACCCTCGCTGTTCAAGGTGGTCGGTCGCCATGCCGGCAAGGCCGACGGTTTCAAATATTCCGCAGGCTTCGCCAAGGCCGATTTCGTCTGGGACGACGCTCACCTCGATGCCTGGCTGACCAATCCGCAAGAGGTGATCCCCGGCGCCGTGATGGCCTACCGGCAGGCCAAGCCGGAGACCCGCGCCATGATCATCGCCTACCTGAAGGAGCTGAACTGAATGGCGAAGCCCGTGCATTCGATGATCCGCGTGTTCGACGAAGCCAAGGCGCTCGATTTCTACAAGCGCGCGTTCGGCCTCGAGATCGCGGACAATCTGCGCTTTCCGGATTTCGCGCTGATCTATCTGCGCCATCCGTCTTCGCCGTTCGAGGTCGAGCTCACGGTGAATTTCGACCGCAAGGAACCCTACGCGCTCGGTGACGGCTACGGCCATCTCGCCGTCGTCGTCGATGACGTCGATGCCGAGCACGCGCGCTTCGAGCAGGAGAAGCTGTCCCCGGGGCCGCTGCGCGACTTCAAGCATGACGGCAGGACGCTGGCGCGCTTCTTCTTCGTCTCCGATCCCGACGGCTACAAGATCGAGGTGATCCAGCGCGGCGGGCGCTTCGGCTAACTCAATCATAAAAATGATCTACGGAGGAAACCATGAGAGAAATCGATCGACGCAGCAAATATGACCGGCGCGTGTTTCTCAAAGGCGCGGCCGCCACCGCACCGGCGGTCGCGATCGCGACATCGACCGGACTCGGCATCACCGATGCATGGGCCGACGAGGCCGGCACGCTGACCCCGGCGACCATGAAGACGCTGTTGAAGATGGCGCGCGACATCTATCCGCACGATTTCCTCGGCGACAGCTACTACATCACTGCGGTCAAGCCGTGGGACGACAAGGCGGCCAAGGACCCGGCGGTCAAGTCGCTGATCAATGACGGCGTCGCGCGGCTCGATCAGGAGGCCAACGACCGCCACAAGATGCCCTATGTGCAGGTCGCCTGGGAAAACGATCGCGTCGCGCTGCTGCAACGGATCGAGGAGAGCGCGTTCTTCCAGAAGATCCGCGGCGACCTCATCGTCTCGCTCTACAACAACAAGGAGGTATGGCCGCGGTTCGGCTACGAGGGCTCCTCCGCCGAGCATGGCGGCTACATCAAGCGCGGCTTCGCCGACATCGACTGGCTGCCCAAGGCCTGAACCGGACAATGGCGGGAGGACACAATGGCAAAATTCGATCTGAATGACAGCGGCGTTGTCGTGATCGTCGGCTCCGGCGCCGGCGGCGGGACGCTCGGCAATGAATTGGCGCAGAAGGGCATCAAGGTCGTGATCCTGGAGGCCGGCCCGCGCATCGAGAACCAGGACTTCATCAACGATGAATGGGACAGTTTCTCCCAACTCGCCTGGTCGGACGCGCGCACCACGTCGGGGACCTGGCGCGTGCACAAGGACTTCCCCAATCTTCCCGCCTGGATCGTCAAGGCGGTCGGCGGCTCGACCACGCACTGGGCCGGCGCATCGCTGCGCTTCGACGAGCACGAGTTCAGGATCAAGTCGGCCTATGGCGGCATCCCCGGCGCCAACCTGCTGGACTGGCCGATCACGCTCGCTGAGATGGAGCCGTGGTACGCCAAGGCCGAAGACAAGATGGGCGTCACCCGCACCAACGGCATTCCCGGGCTGCCCGGCAACAACAACTTCAAGGTGCTGGAGGCCGGCGCCAAGAAGCTCGGCTACAAGGAGGTGCACACCGGGCGGATGGCGATCAACAGCGAGCCCCGCGACGGCCGCGGCTCCTGCCAGCAGATCGGCTTCTGCTTCCAGGGCTGCAAGTCCGGCGCCAAATGGTCGACGCTCTACACCGAGATTCCCAAAGGCGAAGCCACCGGCAATCTCGAAGTGCGCCCCGGCAGCATGGTGATCAAGATCGAGCATGACCAGTCCGGCAAGGTGACCGGCGTGGTCTATGCCGACGCGAACGGCGCGACGCAGCGCCAGAAGGCCCGCGTGGTCGCCGTCGCCGGCAACTCGATCGAGAGCCCGCGGCTGCTGCTCAACAGCGCCTCCAGCATGTTCCCGGACGGGCTCGCCAATTCATCCGGCCAGGTCGGCCGCAACTACATGCGGCACATGACCGGCAGCGTGTATGCGAGCTTCGAGAAGTCGGTGCACATGTATCGCGGCACCACGATGGCCGGCATCATCCGCGACGAGGCTGCGAACAACCCGAAGCGCGGCTTCGTCGGCGGCTACGAGATGGAGACGCTGTCGCTCGGCCTGCCCTTCATGGCGGCGTTCCTCAATCCAGGCGCCTGGGGCCGCAGCTTCTCCAGCGCGATCGAAGGCTATCCGCGAATGGCCGGCATGTGGCTGGTCGGCGAGGACATGCCGCAGGAGACCAACCGCATCACGCTGGATCCGAAGGTCAAGGACAAGTTCGGTATGCCGGTCGCCAGCGTGCATTTCGACGATCACCCGAACGATCTCGCGATGCGCGACCACGCCTACAGGCAGGGCTCCGCGGTGTACGAGGCGGTCGGCGCCACCGTGACCTATCCGACGCCGCCCTATCCCTCGACCCACAACATGGGCACCAACCGGATGAGCGAGAAGCCGCGCGACGGCGTGGTCAACAAATTCGGCCAGACCCACGACGTCAAGAACCTGTTCGTGTCCGACGGCAGCCAGTTCACATCAGGCGCCGCCTGCAATCCGACGCTGACGATCGTGTCGCTGGCGATCCGCCAGGCCGATCACATCGCCGGCGCGATGCAGCGCAAGGAGATCTAAGGTCCCTCGAACTGAAGCGGCCTTGTCCCGCACAGGACAAGGCCGCTTTTTCTTGCGTGATCGTTTTACGCCGAACTATTCCGCCGCATCCATGCAGCGAGGCGAAAGGGTGGTGAGGAACTTGGCCAAGGTCATGCCTTCCTTGGCCGCGATCTCCTCGAGCGTGTCCCAGAACGACATTTCCAGCCGGATCGAGGTGCAATGGCCGTCGATCCGCAACGATCGGGTCTGCGATCATAGTCACGTTGCGCGCCGTCGCGCTCGCGATCGTTAACGCATCGGATTTCCGGCAACGACATCGATAGCGGAATGGAAGCGTAGATGGCGACATGACGGCGGCAAATGGCCGCATCGAACAGATTTAGGAAATAGGTATGGTCCCAAGGAACGATGAGAAAGCCAAGCTTGGTCTCGCATTGCACAAAATGTGTGTAATTTTTGGAGATCTGGGAGCTTGTATACTGGTCAACCCGCCAGTAGGCTTCACTATCGAAAATTGAGTATGGAAAAATACGGCACCAAGCCGCCAGCTCATCCAAGGAGAGGACGCGCATGATGCCCGGGATTGTTCATTCCGCACACGGTTTTCGGTCGCGCCTTCGCCTCGCCGTGTGTCTGTCCGATGTCAACCATAGTCTCCGCTGCCATTCGCGCCGTGACGTCCGGCGCTAGCCGATGCGTGCCTACATCGTCCGGAGACTGCTGGCCCTGATCCCGACCCTGATCTTCGCCAGCGTGATCGTGTTCGTCACGGTCAGGCTGATCCCGGGTGACGTGATCGACATGATGCTGAGCCAGAACGACATCGGCGCAGATAAACTGAGCCGTGAGCAGCTCGAGCACGTGCTCGGCTTCGACCGACCGATGGCGCAACAATACGTGGTGTGGATCTTCGGCATCTTGCGCGGCGATCTCGGCAACTCGTTATGGCGTTCGACACCGGTGCTCGACGACATGCTGCAGCGTTTGCCGGTTACTTTTGAACTCGGCCTCCTGGCGCTCATCGTCGCGCTGTCGATCGCGTTGCCGATCGGCGTTTATTCCGCGATACGGCAGGATACGGTGAGCGACATCATCGCGCGCTCGTTCTCAATCTTGCTGCTGGCGGTACCGAGCTTCTGGCTGGGCACCATGGTGGTGGTGTTTCCCTCGATCTGGTGGGGTTGGTCACCGGAAGTCAATTATGTTCCCTTCAGCGCGGCCCCGCTGCAGAACCTCAAGCAGATGGTCGTGCCGGCTATCGTGCTGGGCGCGGGTCTCTCCGCCGTGACCATGCGGATGACGCGAACCATGATGCTGGAGGTTCTTCGGCAGGATTACATTCGGACCGCCTGGGCGAAGGGTCTTCCGGAGCAGTTGGTGGTCATGCGTCACGCGCTGCGCAATGCCCTCATTCCGGTGATCACCCTGATCGGGCTACAGGCCCCGCTGCTGATCGGCGGCGCCGTAATCATCGAACAGATCTTCGTCATTCCCGGCATGGGGTCGTTGCTGCTGGAGGCCGTCAACCAGCGTGACTATCCCGTCATCACCGGCGTGTTTCTGGTGGTCGGTGTTGCCGTGATGCTGATCAACCTGATCGTGGACCTGAGCTATGGCCTGCTCGATCCGCGGGTGAGGCACCGATGAATTCGCTGACCGAAGCCAGCCCGATGAAACGGCGGGCCTCGCCCGGCGCCCTGAGGCAGTTCGTGGCGCGTCTCATCCGAGAGCAGCCGGTGGGCGCGGCAGCGGGGATCGTCTTCATTCTCTTCCTGTTTTGCGGTGTGTTCGCGCACCTGCTGGCGCCCTACGGCTTCAACGAGATCAGCCCGATCGAACGGTTGAAGCCGCCATCGCTGCGACATCTGTTCGGAACCGACAATCTCGGCCGCGACGTGCTGTCGCGCTGCCTTTATGGGGCCCGGCTGTCGGTGATTATCGGTCTCTCGGCAGCCGCGCTCGCTACCGTGATATCGGTGACCATCGGCACCATAACCGCCTATATCGGTGGCCGATTTGACATGATCGCGCAGCGGTTCGTTGACGCCTACATGTCGTTTCCTGAACTGGTGATCCTGATCGCGGTGGTATCGGTGCTTGGTCCCGGCATGATCCAGATCATCGGCATCCTCAGTCTGGTACTTGGCATTGCTGGCTCCCGCATCATCCGCAGCGCCGTGCTGTCGGCGCGGGAAAACCTGTATGTGCATGCAGCACAGTCGATCGGTGCTTCGACCGGCCGCATCCTGTGGCGGCACATCCTGCCAAACATCATGCCGCCGATCATCGTGTTGTTCACCACCCGCGTCGGCGCCGTGATCCTTGCGGAATCCGGCTTGTCGTTCCTCGGTCTCGGCGTGCCGCCGCCCGCGCCCACCTGGGGCGGCATGCTTTCCGGCAGCGCCCGCACGTACATGTTCCAGGGACCATGGCTGGCGCTCGCGCCTGGGCTTTGTCTGACGGTGGTCGTTTACGCCACCAACGTATTCGGCGACGCGCTACGGGACCTGCTTGATCCGCGCATGCGCAACTCGCGCTAGGGACAATCAACGGAACGAGACGGGGAGAAACACACGATGCGAAAACCGACGACCGGACTGGGATCGATTGCAAGAACGTTGCGCGCACTGTCGCTGGCTGGCGCGTTGACGCTACCGGCTGGGTTCGCGTCCGCAGGCGAAGCGGTGCCGCAACGCGGCGGGACCCTCAACATCGGCAACGTCTATGTCACGCTTTCGCCCTTGACCTGGGATCCGGCCGACTGGGCGTGGAAGTTCCAGCAGGACACTGGCCTGATGTACGAGCAATTGTTCGCCGCCGACCTCAGCAAGTCGAAGCGGCACGGCGGCCCCTACTCGTTCGTACCGGACGCATGGCTTCCGTCGGACGCGATTCGCGGTGAACTCGCCGAGAGTTGGCAGTGGAAGCAAAGTCCACCGCGCGTGGAGATCAAGCTCCGTCACGGCGTGATGTTTCCGGAGAAACCCGGCGTAATGGCGGCGCGCGAACTCGTGGCCGAGGACGTGGTGCAGAGCTACGAGCGGCTCAACAACAGCCCGAAGAAGATTCCGACCTATTTTGACCACATCGAGAAGGTCGAGGCGACCGACAAGCACACCGTCGTGTTTACGTTCAAGACCTATTTCTCCGAATGGGACTATCGGTTCGGCTGGGGCTACTACTCCGGCATCGTGCCGAAGGAGGTTGCCGACGCGGGCGCGGGAAACTGGAAGAACGCCAATGGAACGGGGCCATTCCGGCTCACGGACTACGTGCAGGGCAACGCGGTCACATTCTCCAAGAACGACAAGTACTGGGACAAGGAGGTCATCGACGGCAAGTCCTATCAGTTGCCGTTCGTGGACAAGATCGTCTATCGCACCATCAAGGACGAGGCCACGTTCCTCGCCGCGCTGCGGACCGGCAAGCTCGACCTGCTGGAATCCATCCGATGGAGCGCGGTGGAAGAGCTTAAGAAGAGCGCGCCCAAGCTGCAGTGGTCACGCTGGCTTGCCACCGGGGGCACGTTCCTCGCCATGCGCAACGACACGAAGCCGTTCGACGACGTGCGGGTACGCCGCGCGCTCAACATGGCGGTGAACAAGCAGGAGATTCTGAGCTCGTTCTACAATGGCGAGGGGCAGTTGTTCGCCTACCCGCAACACCCCGACTACATCGGCTATTTCGAGCCTCTTGAGCAGATGCCGGACTCGATCAAGGAGCTCTACACCTACAATCCGAAGAAGGCGAAAGCGCTGCTCGCGGAAGCCGGCTATCCGAACGGCTTCTCCTTCAAGGTTCAGGTGTGCTCCTGCTCGCCCGACCACATGGACCTGTTGCCATTGGTGGCAGCCTATCTGGAGCAGGTCGGCGTCAAGATCGAAATTCAGCCGATGGAATACGGCGCATTCCTGTCGGCGATGACCACCAAGACCAACGCCGCTGGCTATTTCATGCTCAACGGCCATACCAACCCGACCACCACGCTGCGCAAGAGCTTCGTCACGAAGCAGACGTGGAATCCGTCGCAGTTCTCCGATCCCGACATCGACCGCAAGATGAACGAGGCCTATCAGGAGCAGGACGAAGGCAAGCGTCAGGCAATGCTCAAGGAGATGACGCGGTCGATCATCGACAAGGCGCCCTACATCTTCCTGCCCGTCCCCTATGTCTATACCGCCTGGTGGCCGTGGGTGAAGAACTATGGTGGCGAGTTGCGCGCTGGCGCAGAGCGTCCGGGTCCGATCCACGCGCGGATATGGATCGACCAGGAAATGAAGAAGGGGATGGGCTATTGAACGGCCCGGCGAATCTTCCGGACGCTGTTGGGGACGGTGGCGCGCAGCCACCGCCCCTGCTGCGGGTGCGCGATCTGACGACACGCTTTCGCATCGACCGCGGCGCGATCACCGCGGTCAATCGCGTTTCCTTCGACGTGGATGCGGGCGAGACGCTGGCCATCGTCGGCGAGTCCGGTTCGGGCAAGAGCATGACGGCGCTGTCGATCCTGCGACTGATCCCGAACCCGCCCGGCCGGATCGAGGACGGTGAAATCCTGTTCGACGGGCTGGACCTGCTGAAGCTGTCCGATGCGGAAATTCGCGACATCCGCGGCAACAAGATCGCCATGATCTTCCAGGAGCCGATGAGTTCGCTGAACCCGGCGCTGACGGTCGGCCTCCAGGTCGGCGAGCCCATCAACCGCCACGGCGGCGCGCCGTGGTCGAAAGCCTTGCTTGCTGCGCGCGACCTGCTTGGACGGGTGAGGATGTCCGACCCCGCTTCGCGCGTGAACGCTTATCCGCATCAATTCTCCGGCGGCATGCGCCAGCGCGCGATGATCGCGATGGCCATGGCCTGCCAGCCGAGGCTGATCATCGCCGATGAACCGACCACAGCACTCGACGTCACGGTGCAAGCGCAAATCCTGGACTTGCTCAAGGATCTGGCGCTGCGCTCACGCTCGGCATTGATCCTGATCACGCACGACCTCGGCGTGGTCGCGCGGTACGCCGACCGCGTCGCCGTCATGTATGCCGGGCGCATCGTGGAGACGGCCCCGGCACGGGAGTTGTATTCGCGACCGCGGCATCCCTACACCCGCGGGCTCATGGCCTCGGTGCCCCGGCTGGACAGCGATACGCACCAACGTCTGGTTCCCATCGAGGGCCAGCCGCCGAACCTTGCGGCGCTGCCACCTGGCTGCGCATTCGCGCCGCGCTGCCGCCAGGCCGTCGACGCTTGCAAGCAGGCCCCGCCCCCGCTGCGCGAAGTCGGCCCGCGTCACAGCGCGGCCTGCATCATGGAGGGCTGACCGATGTCGCAACAGCTGCTGCAAGTCCGCGATCTGAAGGTCCATTTTCCGATCAGCGCTGGCACCCTGTTGCGAAAGCAGGTCGGAGCGGTGCGTGCGGTCGATGGCGTATCGTTCTCGCTGGCGCGAGGCGAGACGCTTGGCCTCGTCGGGGAAAGTGGCTGCGGCAAGTCGACCACGGGCCTGGCGATCCTGAAGATGCAGGCGCTGACCTCCGGCCGCATCGAGTTCGAGGGCCAGGACATCACGTCCTACGACCGCAAGCAGATGCAGCCGCTGCGACGGCGGATTCAGATGGTCTATCAGGATCCTTACGGCTCGCTCAATCCGCGCATGACAGTGCGTGATATTATCGGCGAGCCCCTGGTGGTGCATGGACTTGCAGGAGATCGCGAGGCCTATGAGGAGCGAATTGCCACACTGATGCGCACGGTCGGTTTGTTGCCGGACATGGCGGGCCGCTATCCACATCAATTCTCGGGCGGCCAGCGCCAGCGCATCGGCATCGCAAGGGCTCTGGCGCTCGAGCCCAGCCTTATCATCTGCGACGAGCCGGTATCGGCGCTCGACGTCTCGATCCAGGCCCAAGTGGTGAACGTGTTTGTCGAACTGCAGGAGCGGCTCGGCCTTGCCTACTTGTTCATTGCCCACGACCTGGCCGTTGTCCGCCATGTCAGCCATCGCATAGCGGTGATGTATCTGGGACGGATCGTGGAAATCGCCCCACGCGACGCCCTCTACACGTCGCCGCTACATCCCTACACGCAGGCCCTCCTCGCGGCGGTGCCGGTGGCGGACCCCGAGGTCGAGGCGGCACGACCGCGGGCGATCATCAGCGGCGAGGTGCCGAGCGCAACCAATCCACCACCGGGCTGTCGCTTCCACACCCGCTGTCCGCAGGCGTTTGCGCGCTGCCGAACCCAAAGTCCGGAGTTGCGCGACCTCGGCGGCGGTCAGGCCGTCGCCTGCCATTTGCACGACACTCTCTGATCGTCCTAACGTGGACGCCATGAAGCTCAAGCCGAACACCAGGGGCGACGTCACCCGAACCCGGAAGTTCGTCGCCAAACAAGATGCCATTCTTGATGCCGCCGCCCGCCAGTTCAATCGGCTTGGTCTCAAGGGAGCGACCTTCACCGACATCGCTGGCAGCGTCGGCCTGCTCACCAACAGCGTCACCTACTACTATCACCGCAAGGATGACCTGGCGGCGGCGTGCCTGATCAAGGCGATCGGCTCAGGGCATGCGTTGGCCGACGCGGCGCTCGACGCTGGCGATCCTGAGGCCAGGATCCGTCATCTGATCCATGGACACGCCGACGTGCTCGCCGGAATCGCCCGCGGTCAACGCGACGCGTTGGTCAACTTCAACGATATCCGGGCACTGAAGGCCCCCGAGGCCGATCGAGTATTTGCCGCCTATACCGAGATGTTTCGCAGCGTTCGGAAGCTGCTACCGAAGGACACCATGGGACCGCAGGAGCGGAACGCGCGGGCGCATCTGCTGGTGTCGCTGACCAACTGGATGCGCCGCTGGATCTCCCGCTACGAGCCCGACGACTATGCATACGCCGCGGCGCGCATGAGCGACATCGTGATCAACGGGCTCGCTCACCGACGCGGACAATGGAAGGAGTTGGCCGGGCTGGAGATCGACTGGTCACAATCTGGCTCAGCCGATACGCCCACTCCCGACGCCTTCCTGCGCGCGGCAACCATGCTGGCCAACGACGAGGGCTATCGCGGCGCCTCCGTCGATCGCATCGCGAGACGGTTGAACCTCACCAAGGGGTCCTTCTATCACCACTATGATAGCAAGGAGGAATTGGTTGCGTCATGTTTCGAACGGACCTTCCACATCATTCGCCGCACCCAGACACTGGCGCGTCAGCGCCATGACTCAGGCTGGGCGCGGCTGATGGCGGCTGCGCAGGCGCAGGTTCGAATTCAGCTATCGGATCATGGGCCCTTGATCCGAACCTCGGCATGGAATGCCTTGCCGGAGCCAATCCGCGAGAATTGCAGGCAAGCGCTCGACCGCCTGACCGAGCAACTGGGCGTGTTCGTGGTAGAAGCCATGCTCAACGGAGACGTTCGCCTGCTCGATACATCGATTGCCGCCGAACAGGTTACGGGGATGATCAATGCTGCCTCCGAGCTCGACCGCTGGGTACCTGCGCTGGCCAAGGACCGCGCCGTTGACTTGTTCGCGCGACCGCTCTTTGAAGGCATCCTGTCGTAGCTACCGCAATCCCGATCCGATGGGCCTGCTCGGGAATACGCATCGGTCCTTTCAGATACGGCGTGCCTATTCCGCCGCATCCATGATCGGCGCCGCCGTGCCGCGATAGTCCGGAACCTCTGCCGGCGCATTCGCCTTGGCGCGATAGATCAGGCATGAGCAGCGCAGCAGCGAGGCGAAATTGTTCACCTCGCCGTGATGGTCGAGCACCTCGTTGTGCAAGGTGGTGAGGAACTTGGCCAAGGTCATGCCTTCCTTGGCCGCGATCTCCTCGAGCGTGTCCCAGAACGACATTTCCAGCCGGATCGAGGTGCAATGGCCGTCGATCCGCAACGATCGGGTCTGCGATTCATAGTCACGCTGCGGCTGGTGCGCGAAAAGATGGCACATGGCGTTCCTCCGGCGACAACTTATGATTTTTCTAAACGATATACCTGTGCGTGCGGCCCCACAATCGCGACGTAGGGCGTAACGCACGAGCCCTCGAAGACGAACGACTTCAAGGCCATAGCCCGGAATCATCCCCAGCCTGTGGCAGCATCGACGCCCCTTCCCATGCATTTGCCGGCGCGGCCCCTTATAGTGGCAGCCAGTCTCGAATCGAGTTTCCGACAGTCGATCCATGCCCGTCCGCCAGCTTCCCGAACAGCTCGTCAACCGCATCGCCGCCGGCGAGGTGGTCGAACGTCCCGCGAGCGTGGTCAAGGAACTGGTCGAGAACGCGATCGACGCCGGCGCCAGCCGGATCGACGTCTTCACCGATGGCGGCGGACGGCGCCGGATCGGCATCACCGACGACGGCGGCGGCATGACGCGGTCAGACCTTGCTCTTGCGGTCGACCGCCACGCCACCTCCAAGCTCGATGACGAAGACCTCCTGCGCATCCGCACCCTCGGGTTCCGCGGCGAGGCACTGCCGTCGATCGGCGCGGTGGCCAAGCTCGGCATCACCACGCGGCACGCCAGCGAACCGCATGCCTGGTCGCTGGCGGTCGAAGGCGGCGAGAAGTCGGAGATCATGCCGGCCGCGCTCGGCCAGGGCACCCGCGTCGAGGTCAATGAACTGTTCTACGCCACGCCGGCGCGGCTGAAATTCCTCAAGACCGACCGCACCGAGGCGGAGGCGATCCGCGAAGTGGTACGGCGCCTCGGCATGGCGCGCCCCGACATCGCCTTCACGCTGGCCGGCGAAGAGCGGGCGCCGGTGACCTGGGCTGCCGCGCTGCCCGGCGCGGCCGGCCGGCTGACCCGGCTCGGCGATATCCTCGGCGCGGACTTTCGCGCCAGTGCGATCGAGGTGCGATCCGAACGCGAGGGCGTCGTGGTCGAAGGCTTTGCCGCAGCGCCGTCGCTGACCCGCGCCAATGCGCTCGGGCAATATCTGTTCGTCAACGGCCGCCCGGTGCGCGACAAGCTGATCCTCGGCGCGGTACGCGCGGCCTATTCCGACTATCTGCCGCGCGACCGTCATCCCGTGGTGGCGCTGTTCGTGACCTGCGACCCCGAGGGCGTCGACGCCAATGTGCATCCGGCCAAAACCGAAGTGCGCTTCCGCAACGCCGGCCTGGTCCGCGCGCTGATCGTGCACGCGCTGAAGGACGGCCTCGCGCGCGAGGGCCGGCGCACCGCGGCCAACACCGCTGACGGCGCGACCTTGCAGGCGTTCCGCCCGGCCTTCACGTCGCCGCGCCCAGGCAATTGGGACTGGCGCAGCTCGCCGTCCTATCCGGTCAACCCGATGCGCGGCTTCGAGAACGCTGCGGCGACCGCGTTCGCCGAGCCCGGACAGGCCGCCTTCGACGTCGGCGCGCCGACCGCCGATGTGCGCTTCGAGGCGGCACCCGCGCCCGACATGCTGGATCGCCCGCTCGGCGCCGCACGCACCCAGATCCACGAGACCTACATCGTCTCGCAGACCCGCGATGGCCTCATCGTGGTCGACCAGCACGCGGCGCATGAACGCATCGTCTATGAGCGGCTGAAAGCCTCGCTGGCCAAGAACGGCGTGCAGCGCCAGATCCTGCTGATCCCCGAGATCGTCGAGCTCGATGAGGCAACCGTCGAGAAGCTGCACGATCGCGCCGAGGAGCTGGCCTCGTTCGGGCTTGCGATCGATTCCTTCGGTCCCGGCGCGATCGCGGTGCGCGAGACGCCCTCGCTGCTCGGCAAAACCAATGCGGCCGGGCTGCTGCGCGACCTCGCCGAACACATGGCGGAATGGGACGAGGCGCTGCCGCTGGAGCGCCGGCTGATGCATGTCGCCGCCACCATGGCCTGCCACGGCTCGGTCCGCGCCGGGCGCCGCCTCAAGCCGGAAGAGATGAACGCGCTGCTGCGCGAAATGGAAGACACGCCGAACTCCGGCCAGTGCAACCATGGCCGCCCGACCTATGTCGAACTGAAGCTCAGCGATATCGAGAAGCTGTTCGGACGAAGGTAGACTCAAGCGAGGTTCCAATGACGCGAGAAGATTTAAAACCGCTTATTCTAACCGCGATCGGTTCACCCGGTGACAAAGCGAAGATTGCGAAAATTGCGAAGTTCATCTGGGATCACCACGAGAGCGACCTGCGGGCATCCGGAGACTTCTTTTATACTTGGCAATACGACATGCGATGGGCAGGCGATGGCCTAGTAAAGGAAGGAAAGCTCGATAAGAAATCGCGCGTGGGAACGTGGGAGCGATTGAAGTAGGCAGCGTTAGGAATCTATTGGATGGGTAGAGCGAAGCGAAACCCATCAACTCAGCGGCACGATCACAATGATGGGTTTCGCTTCGCTCTACCCATCCTACGGATTTGAAGCCTTCAGAAACACGAACTCCGTGTCGTCATACGCGCGCCGCTCGATCTCCTCAAAGCCCTCGGGCGCGGCGAAGGCCGCGGCCTTCGCCTCTTCCACCACGAGCAGCGCGCCCGGCGTGAGCCAGCCGCCGTCGCGCAGCGAGGCCAGCGCCTTGTCGGCGAGACCCTTGCCATAGGGCGGATCGAGAAACACCAGCGAGAACGGCTCCACCGGATGCGCCGGCCCGAGATCGGTGGCGTCGCGGCGGTAGACCTTGGTGGTGCCGCCGAGGCCGAGCGCCTCGACATTGTTGCGCAACAGCGCCCGCGCTTCGGCACCATTGTCGACGAACAGCGTGAACCTGGCGCCGCGCGAGGCCGCCTCGATGCCGAGCGCGCCGGTGCCGGCAAACAGATCGAGCACGCGGGCGTCCTCGATCGGGTTGTCGTAGGCATGGACCAGGATGTTGAACACGGACTCGCGCAAGCGGTCCGCGGTCGGCCTGATCTCTCGGCCCGACGGCGACGCGAGATTGCGGCCCTTCAGCCTGCCACCGACGACACGCATCGAACGTTACTCGTCCTGCGGCTTGAGATCGCGCTTGCCGTGATAGCCGCGCTTGGGACGGCGCGGCGGGCCGTAGCCGTTGGCCTCGTCCTCGTTGCGGGCGCGCGCTTCCTCGCTGCCGGTGCGCTGCACCAGTACGCGGCGGCCCTTGCGGTCGTTGATGGTCTCGCGCTTGCTCGGCTTCGGTTTCCTCGCCGGAGCCTCGTCGCCGTCAGCGGCGTCGCGCTGTTCCGGACGTGTGAAGTCGGCACCGGCGATCTTGGCGATCTTCTCGCCGAGCTGCTCGCGCAGCACCCGGGTCTTGACCTCCTCGACCTTGCCCTCCTCGAGCTCGCCGAGCTGGAACGGGCCGTAGGAGATCCGGATCAGCCGGTTCACCTCGAGCCCGAGATGCGCCATCACGTTGCGCACCTCGCGGTTCTTGCCCTCGCGGATCGCGAACACCACCCAGACGTTGGAGCTCTGGTCGCGCTCCAGCGTGGCGTCGATCGGGCCGTATTTGACGCCGTCGACCTCGACGCCGTCCTTGAGCTGGTCGAGCTGAGCCTGCGTCACCTCGCCATGCGCGCGCACGCGGTAGCGGCGCAGCCATCCGGTGTCGGGATGCTCCAGCGTCCGCGCCAAGCCGCCGTCATTGGTCAGCAGCAGCAGGCCCTCGGTGTTGAAATCGAGCCGGCCGATCGAGATCAGCCGCGGCAGGCCCTCCGGCAGATTGTCGAACACCGTCGGCCGCCCCTCGGGATCGGCGTGCGTCGTCATCAGCCCGCGCGGCTTGTGATACATGAACAGCCGGGTCCGCTCGCGCGGCGGCAACGGCTTGCCGTCGACCGCCACGACATCGTTGTCGGTGATATCGAGCGCCGGCGAGTTGATCACCCGTCCGTTGACGGTGACGCGGCCCTGGGTGACGATCTCCTCGGCGTCGCGGCGCGAGGCGAGGCCGGCGCGGGCCAGCACCTTGGCGATGCGCTCGCCCGACTTCTTCGGCTTCGGCTCGGGACGCTCGCGGCGGTCGTCTGAAGCACGCTCGCGATAGGCACCGCGGCCGCCGAACGCCGGGCGCTTGGCAAAGATCTGGCTGTCATCTTCATTGTCGCGGCGCGGACGATCACCGAAACGGCCTTCGCTGCGCGGATGCTCCTGCCAATCCCGGCGCCCTTCCGGCCGCTCGCGGCGGCGGTCGCCGCCTTCGTCATTATCCTTCCAGCGAGGCCGGCTGAATTTCGGACGGTCGCCCTGCTCGCGGTCATCGCGCGATCGCGAAAACCGCGGCCGCTCGTCGCCGCCGCGGTCATCACGCGGCCTGTCGAATTTGCGCGGGCCGTCACGGAACGGGCGTGAACCACGCTCGGGACGATCGGAGCCGCCCTCGCGCTTCTGCCACGGCTTGGATTCGCCGCGCGGCGGACGATCGCCGAAATCCTTGCGCGGGCCACGATCGCGATCTCCCCCGCGATCACGATCGCCGCCGCGCGAAAACTTCCGCTCGCCGCCGAATTTCCGCTCGGGCCGATCGCCGTCACGCGACGGGCGATCGCCATAGGATCGCTCGCCCCGCGGCGTAAAGGGCCGCTTCTCGCCGTCGCGGTCGCGCGACGCATAGGGCTTCCGGTCGCCGAACTTGCGGTCCGACGAGCGTCCGGCCGGGCGGGCGTCGTCGCGATCACGGCGTGGCGCGCGGTCGTCGCGGTTGTAGTTCGGGCGGTCGCCGCGCGGCTTGAACGCGCGCTTCTCGCCATCGCCATCCCGATCGAACCTCGGCCGATCGCCACGCGGCTTGAACGGGCGCTTCTCACCATCACCACGCGGACGATCGTCGCGGCTGAAGCGGGGCTTGTCGCCGAAATCGCGGCGCGGCGCATCACCATCCTCGCGGCGGCGGTACGGACGCTTCTCGCCGTCGCCCTTGCCGGCAAAGTCCTTGCCGCCGAAGCCGCGCTTGGCAAACTTCTTGTCCGGTCCACGGGCGGCGCCGGAGCGGCCCTTGCCACCGCCGGCGCGGCCTCCGCTGCCGCCGCCGGGCCGATCACGCCGGCCGCGGGAATCGTTGTTTTTGTCGCTGTCGCGGGGCATGAATGATCTCGCTGGACGTAGAATTGGAATGCAAGGGTCACCGGGCCGTACGCGCCCTCGTGGCAGCGTTTGACGCAAAACCGGCATCCACTTTTGCTGAAGGCGACGCTACTAGCAGGTTTCTTCGGATGATACGAGGCATGTCAGCCCCTTCTTTCATGGATTTGGCGCTGAAAGTGGCCGAAAATGCCGGAAAATCGGGCGAAGTTCCGATCGGATGCGTGATCGTGCGGGGCTACGACGTGATCGCCACCGCCGGCAACCGCACCCTGACCGACCGCGACCCGACCGCCCATGCCGAGATTTTGGCGATCCGGCAGGCCGCCGACGCAATCGGCACCGAACGGCTGGTCGATTGCGACCTCTATGTGACGCTTGAGCCCTGCACCATGTGCGCCGGCGCGATCTCCTTTGCCCGCATCCGCCGGCTGTATTACGGCGCCGCCGATCCCAAGGGCGGCGCGGTCGAGTCGGGCGTGCGGTTCTTCGCGCAACCGACCTGCCACCACGTGCCGGAGGTCTATGGCGCGGTCGGCGAGAGCGAGGCGGCCCGCCTGCTGCGCGAGTTCTTCCGGGAGCGGCGGTAGGAGACATACCCGCGCCTGCCCACCGCTGTCATCATCCGCGAAATGTTTAGCCCGGACAGATCACTGACGGGTGTTCGGAGACATAGCTGACACATCAACATGGGCTGGATTGGTCGATTCGGGAGGCCGTCCATGCCCTGGAATGAGGTGTCGGTAATGGATCAGCGGCATGAGTTTGTGCGGCTCGCCTTG
>CALRXG020000048.1:0-20947 GCA_943372075.1 Bordetella parapertussis | reverse complement strand
GCTGACCCGCCAGAACTTGCCGCAGCTCCGCACCACGGCGCCGAACGACAACCCGTGCAGCCACGGCGCCTACGAGCTGGTCGCGGCGCAGGGTGACGCAAAAGTGTCATTGTTCGCGTCCGGTTCCGAGGTCCAGATCGCGGTCGAGGCGCAGAAGCAGCTCGCCGGGCGCGGCATCCCGACGCGGGTGGTCTCGGTCCCGTCGCTGGAATTGCTGCTGGCGCAGCCTGCCGAGCGGCAAAACGCCATTATCGGCAAGGCCCCGGTCAAGATCGCGATCGAGGCCGCGGTGCGCTGGGGCTGGGATGCCGTGATCGGCCATGACGGCGAATTCATCGGCATGCACGGCTTCGGCGCCAGCGCCCCGGCGAAGGACCTTTTCCCGCATTTCGGCATTACCGCCGAGGCGGTCGTTAACGCTGCCACGAAGCGCGTCTGACGCTGGCCTGACACCCGCCTGCCGAAGGTTGAGCTTGCCGCGAAAAAGGATTACCAAAGCTCCATCTTTTCCGTACGCGCCCGGCTGAACCGGGCGTTCCGCCGTAAAACCCTCGTGGGAGCCCTCCCGCGGGGCCGGCAGCAGCTATTAGAGGAGAGACGAGCATGGCAATCCGCGTCGCGATCAACGGGTTTGGGCGTATCGGCCGCAATGTGTTGCGCGCCATCGCCGAGTCCGGCCGCAAGGACATCGAGGTTGTCGGCATCAACGACCTCGGACCGGTCGAGACCAATGCGCACCTGCTGCGCTTCGATTCCGTGCACGGCCGCTTCCCCGGCACCGTGACCGTGGACGGCGACTCGATCAGCCTCGGCGCCAACAAGATCAAGGTCTCGGCCGAACGCGATCCCTCCAAGCTGCCCTGGAAGGCGCTCGGCGTCGACGTCGCGCTGGAATGCACCGGCATCTTCACCGCCAAGGACAAGGCCTCCGCGCACCTGACCGCCGGCGCCAAGCGCGTGCTGGTCTCGGCGCCCGCCGACGGCGCGGACGCCACCATCGTCTACGGCGTCAACCACGACACGCTGACCAAGGATCACCTGGTGATCTCCAACGGCTCCTGCACCACCAACTGCCTGGCGCCGGTTGCCAAGGTCCTGAACGACACCGTCGGCATCGAGACCGGCTTCATGACCACGATCCACGCCTATACCGGCGACCAGCCGACGCTCGACACCCTGCACAAGGACCTCTATCGCGGCCGTGCGGCCGCGATGTCGATGATCCCGACCTCGACCGGCGCCGCCAAGGCGATCGGCCTGGTGCTGCCCGAGCTGAAGGGCAAGCTCGACGGCGTCTCGGTTCGCGTCCCCACGCCGAACGTGTCGGTCATCGACCTCAAGATCGTCGCCAAGCGCGAAACCAACGTCGCCGAGATCAACGAGGCGATGAAGCGCGCCGCCGAGCAGCAGCTCAAGGGCATCCTCGGCTACACCAACGCGCCGAACGTCTCGATCGACTTCAACCACGATCCGCACTCGTCGACCTTCCACATGGACCAGACCAAGGTGCAGAACGGCAATTTCGTGCGCGTGATGTCCTGGTACGACAATGAGTGGGGCTTCTCGAACCGCATGGCCGACACCGCCGTCGCGATCGGCAAGCTGATTTAAGCCCAGACTGCTCTTAACCAGGTGTCGACGCTTCCACCCTGGATCGGAATTCCCGGCGCGATCTTGCTTCTCGGCTTGATCGCGTACGGCATCCGCCAGGGCATGAAGGTTACGTCCCGGCAGGAAGGCGACCCGCCCCAACGCGATCCGCCGTAGTGCCGCAAGTCAGCGAGTGATCAGACATGGCCAGATTCCGCACCCTCGACGACGTCAATGTGAAGGGCAAGCGCGTGCTGCTGCGCGTCGACCTCAACGTCCCCATGGAAGGTAGCCGCGTCACCGACGCCACCCGGCTCGAGCGCGTTGCCCCCACCATCACCGAGATTTCCGACAAGGGCGGCAAGGTGATCCTGCTCGCCCATTTCGGCCGGCCCAAGGGCCGCGATGCCAAGGACTCGCTGAAGCCGGTCGCCGAAGCGCTGTCGAAGGTCATCAAGCGCCCGGTCGCCTTCGCCGAGGACTGCATCGGCGAGCCGGCGGCCAAGGCGGTCGCGGCGCTCAAGGATGGCGACATCCTCTGTCTCGAGAACACCCGCTTCCACAAGGAAGAGGAAAAGAACGACGCCGGCTTCGTCGCAGAGCTGGCAAAGCTCGGCGACATCTGGGTCAACGACGCCTTCTCCGCCGCGCATCGCGCCCATGCCTCCACCGAAGGCCTCGGCCACAAGCTGCCGGCCTATGCCGGCCGCACCATGCAGGCCGAGCTCGACGCGCTCGGCAAGGCGTTGGAAGCGCCGACCAAGCCCGTCGTCGCGATCATCGGCGGCGCCAAGGTCTCGACCAAGATCGACCTGCTGGAAAACCTCGTGAACAAGGTCGACGCGCTGGTGATCGGCGGCGGCATGGCCAACACCTTCCTGCACGCACAGGGCATCGGCGTCGGCAAGTCGCTGGCCGAAAAGGACCTCGCGGCGACCGCGCTGCGGATCATGGAGAAGGCCAACGCGGCGAATTGCGCGATCATCCTGCCGGTCGACGCCGTCGTCGCCAGCCAGTTCGCCGCCAACGCGCCATCGCATGCCTACGGCCTCGACGCGATCCCGGCCGACGGCATGATCCTCGACGTCGGTCCGCAATCGATCGCACGCATCCATTCCGCGATCGACGACGCGGCGACGCTGGTCTGGAACGGGCCGCTCGGCGCCTTTGAACTGACGCCGTTCGACCGCGGCACCGTGGTTTCGGCCAAGCATGCCGCCGAGCGCACCAAGGCCAAGAAGCTGATTTCGGTCGCCGGCGGCGGCGACACCGTTGCGGCGCTGAACCAGGCGGGCGTGGCGGGTGATTTTTCCTACGTCTCGACCGCGGGCGGCGCGTTTCTTGAATGGATGGAAGGCAAGCCGCTGCCGGGCGTCGAAGTTTTGAAGAACCGTTGATTTAGTTCGAATCCGAACGCGTAATACAGGGAGAAAATGGAATGGCTCGCATAACGTTGCGGCAACTGCTCGATCACGCGGCCGAGCATGATTACGGCGTACCCGCCTTCAACATCAACAACATGGAGCAGGCGCTGTCGATCATGGCCGCCGCCTCCGAGGTCGACGCCCCTGTCATCATCCAGGCCTCGCGCGGCGCGCGCTCCTACGCCAACGACGTCATGCTCAAGCACATGATGGACGCCGTCACCGAGATCTACCCGCAGATCCCGGTCTGCGTGCATCTCGACCACGGCAACGAGCCCGCCACCTGCATGACCGCAATCCAGGCCGGCTTCACCTCGGTCATGATGGACGGCTCGCTGAAGGCCGACGGCAAGACCCCCGGCGACTGGGACTACAATGTCGGCGTCACCAGGACCGTGACCGGCATGGCCCATCTCGGCGGCATCTCGGTGGAAGGCGAGCTCGGCGTGCTCGGCTCGCTTGAGACCGGCATGGGCGACAAGGAAGACGGCCACGGCGCCGAGGGCAAGCTGTCGCACGACCAGTTGCTGACCAATCCGGACGAAGCCGTGAAGTTCGTCCAGGAAACCAAGGTCGACGCGCTGGCGATCGCGATGGGGACCTCGCACGGCGCCTACAAGTTCACCCGCAAGCCGGACGGCGACATCCTCGCGATGAACGTGATCGAGGAGATCCATCGCAAGCTGCCGAACACGCATCTCGTGATGCACGGCTCCTCGTCGGTGCCGCAGGAGTTGCAGGAGATCATCAACGCCAATGGCGGCAAGATGAAGCCGACCTGGGGCGTGCCGGTCGCCGAGATCCAGCGCGGCATCAAGAACGGCGTGCGCAAGATCAACATCGACACCGACAACCGGATGGCGATGACCGGCCAGATCCGCAAGGTGCTGAAGGACAACCCGGAAGAGTTCGATCCGCGCAAATACCTGAAGCCCGCGATGGAAGCGATGACCAAGCTGTGCAAACAGCGCCTGCAGGAGTTCAACACCGCGGGCCAGGCCAGCAAGATCAAGAAGGTCCTGACCACGGCGGAGATGGCCAAGCGCTACGCCAAGGGCGAGCTCGACCCCAAGGTCGCCTGACAACGGATCGCCTCAATCATTAAGGCGGGACACCGGTTCTGACGCAGTTGGAAACGGTGTCCCGGGGCTTGATCGCCGGCCGCGACAAACACCGGCCGCGACGAACGTTTTCTAGGCATTTGCCCGAGAACCGCCTATTTTGGTTTGCAAAGGCAATGGCTCTGGAGGACGTTCCCCAATGAACCTCGCTGACCTCAACAAAATCGCACTTGCCATGGTCACCCCGGGCAAGGGCCTGCTCGCCGCCGACGAATCCTCCGGCACGATCAAGAAGCGGTTCGACGCCATCAAGGTCGATTCGACCGAAGACAATCGCCGCGACTATCGCGAGATGTTGTTCCGCTCGCAGGAGGCGATGAGCAAATACATCTCCGGCGTCATCCTTTACGACGAGACGATCTGGCAAAATGCCAAGGACGGCACGCCGCTGGTCAAGCTGATCGAGCAGGCAGGCGCGATCCCCGGCATCAAGGTCGACGAAGGCACCCAGGCACTGCCGAACTGCCCCGGCGAACTCGTCACCGTCGGTCTCGACAAGCTCGCCGAGCGGCTGAAGAAATATTACGAGCGCGGGGCGCGCTTCGCGAAATGGCGCGCGGTGATCGATATCGGCTCGGGCGCCGGCAGCCGCGGCATCCCGACCATGACGGCGATCCGCGTCAATGCCCATGCGCTGGCGCGCTACGCCGCGCTGTGCCAGGCCGCGCAGATCGTGCCGATCGTCGAGCCGGAAGTGCTGATGGACGGCGATCACGACATCGACCGCTGCTATGAGGTGACGCAGCGGGTGCTGAACCGCACCTTCCAGGAATTGCGGGTACAGCGTGTCGCGCTCGAAGGCATGATCCTGAAGCCGAACATGGCGATCTCAGGCAAGAAGTGCCCGAAGCAGGCCTCGGTGCAGGAAGTCGCCGAGAAGACCATCCGCCTGCTCAAGAGCTGCGTGCCGGCCGCGGTGCCCGGCATCGCCTTCCTCTCCGGCGGCCAGAGCGACCAGGAAGCGACCGCGCATCTCGACGCCATGAACAAGATCGGCCATCTGCCGTGGAAGCTGACCTTCTCCTATGGCCGCGCGCTGCAGGCCGCGCCGCAGCAGGCGTGGTCCGGCAAGCCCGACAATGTCCCCGCAGGCCAGCGCGCCTTCTCGCATCGCGCCCGGATGAATGGGCTGGCCAGCACCGGCAATTGGGAAGCCGGCCTCGAAAAACAGGCGGCATAGTTGGTCACCAAGCCCGTTCCGCCGCGGCCGGCGCCGCGCCTCTATCTGGCGACGCCGCCGGTCGACGAGCCCGCGCAGCTCGCGGCCGCGCTGCCCGAATTGCTCGCCGCGGCCGACGTCGCGGCGGTTCTGGTGCGGCTGCGCGAGAGCGACCCGCGCAGCATGATCTCCACTGTCAAGGCGCTGGCGCCTGCGATCCAGAACGCCGGCGCGGCGCTGCTGATCGACGGCCATCCGGACATCGTGGCCCGCGCCGGCGCCGATGGCGCAAATCTGGGCGGCATTGCCGCGATGGAAGAGGCGATGCCCTCGCTGAAGCCGGACCGCATCGTCGGCGTCGGCGGGCTCGCGACACGCCACGATTCGATGGCCGCGGGCGAAGCCGGCGCCGATTACGTGCTGTTCGGCGAGCCCGACGCCAAGGGACAGCGGCCCTCGCTCGAGGCGATCGCCGAGCGGCTGGAATGGTGGGACGAATTGTTCGAGCCGCCGTGCGTCGGATTCGCGACCTCGCGCGAGGAGGCCGAGGCGTTCGCGGCCGCCGGCGCCGATTTCGTGCTGGTCGGCGACATCGTCTGGTCCGACCCGCGCGGCGCGAAGGCTGCCCTCGTCGAGATCGGCGACGCCATCGCGCGGGCGCATGCCGGCACGTTCGGGACGGCCAAGGCCGAGGGATGACGCCGGAATGAAATGCCTGCGTCCGATAGGTGTTGCGCTCGGCTGTATGATGCTGGCGAGCGGCGCGGCCGCGCAGCTTTCGATCACGCCGCCGGCGCAGACGCCGCCGCCTGCAAAGAAGGAGGAGAAGCCGAAGCCGAAAGTGCATTCGCCGGTCGCGAAGAAGCCCACGTCGAAGCCTGCCGCAACGGCGACGCCGAAGCCCGGCGCCTCGACGACGCCCACTCCGACGCCGTCGCCCACCCCGGACGATCCCAACGTCGACCTGGTCTACGGCGCCTATCAGCGCGGCATGTACAAGACCGCGTTCGACCTCGCGACGGTGCGCGCGCAGAACAACGATGCCAAGGCCATGACGATGCTGGGCGAGCTCTATGCCAACGGGCTCGGCGTCAAGCGCGATTACGCCAAGGCCGACGACTGGTACAAGCGCGCCTCCGATGCCGGCGACCGCGAGGCGATGTTCGCGCTCGCCATGATGAAGATCGCGGGCCGCGGCGGCACCGTCGACAAGGATGCGGCGGTCAAGCTGCTGGCGTCAGCGGCCAAGCTCGGCGAACCCAAGGCGGCCTACAATCTCGCGCTGCTCTATCTCGACGGCCAGACCCTGCCGCAGGACCTCAAGCGTTCCGCCGAGCTGCTGCGGATGGCCGCCGATGCCGGCAACCCCGAGGCGCAATACGCGCTCGCGACCTTCTACAAGGAAGGCACCGGCGTGCCGAAGGACCTCGAGAAGGCGGCGCGGCTGCTGCAGGCGGCCTCGCTGGCCGACAATGTCGATGCCGAGGTCGAATATGCCATCGCGCTCTACAACGGCTCCGGAACGCCCCGCAACGTCCCGGCGGCGATTGCGCTGCTGCGCAAGGCCGCCCGGCAGAACAGCCCGATCGCGCAAAACCGCCTCGCCCATGTGCTGGCGACCGGCGCAGGCGCCCCGGTCGACAAGGTCGAGGCGCTGAAATGGCACACCGTCGCCAAGACCGCCGGCAAGGGCGACCCCGATCTCGACGACATCCTCGCCGATATGACCCCGGAGGACCGCGCCAAGGGCGAGGCAGCCGCGCGAAAATGGATCGGAAACAACGTCAAATGACGCCTTGACGGCGCCACTTCCAGAGGGCACCCAGTCCGGAAATCCAAGGCATAGTTCCCCTCCCACCCCGTCATCCTGAGGTGCGAGCGGAGCGAGCCTCGAAGGATGAACGGCCCGGCTGGTGGCCGTTTATCCTTCGAGACGCGCGTTCCGCGCTCCTCAGGATGACGGGATTAGGTTTGAACCCGCCGTCCCAGCACATCGCACCGAAGAAGCCATCCATCATGCTCTACTCCGCCCTCATCAATGTCATGGTCAAGGCCGCGCGCCGCGCCGGCCGCAGCCTCAAGCGCGACCTCGGCGAGATCGAACATCTCCAGGTGTCGCTGAAGGGACCGGCGAACTTCGTCTCGCTCGCCGACAAGCGCGCCGAGGAGATGCTCTACACCGACCTCGAAAAGGCCCGGCCCGGCTACGGGTTCCTCGGCGAGGAAGGCGGCAAGCGCGAAGGGTCGGACAAGAGCCACACCTGGATCGTCGATCCCTTGGACGGCACCACCAACTTCCTGCACGGCATCCCGCAATTCGCGATCTCGATCGGGCTGTTGCGCGAGGACACCGTGATCGCGGGCGTGATCTACAATCCCGCCAATGACGAGCTCTATATCGCCGAGCGCGGCAAGGGCGCGTTCCTCAACGACCAGCGGCTGCGCGTCGCCGGCCGCCGTCAGCTCAACGAATGCGTGGTCGCCTGCGGCCTGCCGCATATCGGCCGCGGCAACCACCAGCTGGCGCTGCAGGAAATGGCCGCGCTGCAAAGCAAGGTCGCAGGCTTCCGCCGCTTCGGCGCCGCCTCGCTCGATCTCGCCTTCGTCGCCGCCGGCCGCTTCGACGGCTTTTGGGAACGCAACCTGCAACCCTGGGACCTCGCGGCCGGGCTGCTGATGGTGCGGGAAGCCGGCGGCACCGTCTCGGGCATCCAGGGCAATGACGATCCGCTGCAAACCGGTCACGTCGTCTGCGGCAACGAAACCGTGCACGGCGAGCTGATCAAGATTCTGAAACCGCTCGGGCAGTAGCGCGGCGGCGCGACCTAATCGTCGTCATCGTCGGATTCGTCTTCCTCAACCTCGCCGTCGCGAAATTCGCCGCCGATGCTCAGGCCTTCGATGGCGGTGGCGCCCTTCACCTTGACCACCCGGCGCAGCGGGACCGAACTCTCGCTACGCAGCGCCTCCATCAAATGGTCCGAGTGGGTGACGATCCAGATATCGGCGCGGCGCGAGGCCTTGGCGATCAGCCGCGCCAGCGGCGCCAGCAGTGATGGATGCAGACTCGCCTCCGGCTCGTTCAGCACGATGAACGGGGGCAGCCGGTAGCCCATGAACACGGCGAGCAGGCAGATATATTTCAGCGTCCCGTCGGATAGTTCGTGAGCCTTGAACGGGCGCGGCATATCCGCAAGCTGCAGGTCGAACTCGCACCGTCCGTTTTCCACCCACGCCCGGAGCTCCGCGCCCGGGAATGCATCCTCGATCGCGGCCTGCAGATCGGCGGCGTCTTGCCGGATGGAATAGAGCGTCGCCAGCGTCGCGGCCAGATCGCTGCCGTCGGCACTCAGCGACGGTGTCGTGACCGCGAGGCAGGGCTTTCGGATCGGAGACGCCTGATCGGTGCGGAAGTCGTGATAGAACCGCCAGCCCAGCATCGCGTTTCTGATCTGATCGATCTCCGGAGAGTTCTTGCCGTCGAAGAAGCCGGCCAGCACGGTTTCAGACGGCAGCAGCGCATCCCTGTGGCTTTCCCAGACGCCGCTCTCGTTGCGGATGCTGACCAGCGCGTTGGTCCTCTCCACCATCAGGACCTTCCGTTTGCCACTGATCATCTCGATCCGTTCGGACCTGATCATCGGCTCGCCGGCAAATGCCGCCTCGACCGGGCCGGGATATCCGAGCTCGATCGAATATTTGAGATCGTCGAATCGGGCGGCCAGCCGCAGCCGGGGATCGTCGCCCCGCTTGCGCATGCCGGACCAGGACACCGAATTCAATCCGCCCTCGTCGGCGATGGTGTGGGTGATCCGGCCCGTCGCCGCGTCCCGCAACAGCGACATCGACTTGTAGAGATTGGATTTGCCGACGCCGTTCTCTCCGACGAACACCGACAGCGGATGGATGGGCAAGAAGAGCCGGCGAATGGAACGATAATTCGCGATTTCGATGTCGGTCGGGCGCATCACCTGCTCTCGATCGGCCGATGCCTGCGCATTCCGTCACCGTGCCAAGGACAATCCGTTCGATCCTGCGATGCAGTCTGGATTGACGATGTCCCGAAAGCAAGCCGGTCCCGATTCAATCAGGACCGGCCCTGATGTCAGTGGCCGCCGCTCGCCGGCGCGGGCGGGCCGTAGATCTCGGCCTCTTCCGATGCCTGCTCGCGATCCCCGGCGAGCACGCGCTGCACGCTGACGAAGAACACCGGCACCAGCAGCAGCGCGAGGATGACGACGGCGATCATGCCGCCCATCACCGAGGTGCCGAGCGCCTGCTGGCTGGCGCCGCCGGCGCCGGTCGCGATCGCCATAGGCAGCACGCCGCAGACGAAGGCAAGGCCGGTCATCAGGATCGGGCGGAACCGCAAGCTACACGCCTCGATCGTCGCCTCGACCAGCGGCTTGCCTTGGGCGCGCAGGTCCTTGGCGAACTCGATGATCAGGATCGCGTCCTTGGCGGCCAGACCGATGATGGTGATCAGGCCGACCGTGAAATAGACGTCGTTGGACAGTCCGCGCAGCGTCGCCGCCACCACGGCGCCGAAAATGCCGAGCGGAATGGTGAGCAGCACCGCGAGCGGAATGGTCCAGCTCTCGTAGAGTGCGGCGAGCAGCAGGAACACCACCAGCACCGACAGCGCGAGCAGGAACGGCGCCTGCGAGCCCGACAGCTTCTCCTGCAACGACTGGCCGGTCCATTCGTAGCCGAAGCCGCGCGGCAGCTTGTCGGCAAGCCGCTCCATCTCGGCGATCGCATCGCCCGAGGTGAAGCCCGGCTTCGCCTCGCCGGAGATGCGCACCGCCGGGTAGTAGTTGAAGCCCGCGATCTGGGTCGGCCCCTTCGACCATTCGATGGTGGCGAAGGCCGAGAACGGCACCAATTGCCCGCGGCTGTTCTTGACGTTGTAGTTCAGGATGTCGTCCGCGTTCATGCGGCTGGTCTTGTCGGCCTGCACGATGACGCGCTGCATGCGCCCGCGGTTCGGGAAGTCGTTGATGTAGTTCGAGCCGAGATTGGTCGAGATCGTGTTGTTGATGTCCTCGAAGGTGAGGCCGAACGCGCCGGCCTTCTCGCGGTCGATCATCAGATTGACCTGCGGCGCCGGCGGCAGGCCTTCGACATAGACCTTCTGCAGGATCGGGCTGGCATTGGCCTCCGCGATCAGGCGGTCGGAGGCGGAGATCAGCGCCGCATAACCCTTCTGGCCGCGGTCCTGCAGTCGGAAAGAAAAGCCCGAGGAGTTGCCGAGGTTGTCGATCGGCGGCGGCTGCAGCGCCGAGATCCTGGCGTCACGGATCGACGACAGTTCGCGGTTGATGTCGGCGACGATCGCGGCGGCGGAATCCTTCGGGCCGCGCTCCGACCAGTCCTTCAGCGTGATGAAGGCCTGCGCGGTGTTCATGCCCTGGCCGAGGAAGCTGAAGCCTGTGAGGAACGTGACGTTCTCGATGCCGGCGCGATCCTTCAGGTACTTCTCGACCTGCTCGACGGCGGCTTCGGTACGCGCATAGGACGATTCCGACGGCGTCTGCACGTCGGTGGTGATGAAGCCCTGGTCGTCGACCGGCAGGAAGCCGCCAGGCAGCCGGACGAAGCCGTAGGCGACGGCCGCGAACAGCACGAGATAGATCGCCATCAGGCGGCCGGTGCGCTTCAGCGAGCCCTGCACCGTGCGGGTATAGCCGGCGCGGCCAGAGTCGAGCACGCGGTTGAACCAGCCGAACACGCCCTTACGGGCATGGCCGTGGCCCTTCTGCACCGGCTTGAGCAAGGTCGCGCAGAGCGCCGGCGTCAGCGACAGCGCGAGCAGCGCCGAGAACGCGATCGCTGCCACCATGGTGACCGAGAACTGGCGGTAGATGATGCCGACCGAGCCCGGGAAGAACGCCATCGGCACGAACACCGCCATCAGCACCAGCGTGATGCCGATGATCGCGCTGGTGATCTGCGACATCGCCTTCCGGGTCGCTTCCTTCGGCGGCAGGCCTTCCTCGGCCATGATGCGTTCGACGTTCTCCACCACGACGATGGCGTCGTCGACCAGGATGCCGACCGCGAGCACCATCCCGAACATGGTCAGCATGTTGATCGAGAAGCCGACTGCCATCAGGGTCGCGCAGGTGCCGAGCAGCGCCACCGGGACCACGATGGTCGGAATGATGGTGTAGCGGATGTTCTGCAGGAACAAGAACATCACGATGAACACCAGCACCACCGCCTCGACCAGGGTCATCAGGACCTTCTCGATCGAAGCCTTCACCACCGGCGTGATGTTGTAGGGGATTTCATAGGCGATATTGGCCGGGAAGAAGCGCGACAGCTCCTTCATCTTGGCCTCGACCGCGCTCGCGGTCGCCAGCGCATTGCCCTTCGGCGACAGCAGCACCGAGAGGCCGGCGGTCGGCTTGCCGTCCAGACGGGTGTTGAACTGGTAGCTGAGGCCGCCGATCTCGATCCGCGCGACGTCGCGCAGCCGGACCGTCGAGCCATCGGCATTGGCGCGCAGGATGATCGCGCCGAACTCGTCGGGAGAGGAGAGCTGGCCCTTGACCAGCACCTGCGCGGAGATCTTCTGGGTGTCCGTGCTCGGCTCGGCGCCGATGCTGCCGGAGGCGACCTGGGCGTTCTGCACCGTGATCGCGCGGTTGACGTCGTCGGCCGACAGGCCGTAGCCGACCAGCTTGGCCGGATCGATCCAGATGCGCAGCGAACGCTCGGTCGAATACAGCGTGGCGCGGCCGACGCCGGGGATGCGGCGCACCTCGCCCAGCACGTTGCGGATCATGAAGTCGCCGAGGCCCACTTCATCCAGCGAGCCGTCGGTCGAGTTCAGCGTGATGATCTGCAGCACGGCCGAGGACGCTTCCTCGACCAGGATGCCCTGCTGGATCACGGCGCGCGGCAGCCGCGCCTCGACGCGTTTGAGGCGGTTCTGCACCTCGACCGACGCCTGGCTGGTGTCGGTGCCCGGCTTGAAGTTCGCGATGATCTCGACCTGGCCGAGCGAGTCGGAGGTCGATTCGAAGTTCAGGATGTTGGCGGCGCCGTTGAGCTCCTCCTCGATCAACCGCGTCACGCTGTTGTAGAGGTTCTCCGGCGACGCGCCGGGATAGCTGGTCGAGATCGAGATCGAGGGCGGCGCGATGATCGGGTACTGCGCGACGGCGAGCAGCGGGATCGAAATCGCGCCGATCAGACAGATGAACAGCGCGACGACCCAGGCGAAGATCGGCCTGTCGATGAAGAAACTAGGCATCCCGGATCACCGCTGCGCGTGCGCGGTCTGCTGCGAATCCGACTGTGCGGCAGCTGCGTCGGCCTCGTGCCAGGCCCGCGGCCGTACCTTGTCGCCGGCGGCGAATTTCTGGAACCCCTCGACGACGACCTTGTCGCCGGCCTTCAGGCCCTCGGTCACGAACCAGGTGCCGCCCTGCAGCGAGCCGGTACGCACCGGCTGCACCGCGACGAGATTGTCGTCCTTGACGACGAACACCTCGCTGCCGCCGCCGCCATTGCGCTGGATCGCCTGCTGCGGCACGGCGATCGCGTCGGTGTCGATGCCCTGCTCGATCTGGACGCGGACATACATGCCCGGCAGCAGGATGCGCTTCGGATTCGGGAATTCACCGCGCAGCGTGACCTGCCCGGTGTTGGCGTCGACCTTGGCGTCGGAGAACAACAGCTTGCCCGGCAGCGGATAGATCGAGCCGTCGTCGAGCACGAGACGGACCTTCATCGCGTCGGACTCGATGCGATCGAGGTCGCCGCTCTCGAAGGCGCGACGGAGCTGGTTCATCTCGGTCACCGACTGCTGGAAGTCGGCATAGATCGGATCGAGCTGCTGGATGGTGGCAAGGCTCGCGGCGTCGTTCTGCACGACCAGCGCGCCCTCACTGATGACCGCGGCACCAATGGTACCGTCGATCGGCGCACGGATCGTGGCGTAATCCAGGTTGAGCTTTGCGCGCGCAACATCGGCCTCGCGGCCCTGCACGTCGGCCTCGGCCTGCTTCAGATTGGCGATCGCCTTCTCGTTTTCGGCTTCGGAGGTCGCGCGCTGATGGGTGAGGGTCGCGATGCGGCGGGCCTGCAGCGAGGTCTGCTCGAGCACCGCCTTGGCGCGCGACAGCGCGGCCTCGGTGGACTGCAATTCGACTTCGAACGGGCGCGGGTCGATCTGATACAGCGGGTCGCCGATCTTCACTTCGCTGCCCTGATGGAACATGCGATTGACGACGATGCCGGAGACGCGCGGGCGCACCTCGGAGACGCGGGTCGGCGCGATGCGGCCCGGCAGCTCGCGCACCATCGCGCGCGCCTGCGGCTTCACGGTGACGACGCTGACGTCCGGCTCAGGCGCTTGCACGGCCGCAGTTGCGGAATTCGGCTCGTTGCAGCCAGCAAGCAGTGGCGCTGTCACGGCCAGCATCAGAGCAATGCATGCCGATTGCGCGCGAAAACCAGACATCGAAGAAATCGCCCCTCTAGGTTCAGACAGACCAACGGCGGTGTCACGACGACACCGCGCGCGTTGCTGCGGTGAAAATAAATCCCGCTTGCTGCGACGCAATGCGTTTGCCGGGCGGCTCATTGTCACACAAACCTATCGCACTGATATCGCAACATGTTTTATCGTCTCACTGGATTGTGAGCGGGTTCCATCGGAGGCTGCGGGAATGCGTTAACGAATACATGAGCGGGAACCAGGCAATTAAGTGCGCATCAGTCGGCAGATCGCGTTGCGCGGCGCGGTGACCCGAATCAGCGGCGCGACCGGCTTCCCCGATAATGTACGCGCGTCCCAGCCTCACGCTCCGCAAGCCGGTCCGGCGACCTTCGCGAATGACGACGGACCGATATCCGCAAAGCTACGGGACACGGCCGCGGTCTGCCGCCGGCTTCCGCCCAAGGTTCTGTCCACCGCCTTTGGATTCGGCTTTCCTCACTGCACCGCTGTGCCATATTGCGCACAGATGCGACCTTCGCGAACGGATGACTTGGCAATGCCCCCTACCCGCTCCGACATGGAGATCGAACTGAGCAAGCTGTCCTCGCCCCGGATCTTCCTGGTGCGGATGCTGGTCTTCCTGGTGCTCTGCGGGTTGGTCGGGGTTGTGCTGTACAAGCAGATCGTCACCGCGTTCTTCGCCAATCCCGGGCTCAACGCCCTGATCGGCGCGGTGCTCCTGATCGGCGTCATCCTGGCGTTCCGCCAGGTGATCCGGCTCTATCCTGAAGTGGCCTGGGTCAACAATTTCCGCATCGCCGATCCGGGCCTTGCGATCGAGCGCCGTCCGACGCTCCTTGCTCCCATGGCCGCCATTCTCGGCGGCGAGCGCACCGGGCGGATGTCGATCACGCAGCAGACCATGCGGCATCTCCTGGATTCGATCGCGACCCGCCTCGACGAAGCCCGCGATATCTCCCGCTACATGACCGGCCTGCTTGTGTTCCTCGGCCTGCTCGGCACCTTCTGGGGCCTGATCGAGACGGTCGGCTCGGTCGGCAAGGTGATCGACGGGCTCAAGGTCGGCGGCGACGCCGGCGCGCTGTTCGATACGCTGAAGGAAGGGCTCGCCGCCCCGCTCGGCGGCATGGGCATCTCATTTTCGTCCTCGCTGTTCGGCCTCGCCGGCTCGCTGATCCTCGGCTTCCTCGACCTGCAATCGAGCCAGGCCCAGAACCGCTTCTACACTGACCTCGAGGATTGGCTCGCCACCACGGTGCGCGGCATTTCCGGCGATGAGGCCGGCGCCTCCGGCGACATGCAGGGCGCGATCGATCGGCTCCGCACCACGCTCGAGGAAGGCAGCGGCGGCGGCCGCAACACCACGGCCGCGATGGCCAATCTGGCGGAAGCGATCCAGGGCCTGGTCGCGCATATGCGCACCGAGCAGCAGATGATCCGCGAATGGGCCGACGGCCAGGGCGAGCAGAACCGCGAGATCAAGCGGCTGCTCGAACGCCTCGCCCGCCAGCCCGAGAAGAACTAGCCGGGGCGCGCCAGCCCAGGGAGACATTTCATGGCCCTCGCCCGCTCGCGCCGCAGCGAATCCAGCTTCAACTACTGGCCCGGCTTTGTCGACGCGCTGTCGACGCTGGTGCTGTCGATCGTGTTCCTGCTTTCGGTTTTCCTCGTCGTGCAGTTCTTCCTGTCGCAGGAGGTCACCGGCAAGGACAAGGCGCTCGAGCAGCTCACCGCCAAGATCGCCCAGCTCAACGACCTGCTGTCGCTGGAGAAGCTCTCCAAGCTGACGCTCGACGACCAGGTGTCGCAGCTGCGCGCCGGCCTTGCTTCCGCGGAAGGCGAGCGCGACCGCATGAAGGGGCTTTATGAAGGGCTCGCCAATTCCGGCAACGACGCGCAGGGCCGCGCCACCGAGCTCAACAAGGCGCTGGAGTCCGAGAAGAGCGTGTCGTCGCGCGCGCTGGCGCAGATCGAGGTCTTGAACCAGCAGATCAGCGCGCTGCGCCGCCAGCTCGCCGCGCTCGAGGAGGCGCTCGACGCCTCCGAGAAGCGCGACAAGGAATCGCAGAACCGGATCGCCGATCTCGGCTCGCGCCTCAACGTGGCTCTGGCGCAGCGGGTGCAGGAGCTGTCGAAATACCGTTCGGAATTCTTCGGCCGGCTGCGCGCCATCCTCGGCAACCGCCCCGATATCCGCGTCGTCGGCGACCGCTTCGTGTTCCAGTCCGAAGTGTTCTTCGACACCGGCCAGGCGACGCTGCTGCCCGAAGGCAAGACCGAGCTCGATACGGTGGCAAGTGCGCTGGTCGATCTCGACAAAAAGATCCCGAGCGAGATCGCCTGGGTGCTGCGCGTCGACGGCCACACCGACGTGCGGCCGATCACCAACAGCCCGCTGTTCAAGTCGAACTGGGAATTGTCCTCCGCGCGCGCGATCTCGGTGGTGCAGTACCTGATCTCGCTCGGCGTGCCGGCGCAGCGCCTGGTCGCCGCCGGCTTCGCCGAATTCCAGCCGCTCGACACCGCCCAGACCGAAGACGCCTACAAGCGCAACCGCCGCATCGAGCTGAAGCTGACGGAACGCTGATCGCGCCGTGGGGTTGGCGGTAGCGCGCCGACCATCCGTCGTCCTAGCGAAAGCCAGGACGACGCCGAGTCTCTCTCGTCATTCCGGGGCTCGCGAAGCGAGAGCCCGGAATCCATTTCACGACGGGTGATGCGGCCTGATGGATTCCGGGTTCGTGCTTCGCGCGCCCCGGAACGACGGAGGAAAACTGTGCTTAGCGTCCGACCATCCCCAGCAATTGCTCCGGATAGCGCGCGCCCTGCACATCGACCTCCGCCACGGCCTTGCCGATCTCGGCGAGATCGGCGGCGGTCAACTCGACGCGCGCGGCGCCGATGTTCTCCTCGAGGCGGTTGAGCTTCGTGGTCCCCGGAATCGGCACGATCCACGGCTTCTGCGCCAGCAGCCAGGCCAGCGCGATCTGCGCCGTCGTCGCGCCCTTGCCGGCGGCGATCCGGCCGAGCTGATCGACCAGCGCCTGATTGGCGCGGCGGGCTTCCGGCGTGAAGCGCGGCACCAGGTTGCGGAAGTCGTCGCTCGCAAACGTCGTGGACGCGCTGATCGCACCGGTCAGAAAGCCGCGGCCGAGCGGGCTGTACGGCACGAGGCCGATGCCGAGCTCTTGTAGCACCGGCAGGATCTCCGCTTCCACCCCGCGTTCCCACAGCGAATATTCGCTCTGCAAGGCCGTGACTTTCTGCACGGCATGGGCGCGCCGGACGGTCTGCACGCCGGCCTCCGACAGGCCGAAATGGCGAACCTTGCCGGCTTCAATCAGGTCCTTCACAGCGCCCGCGACGTCCTCGATCGGCACGTTGGGATCGACGCGGTGCTGGTAGAACAGATCGATCACCTCGATGTTCAGCCGCTTCAGCGAGGCGTCCGCGACCGCCTTGATGTGCTCGGGCCGGCTGTTCAGCGATCGGTGCCGCTCGGCCATGCTCCCGATGTCGAAACCGAACTTGGTAGCGATCACGACCTCGTTGCGCACCGGCGCCAGCGCCTCGCCGACCAGTTCCTCATTGACGAACGGACCGTAGACCTCGGCGGTGTCGAAGAAGGTGATGCCGCGTTCGACCGCGCCGCGGAGCACCGCGATGCCCTGCGCCTTCTCGAGCGCCGGGCCGTAGGCGAAGCTCAGGCCCATGCAGCCGAGGCCGATCGCCGAGACTTCGAGGTTGCTGTTGCCGAGTTTGCGCTTCTGCATGATGTCTCTCCGCGTCGATGACTGGATTGGTCGCAACGGGATTTAGGGCGTGCACCGGTGGGCCATTAGACGTAAAAATCGGGATGGACTTATGAGCAGGACTCATGAATGCCGCGGCATGACGTCAACGACCTGATCGCCTTCCTCGCGGTTGCGCGCGAGCGCAGCTTCACCCGCGCCGCGGCGAGGCTCGGGGTGTCGCAATCGGCGCTCAGCCACACCATTCGCGCGCTCGAGGAGCGGCTGGGCGTGCGGCTCCTGACCCGCACCACGCGCAGCGTCGCGCCGACCGCGGCCGGCGAAAGGCTGCTGCACGGCATCGGCCCGCGCTTCGAGGAGATCGACGCCGAGCTGGCCGCACTGACCGCCCTGCGCGACAAACCCGCCGGGATCATCCGCATCAACGCCGGCGAGCATGCGGCCGAGACCCTCCTGTGGCCGGTGCTGGCCGGATTCCTGCCGCGCTATCCCGACATCAAGGTAGAGGTGACGGTCGACAACGGGCTCGCGGATATCGTCGCGGAGCGCTTCGACGCCGGGGTTCGGCTCGGCGAGCAGCTCGCCAAGGACATGATCGCGGTGCGGATCGGTCCGGATTTCCGCATGGTCGTGGTCGGCGCACCCTCTTATTTCAAGCAGCGGGAGCGCCCGAAGCGGCCGCAGGACCTGACGCAGCATGCCTGCATCAACATCCGCCTGCCGACCCTTGGCGGCATCTACGCCTGGGAATTCGAGCGGCGTGGCCGTCCGCTCAAGGTCCGCGTCGACGGACAATTGGTGTTCAGCAGCACCGCATTGCGGATCAAGGCCGCGTTGGCCGGGCTGGGGCTTGCCTATGTCGCCGAGGATCAGGTGCGCGGGCCGCTCGCCAAGGGACAGCTGATCCAGGTGCTCGACGACTGGTGCGCGCCGTTTCCGGGCTATCACCTCTATTACCCGAGCCGCCGCCAATCCGCACCGGCCTTCGCGTTGCTGGTCGAGGCACTGCGCTATCGGGGCTAATCGTGAACGGCAGCATCGCCTGAAAAAGCCCGCTCGCTAGAGATTGTTTGAGCGCGGCTTCGTGATCGTCGTCGAGATATGTCACACGGATATTTGGTTCGCCGTGGTGATGCCGCACGGAACGCATCCATTACGGATGACGTTATACGAGTGATTGGAAATCTACGTCGCGGCTGTGCATACCGCTCCAGCCTCACCGCGCTATTTCGGACCAGCACATGCTTAGAAACAAATTCGCCATCCTCCTCGCCGCCGGCCTCGCGTTGGCACCGGTCCAACTTCTTGCGCAAAGCACCGGAGGCACCCCGCTGCCGCCGCGGCCGGGTGACCGCGCCGCACCGTCGAACGGTGTCGGCGGCACCGCGCTCCCGACCCAGTCCGGCCAGCGCTACGCGCCGTCGTCCGGCAGCAGTGCCGGCAGTGCGGCGCCAGCACCTCCCGGCGGTTCGTCCAACACATCGGGGCGATGAAGCGGGCGTTCGTGCGCGGAGCGGTCAGTGAGATGAGGTTGAATCGTCATCTCGCTTTGGCTTCTTGTTTGCGCATGATCTTTTCGGAAAACCGCTTCGCACTTTTCCGGATCATGCTTTTAGATCGCGCCGGCCGGCTCCGTGGCCGCCGCTTGGTCGGGCTCGGCTTCCGCCATCACGAATTTGAGCCCGTAGGTCTTGCCGCGGCGCCAGACCACCTCGCAGGGGTAGCGCTTGGCATGATCGGCGAGCAGCGTCAGCGCGAGGCGATCCTTGACCTCGAACGCGACTTCCGTGGTGATCTTGGCGCCGCCTGGTGAAATGTCGACCACGGCGCAGGCGCTTTCGGTGGCGCCATCATCGATCGTGATCCACGCCGCACGGTTGTTGAGCTGGCGCCGCGGCTCGCGACTGACCTTGGTCCGTGCCCCATTGCTCGCCATCGTCATCGCCCTTGAAGACATTGGTCATTGAAAAACTTGACACCGTGCAGGTCGATCGACGCGCCCCGGCACACAAATGCACCGGCCACAATGCCGTCGCCCCGTAAAGTCCGCCTTAGCGCGATCGCTTGAACTTTACCGGAATCTTGACGGAGCTTTTATCAAACGGGAATTCTACAGGTCCATCAGCGGGATACCGGTTACCTCGGCAGCCATCCGCTTGACATGGAGACCGCAGTCTTGGTGAAGTGGCGGCGGTGGCCTTAAGGGCACCATCCCTGCAACAAGAGCGCTTCGAACCGCCTCTCCGTCCGGAAACGATCCATGCTTCTCCCTCTCGCCGACGTGCCGCGCTGGTATGCCGAACGCAAGCCCGCTGACGCGATCGCCATCAGTCACGGCGCCGATGCGCTGACCTGGCATGAGCTCGAGCGCCGCGCCAATGCGCGGGCGCGGGCCTTCGCCGCCAAGGGCGTCAAACCTGGCGACTTCGTCGCGATCGGGCTGCCCAACAGCAACGCATTCTTCGAGACCAGTTTCGCGGTGTGGAAATGCGGCGCGACGCCGACCTCGCTGTCATGGCGGCTGCCGCGCGGCGAAGCCGCCGCGGTGCTCGAGATCCTCAAACCCTCGCTGGTGGTCGGCGGCGAGGCCGACTGGAACGCGCCGAACTCGCTGCCGGTGAATTTCGTGCCGGAGGGATTCTCCGAGGAGCCGCTCGATGCGCCGGTCGCGCGCTACTGGAAGGCGATGACGAGCGGCGGCTCGACCGGACGGCCGAAGGTGATCCTCGATCACAACCCTGCGGTGATCGAAACCACGACGCCGCTGATGCTCGGAATTCCGCATCAGGCTTCGCTGCTCAACCCGGGTCCGCTCTATCACAACGCGCCGTTCATCCTGTCGCACTCCGCTCTGTTCGGTGGCGGCAAGCTGACCGGCATGGTGAAGTTCGACGCCGAGGAGACGCTGCGGCTGATCGCGCGTGAGCGCGTGCAATGGGTCAACTTCGTGCCGACCATGATGCATCGGATCTGGGCGCTGCCCGAGGAGGTGCGCAACCGCTACGATGTCTCCAGTCTGCAGATCGTGTTTCACATGGCGGCGCCGATGCCGCCCTGGCTGAAGGAGAAGTGGATCGAATGGCTCGGGCCGGAACGGGTCTGGGAGCTCTATGGCGGCACCGAGCGGCAGGGCGCCTGCGTGATCTCGGGCGTCGAGTGGATGGCGCACAAGGGCTCGGTTGGCAAGATCGGCGAGACCGCGCGCTTACGCATCATCGGCGAGGACGGCAACGACGTCGCGCCGGGCGAGACCGGCGAGATCTATTTCCTGCCCAATGACGGCGCCGGCTCCACCTATCACTATCTCGGCGCTGCGCCGAAGCGGCGGCCGGACGGCTGGGAATCACTCGGCGACATCGGACGTCTGGACGAGGAAGGCTATCTCTATCTCGGCGACCGGCTCGCCGACATGGTGCTGCGTGGCGGCG
>CALRXG020000047.1:0-21050 GCA_943372075.1 Bordetella parapertussis | reverse complement strand
GAACCTGCGACCCCTGCGTCCCGAACGCAGTGCTCTACCGGGCTGAGCCACACTCCGACTAAGAGGCCCGGCTTATAGCGTCGGGTTTCGGGGACCGCAAGGCACCGAATTGAGGAATCTAGTCACAGTGGAAACAGGCCTGAAAACGCACGTTCTGCCCGCCGGCGCGGCCGCCACGGCCACCGCCGCCGGGGTTTTGGCCGAGGGCGGCCTCGTGGCGTTTCCGACCGAGACGGTTTATGGCCTTGGCGCCGATGCCGGCAATGCGGCCGCGATCGCCCGGCTCTACCAGGCCAAGGGCCGCCCGGCCTTCAATCCGTTGATCGCCCATGTCGCCGATCTCGGCGCGGCGCGCCGAATCGCCCTGTTCGACGGCCAGGCCCTGCGGCTCGCGGAGGCGTTCTGGCCCGGTCCGCTGACCCTGGTGCTGCCGAAGGCGCTGTCCTGCCCGGTCGCGGAACTGGCGACCGCGGGCCTCGACACGGTCGCGATACGCATCCCGGCCCACAAGGTGGCGCGCGACATCATCAAGGCGTTTGGCGGTGCCGTAGTAGCGCCGTCGGCCAATCTTTCCGGCCATGTCTCGCCGACCACCGCCGAGCATGTGAATGGCGATCTGGCGGGTCGCATCGACCTGATCGTCGACGGCGGCCCGGTCGAGGTCGGCGTCGAATCGACCATCGTCGGCTGCTTCTCCGATCCGGTGCTGCTGCGGCCCGGGGGGCTGACGCGCGCCGAGATCGAGCGCGTGCTCGGCCATCCCTTGCAATCGCCGCCGCAGGACGCCGAGACCGACGGCCAGCCGGTCGCCCCCGGCATGCTCGCCTCGCATTACGCGCCACGGACCCCGGTCCGTCTCAATGCCAGCGACGTCCATGTCGGCGAAGCCTTGTTGGCGTTCGGGCCGGCCAAGGTGGCACGGCGCGAATCCGCCTCCGTGGTCATGAACCTGTCCGAGCGCGGCGATCTCGCCGAGGCCGCCGCCAATCTGTTCGGCTACCTTCGCACCCTCGACAAGCGAAACGCCGATGCTATCGCCGTGATGCCCATTCCCGAGGACGGATTGGGCGAGGCCATCAATGACCGGCTGCGCCGCGCAGCGGTCGGACGGGAAGCATGACCCGGAAAAGTGGGAACCGGTTTTCCGATTAAAGTCATGCTGAAGCAAAGATACCCGACTGAGTGAAAGACCAAGAAAAATGAACATCGTCCAATCAGCGGTGCCGCCGCTTCCGCCCGAATTGCTCGCGAAATTCCGCGCCATCGTCGGCGAGAAATATGCCGTGACCGACGCCGCCGACATCAAGCCTTACGTCACCGAGGAGCGCGACCTGTTCCAGGGCCGCTCGCCGCTGGTGCTGCGCCCGGGCTCGACCGCCGAAGTCGCCGCGATCTGCAAGCTTGCGAGCGAGCACAAGATCGCGCTGGTGCCGCAGGGCGGCAACACCGGCCTGGTCGGCGGCCAGACCCCGCACAATGGCGAGGTGGTGGTGTCGCTGCGGCGGCTCGACAAGATCCGCGACATCGACGTCGAGTCCAACACCATGACCTGCGAGGCCGGCGTGGTGCTGCAGATCGCGCAGCAGAAGGCGGCCGACGTCGATCGCCTATTCCCGCTGTCGCTCGGCGCGGAAGGCAGTTGCACCATCGGCGGCAACCTCTCGACCAATGCCGGCGGCACCGCGGCGCTCGCCTATGGCGTAGCCCGCGAGATGGCGCTCGGGCTCGAGGTCGTGCTGGCCGACGGCCGCGTGCTCAACGCGCTGACCAAGCTGAAGAAGGACAACACCGGCTACAACCTGCACAATTTATTTATCGGTGCCGAGGGCACGCTCGGCATCATCACCGCGGCGACCTTGAGGCTGTTTCCGCGGCCGCGCGCGGTCGAGACCGCCTATGTCGGCCTGAAGTCGCCGGCCGCCGCGCTCAAGCTGCTGTCGATCTCGCGCAACGAGGCGGCGGGCGCGCTGATGAGCTTCGAACTGCTCGCCGACATCGCGGTCGACTTCTCGATCCGCCACGGCATCGATATCCGCGATCCCCTGACCAGCAAGCACCCCTGGTACGTGCTGATGGAGCTGTCGTCGTCGCGCGACGACGCGCGCGACACGCTGGAGGCGATCCTTGCCCAGGGCATGGAGGACGGCATTGTCGACGACGCCGTCATCGCCGCCAATCTGAGCCAGCGCCAGGCGTTCTGGAAGCTGCGCGACGAAATGTCGGCCGCGCAGAAGCCCGAAGGCGGCTCGATCAAGCACGACATCTCGGTGCCGGTCGCGGCGGTGCCTGCCTTCATCGCGGAGGCCAATGCGGCGGTCGTGAAGCTGATCCCGGGTGCGCGCCCGGTGCCGTTAGGCCATCTCGGCGACGGCAACATCCATTACAATGTCAGCCAACCGGTCGGCGGCAACGCGGCCGATTTCCTGGCGCGCTGGCACGACATGAATGCCGTGGTGTTCGAGATCGTGATGCGCATGGGCGGCTCGATCTCGGCCGAGCACGGCATCGGCGTGCTCAAGCGCGATGAGCTGCCCGACGTCAAGGACAAGGTCGCGGTCGAGCTGATGCGCTCCGTCAAGGCAATGCTCGATCCGCTCGGCATCATGAACCCGGGCAAGGTGCTGTGACCGTGCAGGCGACAGCGCCCTCTCCCTCCCTCGCCATCGCACCAATCACCGATGCCGACATCCCTGACGTCGTCGCACTGTGGCGGGCCTGCGGCCTGACACGGCCATGGAACGATCCTGCTTCCGACATTGCGCTGGCGCGCCGCGGACCGAGTTCGACGGTGCTGGTCGGCCGCCACGCCGGCGCGATCGTGGCGACCGCGATGGTCGGCCATGACGGCCATCGCGGCTGGGTCTATTACGTCGCGGTCGATCCGAACAGCCAGGGCAAGGGCCTTGGCCGGGTCATCATGACCGCGGTCGAGGACTGGCTGCGCGCCGCCGGCGTACCGAAGCTGCAATTGCTGGTGCGGCGCGAGAACGCCAAGGCCGGCGCGTTCTATCAATCGCTCGGCTACGAGGAATCGACCTCGGTGATGCTGGCCAAATGGCTCGACGGCCGCGAAGCCACGCCGTGAGCGAATTGAGGATTGACGCATGAGCATCGCCGACCGCGTCCGCGTCAAGGACGTCGAGCTGCTGTCGAAGCGCCGCTACGAGCTGAAGAGCGCGACGTTCGACTATCGCCGCAGCAATGGCGAATGGCAGACCCAGGTGCGCGAGGTCTACGACCGCGGCAATGGCGCGGTGCTGCTGCCCTACAATCTGAAGGCCCGCAGCGTGGTGCTGGTGCGCCAGTTCCGCTACCCGGCTTTCGCCAACGGCTATGACGATCTGCTGATCGAGGCCGCGGCCGGCATGCTCGACGATGCCGCACCGGAGGAACGTATTCGCGCCGAAGCCGAGGAAGAGATCGGCTACCGGCTCGAACACGTGCGCAAGGTGTTCGAAGCCTTCATGACGCCCGGCGCGGTGACCGAGAAGCTGCATTTCTTCGTCGCCGAGTACGACGCCGCGATGCGCATCGGCGACGGCGGCGGGCTCGCCGACGAAGGCGAGGACATCGAGGTGCTGGAGCTTGCGATCGACGACACCCTCGCCATGATCGGCGACGGCCGCATCGTCGACGCCAAGACCATCATGCTGCTGCAATACGCAGCGCTGCATCTGTTCAGGTAGGTACCGCCGCGGTCACTCGCAGGGCGGCGCGTTGCCAAAATATCGAAAACAACCCCATGCAAAGCAGCCGGCGGTGGCCGGTGCTCGACTTGACACGTCGGGCAACTCACGGATACATTTCCAGTATTCCGAAATTGCGAAGACGCATGCCGGCCCAAGGGGCATACGGCACTTGCCGCGCCCCAGGAACCGGCGGACCAATTCAAGCAGAAGCAACGCGCCCAGACCGGGGTGCTACTGCATCGTGATCGCAAGGCCGCTCAGATCGGCGTTGGCCATCAGGCCGACCTGGTGACCGGTCAACTCGAGCACCGCACCCTTCTGATTGGTGAGCACGATCGCGCGGGCACCGCGGCCGATGGCAAGCCCCGCGCCCGCGGCACCGTAGACGCCGGCAACGTCGGACGGACGATTGATGTTGCTGACGCGGCCGCGCAGCACGGTCTTGGAGCCGCCGAACACCAGGCCGTAATCGAGACCACCGGTCGAGAGCCGATAGGAGCGGCCGCGGAAAGTCAGGACGCCGCTGCCGCCGGAGCCTCCGATGATCCATCCGGCCTTGTAGATCGTGAGCTTGACGAAGCCGCTATCGGCACGAGCCGCGGACGAGCAAGCAAACCCCGTGAACGCCATCACCGCGACCAGCGCGGCGCGAAGGGTGGACGAAAGCTTCATGCGCAGTCTCCCCAGGAATGTCTCACTCACGATGCGGATGCGAATCGCAACCCGCCGACTGTAGCAAGCGCTCGCCACGACGCAATTTGAGACAGCGGTCGCCGTTCACTCGCATTGTTACGGTGCAACCCGCATTGAACCTGTTCCCGAGACGGCAACACTCACTGCATGTCCGGGGCGACCGGTCCCAGAGCTCCACGATTGCCGCGGAGCACTCACTTTTTTCAAACCGGAGTTTTCTCATGCGTCGTCTTACGATCGCCTACGCCGCCATTGCCGCCACCGTGTCCGTGCTTGCGGCGGCAAGCCCCGCCAGCGCCACGCCCTATCACCTGGTCCGCTGGCAGGACACCGGCTTCTGCCAGATCTGGGACCAGAGCATCCCGACCGCGCCGTGGCCGGCGAACTACGCCGTGGTCAGCGAGGAGCTGCCGACCTTCGAAGCCGCGTTCAGCTACAAGACCGGCCTGCTGAACAACGGTACCTGCTCGTTCTAACGCCTGATGAGATAGGTCGAGCTGGAACGGCATCGAAAGTTCGCCTCTCCTTTGGGAGAGGTGAACCGAGACCGAGCCAAGCCGATTCAACCAAGACTCGTCTTCAACCAAGACTCGTCCCGCTCCAGGCGATCGCCGATCGTGCGCAAGGACGCCACACCGCAACGACGCGTCGTCCGCCTTGGGCTGTCAGACGCAACGCGATCGAGCATCAGTGGTGCTTGATCAAGGCATCGCGCGCAGCGGCAAGCTCGAGGAACGCCGCGCCGTTGCCGCCTGCATCGGGATGCACCGTCTTGGCGGCGCGCTTGAACGCCTGATGGACTTCGGTCGCGGCGAGCTGGCGGCCGAACGGCAGGCCGAGCAATTGCCGGTAGCGCTCTTCCTGGGTTAGCGTCTTCGGCGTCAGGCCACGCCGTCCGAAGCGCGGCGCGGACAATGTGTGCAGCGCATCGGCGACGATACCAAGACGGCGCAGCGCCATCGACCGGGTCCTGCGGTCCGCCGATTTCAGCGCCGCCTGACGCAGGATCGGCAGCACCTGTGCGGCCGCATGCCGCAGCGTCGCATCGATGTCGGTCGTGGCGATCTCCGCGACCAATTTGGCGATCTCGCGGCAGTCGGGATCGGGCGCCGCGCAGAAGCGCTCGATCGCGACTTTCCAGTGTCTGACTTGCGGGTCCATGATCGGTCCGTGCTGTCATCCGAATATGGATGACTGCAACGCGCAAACTCGGCTTGGCGTTTCGCTTGGCGCAGTTTTGAATAGTGTTGTCGGCAACGCTCCCAAATCAGAACAAGGAAACGCCATGGCCCTTCTCGACAATCACATCGCCGTCATCACCGGTGCCGGCTCGGGCATCGGGCGCGCCATTGCACTGGGTTACGGCCGCGAGGGAGCGCGCGTGGTGTTGCTCGACATGAACGGCGATGCGGCAGCGGAGGCGGCCAGAGAGATCCGCGACGCCGGCGGCAAGGCGGAGAGCTTTGCACTCGATGTGACCGATCGCGACGCCTGCATCGCGATGGCGAAGCAGATCGCCGACAAGGTCGGACCGGTCTCGATCCTGGTCAACAATGCCGGCATCGCGCGCCGCAACGGCATGCTCGGCACCGACGAGGCCGTGATCAAGGATTGGGAAGACATCATTTCGATCAACCTCACCGGCGTCTTCAACGTGACGCATTCGTTCCTCGCACCACTGCGCAAGAACAAAGGGCGCATCGTCAACATCGGTTCGATCCAGTCCTTCGTGCATCTGCGCACGCCGAGCTCGCCGGCCTACACCGCCTCCAAGCACGGCGTGCTCGGCTTCACCAAGGCGCTGGCCGCCGAGCTCGGCAAGGACGGCGTGCGCGTCAATGCGATCGGCCCCGGCTTCATCGAGACACCGCTGAACGAGAAGGTGCGCGCCACCAATCCGGACCTCGTGAAGGTCTTCATGGACCACACCCCGCTTGGCCGCGCCGGCAAGCCGGAGGACATCGTCGGCCCGGCGATCTTCCTCGCCTCGGACCTCTCGGCCTATGTCTCGGGATCGATCGTGATGGTCGATGGCGGTTACCGGACGCTGTGACGGATGGAACCGCAATCGTGGCGATTTCTGGGTATTTTGCTTACAAAGCATGGAGTTAGCGCGGCGTTAAGGACTTGTTAACCAAACCGGCACACCGTGTATTTACGGGGTAGTTGGTTCTCGATGTCTCCGCCTCATCGACGAGGCGGGCGTTGATCGGGAGGAGTTCATGTCTTACGCGTCCACCGTACCGTCGCCGGAAGCTCTGCTGCCGTCGCTGGCTCCCAATGAAATCGTCCCATTGCTGATCGGCGCCACCGTCGACGAAGTCGAGCGGGAACTGGTGCTGCAAACGCTCGCACGTTGCGACGGCAACCGCACCCGCGCCGCGCGCGTGCTCGGGCTCTCGGTTCGGACCTTGCGGAACAAGATCCGCGAATACTCCGCCGAAGGGATCGACGTGCCGCATTGCGAGCACGCCGCGGCATAGCTGCATCGGACCGATCCTAGATCGGCAGGTCGATCGCAAGCCGTCGCCAGCGCGACAACAACCGGCGGTCACCGTCACCGAGGCCGCGAGCGAGATTGCACGCCCTTCGTTGCAGTCCGTTGCAGCGTCTGGGTGACCCGTGCGGTCGCATAGTCCCAATAGCCGCGCCGGTCGTTCGGATCGGCCGCGACCAGGGACTTGGCCAGGATCTCGATGTAGATCGCCGTGACGACCTTGTGCCAGAGTTCGCCGGCGCGCGTCGCGATGGCGGGCGCGCCGGTCCGCGCTCGCCACATCAGCCAATAATTCTCTTCGCCACCTGCCCATTGCGATGACGGCAGCGACGGATCGAGACATGGCGACCGGCACACGAGCGGCCGCATCGTCTGCGCGCCGCAGAATACCGAATGATCGAGGCCGTCGTACCAGCTCACGCGGAGCAATCTGCGGATCTCGGCCTGCGCGTTCGCCGCGAGTTGCCGGCGACCTGTCCGTTCCAGATCGTCGATGATGACTCCAAGATGATCATGATCGAATGGCTCGACCTCGAGCACCACGCCGATGTTGCGTGGAAACAGCGTACCGAGCATCTCGACGGTCGCGCGGTAGAAGGCCCGCGCCAGTCCACGGCCGCGCCACGCCGCGCCGATTCCGACATGGTTGCAATAGATCAGGTCGCTTGCGTGATCGTAGGTGAAGAAGGCGAGCCCGACCGCGCGTTCTGCGGCGCGCAGGATGAAGCAGCGCGAGTCCAAGCGATATGACATGGCACGGTCGCCGACACAGAAGTGCCTGATCTCGCCGACATCATCCGACAACAACCAGCGCAGCATGTCGGCCGGACTGTCGCGCTCGCTCGCTGGAAACAGCTCGGCATAGAGATCGAGCACGCCCGTGCCACGAAAACTCACTTCGTCACGCACGTCGTGGCGCGTCACCACGATGTCGAGCGGCTCGCCCATGGCTTCGCCGCATCTGTCGTCCAAGACCCGCAAGACGTCCTCCGCCGTCATAATGCCCATGGAATTATGACTGTTGATCGCTTGCGTCGGTGCCGACAGGCAGAATTGAAGCTGTCGTCCAACCTCTGTTACAAGCGGCTTCAAATCGCGACGGAGCAAATCAGTGGCTGACGAGACAGTTTCCCGCCAGGGGTCACGAGGGGCGCAGGGGCCGCAGGGCCGTCAGGGCGAGCCGGGAAAACCGGGACCGCAGGGACATCCCGGGCGGCCGGGGCCGGAAGGCGCGCGCGGCAAGCCGGGTCCGCAAGGCAAGGCGGGAGCGGTCGGAAAGGCAGGTCCCCAGGGCAAGCCAGGGGCGCAAGGCAAGGCGGGTGTGCAAGGTCCGCGCGGCGAGGCGGGTGCGCAGGGACCGCAAGGTCCGGCCGGCCCGCGCGGAGAAGCCGGCCCGCCCGGCCAGTTGCCGTCGATCGAGCAGGTGATGCCGTGGCTGCACATGATCTTCGACGCCTGGGAAGACTACAAGCGCGCCAAGGAGCGTGAGGCCGCCGAACTGGCCGAACGCGACGCCGCAGAGCGCGCGGCAGCGGAAGCGATCGCCCTTGATGTCGACGCGATCGATTTCGCTGATGATGAGGACGAAGACGGCGATCACAAGAAAAAGAAGAAGCACCGCAAGAAGGACAAGAAGTAACCATCCCGTCATTGCGCGATGACGCGGCCGGCCAGGTCCGCGTCATTGCGGGCCAGCGCATTGCGCCCGACACTCACCGCTCGCCGCCTGGATTGGCCGGAGGGTCAGACGGCCGAACCAGATGCATCAGCTGAAAGACCCAGCGCATCGCGCAGTACCAGGCGACGCCTGCGAATGTTCCGCACACCGACAAGATCATGACATTGGCGCAGTCGATCGTGCCGCTCGACCACAGCATGCCGCAGGTCCAGAGAACCGCGAACGCAATCGCGCTGGGGATGAGAAGGACGGCAGGCTTCACGGGGTTGCTCCGGGATCGGGGTGAAGGCAGATGATGCCCCGGAGCGAGGCGCCGGACCGTGACCTACATCACGGAATGCGCTGATCTCAGCCGAATCGCAGGCGCGAACGTTCCCTCGCCTTCTCCGCCTCGACCTCGCGATCGCGGGACGGCGCGGTGGTCTGCAACGAGACCAGCAGCCTGCGCGCGGCATCCGAGACCTCGGTCACGGCCAGGTTGAAGGCGGCCTCATTGGACTGCGACGGCTTGTTGAAGCCGGACAATTTGCGCACGAACTGCAGCGCCGAGGCGTGGATTTCATCCTCGGTGGCGGGCGGCTCGAAGTTGAACAGCGTCTTGATATTGCGGCACATGGCGGTCTCCCTCGCCCGCAGCAAACCGGGCGGCTCTCTCGATGTCTGCGCATGATCTTCTCGGAAAACCGGCTTCCACTTTTCCGGATCATGCTCAAGGACGATCGGCTGCTGCAAAATACGACATCGTGGTCTATTCTGGCAGCCTCATCATCCACCATGGAAACGAGGTTCCGGATGAGCCACGTGATCTACAAAGTCGTCCAGCACGATGGCGGCTGGGCCTATACCGTCAACGGGGTGTTCTCGGAGCCGTTTCCAACCCATGCCGCGGCGCTTGCCGCTGCCCGGCGTGCCGCCAACGAGCAACGCGTTCCCGGGCGCACCGAGGCGATCCAGTACGAGACATCGGACGGTAAATGGCTGACCGAAACCGCCTCCGGCAACGACCGCCCGGAGACCGAGGTCGAGGACGGCCGCTAGAGCATGATGGGAACAGGTTGAATTGGAGCGGCGGGGGAGATCACCTCTCCTTTGGGAGAGGTCGGCGCGTAGCGCCGGGTGAGGGTTTACGGTCTCTCGTTAGAACTGGGGCCCCTCACCCGATCTGCTGCGCAAATCGACCTCTCCGCGTCGGGGAGAGGTGCGCGACCGAATTTCCTGGCGAAGCGACTCGATCCAGATCCATCACGCTCGTTCCCGCTGCCCTTCAGAACGGAACCTGCACGCCGAGCCGGTCGAAGAAGGCGCGCCCCCGGTCGGTGATCCGCAGCGCGCGCGGAATCCGATGCGGCGCAAGGCCGCGCATCTCCACCAGCCGCGCCAGCACGGCATTGGCAAAGGGCCCTGCGAGATGCGGCACCCGCTCGGTCCAGTCGTTGCAGAGCCGCAGGTGCGGCTGCCGCGACGGATCGAAATCGATCGCTTCGGCGCGGCACCACGCCAGCCCCTGCTCGGTCACGCGACCGTCACGGCCATCGATGACGACGAGACAGCGGCGGATCAGCGCGTTCGACAGCAGCACACCGAGCTGGCCCGCGAGATGATGATAGCAGGTGCGCGATTGCCTGAGCTGCTCGGCCGGCATGGCGCGCCTGGGGGCGACAGTGGTTTTGGCCGCGAGATCGACGAGGGTCTCGATCAGCGCCGCGACGTCGTCGTCCCTGATCCTGTAATACCTGAACCTGCCCTGCGCCCACACCGACAGCACGCGCGCATCCACCAGCTTCTGCAGATGCGCGCTGGCGCCTTGCGGCGAGATGCCGGCGACCGCGGCAAGCTCGCCCGCGGGGAGCGCCTTGCCGTCGGCCAGCGCACTGACCATCGCTTCGCGCACCGGATCGCCCAAGGCCTCGGCGATCCGCGAAAATCCGGTCTGCACGGATTGGGATGACACCACCGCTATCGCCCTCCATGGCGGACTGAAACGTCTACGCGCATTCGCAACATTACGAAACTCATTTCAGATTTTCCTGAAACGTCGCGAGCACGTCTTCCGATCAAATCGGCGGCAGTCGACGATATGCAAGGAAACAATCATGACAGCAAACGGCAATGACGCGGAACGCATCTACCGGCTCTGGGACGAGGCCCTCGGCAACAAGGACCTCGAAGCGGCGCTGGCGCTCTACGCCCCAGATGCCTCGATCGAGAGCCCGCTGGTGCAGCATTTGATGCAGACCAGGGACGGCATCGTCCAGGGCCGGGAGGCGCTGCGCGAATTCATCACGCGCGTGTTCCGAACCAATCCGCCGCAACGGCGGCGGTTCAAGCAGGGCTTCTTCACCGACGGCCGGATTCTCACCTGGGAATATCCGCGCCAGGCCCCTGATGGCGACCAGATGGATCTCGTCGAGGTGATGGACATCCAGCACGGCTTGATACAGCGCCACCGCGTCTATTGGGGTTGGTATGCGCTCAATGTCCTGAAGGCGAGTTAGCCGGACACATCTGCGCCAGCGGGCAGAGCCGCTCTCGGACAGCGGCCTGCGTCATGCTAGGCTTGCAGCGACGCGGCTGGACAAGGGCGCCGCGCGTGGGGAGAAGCAGCATGATCCGTCTGTGCGCGGCGCTTGTGGCCGCTCTCGTCTCGATGTTGGTACCGGCCATGGCTGCAGATTATCCCGCGCCACAGGATGGCGAGTGGATCGCGAAGGACTTCAAGTTCCACAGCGGCGAGGTGATGCCGGAACTGCGGCTGCACTACACCACGATCGGCGCGCCGACCGGCCAGCCGGTGCTGGTGCTGCACGGTTCCGGCGGCTCGGCCGCCAGCATGCTGACGCCGACCTTTGCCGGCGAACTGTTCGGACCGGGGCAGCCGCTCGACGCGTCGAAATACTACATCGTCATTCCCGACGGCATCGGGCACGGCAAATCGTCGAAGCCGTCGGACGCGATGCGGACGAGCTTTCCGAAATACGACTACAACGACATGGTCGACGCGCAATACCGGCTCGTCACCGAAGGCCTCGGTATCAAGCACTTGCGGCTCGTGATCGGCAATTCGATGGGCGGCATGCACACCTGGATCTGGGGCGTGCGCTATCCGAAAGCGATGGACATCCTGGTGCCGATGGCCTCGCAGCCGACGCCGATGGCGGCGCGCAACTGGATTCTGCGGCGGGCGATGCTGGAGACGATCCGCAACGATCCCGACTACAATGGCGGCAACTATGCGAGCCAGCCGCGCATGATGAAGTACGCCATCGCCGCCTATCGCTTCGCCAGCGCCGGCGGCACGCTCGGCTATCAGACGCTGGCACCGAGCGCAGCGCAGGCCGACAGGATGGTCGACGAGCAGCTGGCGCTGCCGGTCACCGCTGACGCCAACGACTACATCTATCAATGGGAGGCCTCGCACGATTACGATCCGTCGGCGGAGATGGAGAAGATCGAGGCCACTTTGCTTGCGATCAATGCGGCTGACGATGAGCGCAATCCACCCGAGACCGGCGTCACCGAGGCAGCGGTCAAGCGGATCAAGAACGGCAGCATCTACCTGATCCCGGCGAGCACCGAAACGCGCGGGCATCTCACGACCGGCGACGCCAAATTCTACTCCGCTCAATTGCGGGAGTTGCTGCGAGTCACACCGCAGCGAGCGATGTAGCCGAGACGCACGGTCGACACTTATTCGTCTTGTGGTTGTCTCCAAATCAATTTATATCATAGGCATTGTACGATCATTGCCTTGCAGCCGCGTTTCGGAGCGACGATGCCCGGCATTTCCAAAGACCAGGCTGCTCAGAACAGTCCATTTTCGATTGCTGATCTTGACGCCATGATTGCCGGTGGACGCCTGTCCACCGAAACCGCCGCTGACGGCACGGTGCTGGTCGATCCGGTCGCCGTGGCGCGGCTGGGTGATCTCAAGGAAGCAGAGCGGCAGAACGACGGTTTGACACGAGAGATCGCTGCCCTCAGGCTGGCGTTGGCGCGTCCGCAGGACCGGGTCGTTCCGTGGCTGGCGCTCGCCGTTGCAGTGTTCGGAGCGGGGATCGCGATCGTTCAGATCAAGAATGCGATCGACTTCTATCGAACCAACAATGACTACAAGATGCAGTCGGACTATTCGGACTTCTTCCGCGCCGTCATCGACGCGCCGTCGGACAAGATGCAATCCTATGCCGCGCTGTATGACGCGAAATTCTCCAGCATCTACGATCTCTACCAGCACGGCGGCATTTCCCGGGAGTCCTGGCGCGCCATCGCAACTCAGGCTTGTCCGAAATTCCGCAAGGAAGATTTCGCGCTCGGTGGCGTCAAGCTGCCGGCAGTCGAAAAGATCTGCGATCAGACCAAGACACCGTAGGAGGCGACAATGCTGGTGCGAAGGATGGCAGCTCTCGCAATCATCGTGGTTGCCTGCTGCACGGGTGCCAGCCGCATCGGGCTCGCCGACGCCGTCGACGATATGATCACGAAGGCGAGGCAAGCCGATCAGGACAGGCAGGTCGCCCAACCGATCTCAAACCTGGCGCGAGCGAACTGTGCCGCCGGCAACGGCGTACTCGGCGGCATCGCCGAGCAGAACCCGGAAGCGGTCCGGCGCGCGCTCAATTCAGCGAAGGAAGGATACGACTCCTCCTACAAGATTCTGGTCGAACAGGCCGGATCGCGTGCGTTCAAGCAGCCTTTCGACCAGACCAGATTGCGGAACCTGCAGAAATACACCAGCATCGACCTGAGCAAGATCGTGACCCGCGAAGACCTGCTGCGCAGGATCGCTGCGATCGTCAAGCAATCGAGCGAAGCTCTCGAGCGGATCCAGTCCGGCAAGCCGGAGAAGGACGACCTTGCGCTGGTGATCGCCAACTCCACCGAGATCACCCGCCTGATCGCGGCATTCTACGACCTGACCGGCGTGTGACCGTCTGCGGCACGTGATAGGCTGCGTCGACGAGATCGATGTTGGCGACCATGTCCGCAAATCGTTTCCGCCGCACAGCACTGAGCCTGCCCGATGTGGTTGAAGGCGCGCATCGCGGCACCGCCGACTTCCGCGTCGGCACGCGCATCTTCGCGACACTCGGCTATCCCGACAAGCAATGGGGCATGGTGAAGCTGACGCCCGAACAGCAGGCTGTCGTGGTCGAGGCTGAACCGGAGATCTTCCGGCCGGTGCCGGGCGGCTGGGGCAGGAGCGGCAGCACCAATGTCCGCCTCGCCAAGGCCGATCAGGTCACGCTGCGCAGCGCGCTCGCGATGGCGCGGGACAATATCGCGGCCAGGCCCGTGAAGAAGACCCGGGCGAACAAACCATCCTGAGCGCTGCGATCCCGCACTGCATCAAGTCCAACCAACGCTGCTTCGCTCATTCTTTGAGCATGCATCGCGCGCGCGGTTCGTGCCTAATTGCGCCAACGCTGGATTCGCGCAACGCGACCTTGCGCGCATCACACGCGACGGTTTCGCGGAGGAACGGGATGCGAAGGCTCACGCATATCGTGGTGCCGGCGTGGCTCGCCATGCTGGCGGGCGCCGCGCTGGCGTTCGACAACGGCCAATACGACAACGTGCCGCCCGATATCCGCGCCTGGTTCAAGAGCGTGATCGCGCCCAATGGCGTGCCGTGCTGCGACATCTCCGATGGCCATCGCACCAACTACGATGTTCGCAACGGCGCCTATTGGGTGCCGATCGAGGGCGAATGGATGATGGTGCCGGAGCGCGCCGTGATCCGCGACCGCGGCAATCCGGTCGGCGAGGCCGTCGTCTGGTATGTCCACCACGGCGGCAACATCATCATCAGTTGCTTTGTACCTGCTGATGCAGTTTAGGTTCCGCGTGTCCACGCGTTGAGCCTGTGTTAGCCCTCTGACCATGCCCGACCCCTCAGACGAACGTTTTCGTGCCGTCCTGCGCTGGATCCTCGCGGCAATCTATATCGCTGCCGGCCTGGCGCATCTCTGGGTCCCTGAAAAACTGTTGGCCATTACGCCGTCTTGGGTGCCGTTCGCACCAACCGTGATTTTGGCCACTGGGATTTGCGAGATCGCCGGCGCTGTGGCGCTGGTGGCAGGGCCGTTGCGCCGATGGGCGGGCATCGGGCTCGCGGCATATGCGATTTGCGTTTGGCCGGCGAATTTCAAGCACGCGATCGACGGCATCGAGCTGCCTTACATCAGCAACAGCTGGCTCTATCACGGACCGAGGCTGGCGTTTCAGCCGGTCCTGATCTGGTGGGCGCTCTATTGCGCAGGCGTGATCGACTGGCCTTGGCGAAAAGCAAAATAGGTGTGCTGGCGTAAGAATTCCATGCGCCCACAACGCCCACCTGAAGCGGGGTCGCGCCAACTTGGAAAATATGCTCCCTGTTAACCTTACTTTTTAACCAATAGTTAAGGATGAGTTTGCGGGCGCAATGCGGCGCGGCCTAGCGTTCGCACAATGCTCCGTAACCGCGAGTTGGTGCGTGCCATGAGCTTTCGAACAAATGGGGCGCTGATGGCGTCCCTTGGCGTTGCAGCGCTGCTGCTCGCTTCCCCGACCGAGACCTATGCGAGATCCGGAACCGCGGCGCGCGGTACGTTTTCCGCGCACCATCCAGGCTTCCGCCACCATGTGCGCGTGCCCGGCATCGTGTTGCCGGGGACGAGCGGATATTACGACGACGCGTCGGTCCCCGCTCCCGTTGCCGAAGTCCCGGCGCCGGCGTCGAACGACGTGCGCTACACCTACACCCAGGACGTGCCCTGGGACTGGGCGCACCGCTATCCGCCGGCCGTGGTGCCGTCGGATCGGCCCTATGTGTCGAGCTGTCCCACCGAGAGCGTCACGGTGCCCGGACGCGGCGGCGACCGCACCGTCAACATCACGCGCTGCTACTGACGACCGGCTCGATCCCGACTGCAAAAACAAAAGAGGCCGCCCGCAAGGACGGCCTCTGGCATTTTGGGAGTGACGAAGCGATCAGTGATCCTCGCCCTTCAGATGGCCGACGTGCTTCTGGGTGTAGAGCTCAAGGCCGATGCGCTTGATCAGGTCGAGCTGGGTCTCGAGGAAGTCGATGTGGTCTTCCTCGTCCTTCATCAGTCTCTCGAACAGGTCACGGCTGACGTAGTCCTTGACGCCGTGGCTGTAGGTCGCCGCCTCCTGGTAGAGCGTGCGCGCGCCGATCTCGGCAGCGAGGTCGCACTCGATGATCTCCTTGACGTCCTGGCCGATCTTCAGCGGATCGAGCACCTGCAGGTTCGGGAAGCCGTCGAGAAACAGGATGCGGTCGACGAACTTGTCGGCGTGCTCCATCTCCTCGATGGATTCCTTGCGCCAGACCTTGGCCATCTCCAGCAGGCCCCAATTGTTCAGCATCCGGTAGTGCAGCCAGTACTGATTGATGGCGGTCAGTTCGCTGCGCAGCCCCTTGTTCAGATAATCGATGACCTTCGGGTCGCCTTGCATGATCCACTCCACCTGTCGCGGCCAAACTGGACCGCACTGAATTTAGAATGCTTCTAAATCAGTTCGTCGACGAGGGCAACCCTGCGCAGAAGCGGTGCGTGGACAACCGGATTCGCAAGATCTGGCGAAGATCAGCAGGCCGCGAGGGCGAACTCGGCCGCCTGGGCGTCCTCGTTGGCGGCGTGAGGATGGCCGGCGTGAGAATGTCCGGCGTGGGGACAGCCGGCGCAGCAGGCCTTGGCGCAGGGGCCCAGCGCCTCGTCGATGATCGCCTTGATGGTGCGCGCGCAGCGGCCGCATTCGGCACTGCAGCCGAGGCAGCCGTACACCTGCTTGGCATTTCGAGTCACGGACCCGCCGGCATTCACGGCATTGCGGACATCGTGGTCGCTGAGGACGTTACAAGAGCAGACAATCATCGAGGCAGCAGGTCCAACGGGTGATGCTTGCCAATATGGATATTGTCGGGCCCGGGCCGATGCAAAAGGAAAAAGCGGTTTTTGTAGCAATTCCAAACTGATGCGGGATTCATATTGGAACGAGTCTAAATCAGGTTGGCTCGCGCTTGCGAGACGAATCGCCCTCAAATGCCCGCCGGCGCCGCTTCAGCGCGGGCGCCACAGGCTTGTGCGTTGCAAGATATGCCAAAAGCTGCAAGCATTTGGACGCGAATGCGGCAGCGTCGTTCATTGATCATTCAAGCGGAATGTGGAACCTTCAGGCGAGACAGATCGCCAACGCACGCTGTCCCTGCTCCCGTGAGAAAGGTGAGGTCATGAAGAAGACATTGCTGGCGCTTTGCGCCGCCGCCACTCTGGCGGTTTCGGCTGTGGCGGTGCCCGCCCCCGCCCAGGCACAACGCGGTGTCGCCGCCGGCGTCGCTGCGGGATTGATCGGTGGCGCCATCGTCGGCGGCGCGATCGCATCGCAGAACGGCTACTACGGTCCGGGTTATGGCTACTACGCGCCAGGGCCGGCCTATGTCGCCGAACCCGGTTACGGTCCCGACTGCTACTGGCAACGCCAGCGTTTCTGGGACGGCTACAATTGGCGCTTTCGTCGCGTTCGCGTTTGCGACTGATCGACGTTCATCTCGATTAATTCGAACCAGATGTCCCGGAAAACAGACTGTTTTTCCGGGACATCTGTTTTGGTGGCCAGAAAAAACCGCTTTTCTGCGCGATGAGCCTGCGACGTTTACTTTCGGTTGACTGTTCTGCGCTGTTTAGCAAGACAGCAGTTCGAGATCAGCGTGCGAGTCACCTAAACCCGGCGTCGAGACACGACGCCACCACCTTCCAGGAGAGCCAAAGACATGAAGAAGACTTTAGCTGCCCTTGTCGCCGTTACCACGATTGCCGGTTCGCTGGCCGTTGCTCCGCCTGCCAAGGCTGGAGACGGCGGCGCGATCGCAGCCGGCGTTGCCGGCGGCCTGATCGGCGGCGCCCTGCTCGGCGGCGCAATCGCGGGCGCGCGCCCGGCCCCGGTCTATGTTGCACCGGCACCGACCTACGTCGAAGAAGCTCCGTGCCGCTGGGTTCGCGAGCGCTTCTGGGACGGCTACGGCTGGCGCTTCCGTCGCATCCAGGTTTGCGATTGATCCGACCGCACGCGATCTTCTCGCGTTTCGACTTTCAAACCCGGCCCTTGAGGCCGGGTTTTTGTTTGCGCCGCCAAGAAGCTGGTCAGCGGCCGTTCATCGCGCGCAGCACCGCCTCGCTCGGCCAGCAATCGACCTTCAGCCCGGCCTGCTTCTGATAGGCGCCGAGCGCCGCGCGGGTCTGCATCCCGGCCTTGCCGTCGAGCTTGTCCTTGTAGAGGCCGATCTTCGTCAGATGCTGCTGCATCGCCTCGACATCGGTGGAGCGCAGCTGCTTCGAGGCCGACCATGGCGTCGCGAACGGTTGCGGGCTCGTCATGCGGTCGGCGAGATGGCCGACGAACAGCACGTAGAGATCGGAGAAATTGTACTCCTTGATCACGAAGTAGTTCGGCGTGGTCAGGAAGGCCGGCCCATAGATGCCCTCCGGCTGCAGCAGCGAGGCCGACTGCGCCTGCTCGGTGGCGCTAAGCCTCTGCCCGCGCACCGGCACGAAGCCCGCGCGCAGCCACTGGCTGATCGGCTTCGTCACTTCGGGCACGCCCATCGTGCAGTCGACATTGCCGGGTGCCGTGACCTCATAGGCCCAGCGCACGCCGGGCTGCCAGCCCTTGTTGACGAGCTGCTGCGCGGCCGAGGCGAGCGCGTCCGGCACCGAATGCCAGATGTCGACCTTGCCATCGCCGTCGAGATCGACGCCGTGCTTGTAATACTCGGACGGCAGGAACTGGGTATAGCCGGTCGCTCCCGCCCAGGAGGAACGCAGCTCCTTGCGCGTCACCACGCCCTCGCCGAGGATCTTCAGCGCGAGGATGAACTCGGTGCGGTACTGATCCTTGCGGCGGCCGACATAGGCCTGGGTCGCGACCACGCGCAGCGTATCGTAGGGCAGCGCGTAGCGGCCGTAGTCGGTCTCGCGGCCCCAGATCGCCAGCACGATCGGCGCCGGCACGCCGAACCGCTTCTCGATCGCGTCGAGCGAGGAGCGATACTTCTGCAACAGCCGCTGGCCCTCGGCCGCGAGCCGCGCGATCGACGCCTCCTTGATGTAGTCGGCCGGCACCTGCACGAACTCGGCCTGCGCCGGCGCACCGGTCTTCGGACGTCCGGGCAGGATCAGATCGGGTAGCTTGTAGTCAGGCTCGAGGGAGCGCGTCTCGCGGTCGAAGGTTTCGCGCGACACGCCGGCCGCCCTGGCTTCCGGCCACAGCGAGGCGATGAACTGGGTGAACGCGGCGTCGGCGGCGTAGGCGGGATGCTGCAGCGGCGCGGCGAGCAGCACCGCGCATGCGACGAGTGTGGCTGGCCATTTCATGATCGATCTCATCCGGCAGAAACAGGCATTGCAAAGCGGATTCCGCAATTGTCAGAATTCAATTCTGGGTGGTAGATTTTGCCATGCGCATATTTCTGTCATTTCCCTCCGAATTGGAATCGCAGGCTGACAGCATCGCTCAGTCCCTGCGCAATTGCGACCATGACGTTTTCTTTTCGCACGACGATCTCCCGCCGGGCGACAGCTTCGATGCGCGCGTCGAAAAGGCCATCGAAAGCAGCGATTTTATGGTGTTCCTGATCAGCCCGGAATCGGTGACCAGGGGACGCTACACGTTGAGCGAGCTGGCCTTCGCCCGCACCAAATGGCCGAACCCGAGCAATCGCGTGCTGCCGGTGATGATGGCACCGACCCCGCTCGACCAGGTCCCGGCCTATCTGAAGGCGGTCACGATCCTGGAGCCACAGGGCAGCGCCGCCGCCGAGACGCGCGCCGCGGTGGATCGCATGCTGGCAGCCGAAAGCGCGCAGTCGCATGGGCGTTCCATCATGCCATTCCTCGCGCTTGCACTTGCTTCGGCGGTCGCCTGCACCCTTGCCGTGAAATATGCCACCGGCATCCTGCAATACTCATTCGTCGATTCCGGGCCGGCCGGCGGAATAACCACCCTTCCCGGCCTGATATTCGGATTGGTGGTCGCGACCTGCAATTTCATCTTCGGCATCAGGGATCGGTTTCAGCTGGCGCTGGTGGTTGCGATCACTGCGGCGGCATGGATCGCGGCCTTCGATGCCAGCAGCGTCACGCTGCAGTCACTCAGCCAGTATTCGAGAGCCATCAACACCCCGGCTGATGCCGCCGCCAGCCTCCCGGACACGACGACAGAACCGGCCGCAGAGGTCAGGGACACCCTCAGCAACAATCCTTTCATGGGCTACCTGATCGGCGGCGTCGGCGGCGCGGTTGGGGGCGCGATCACGATTCTTGGCGTGATCCTGACAAATCCCGGCTTCAGGCGGCTCGACAGCGTCGTCATCACCTGGCTCGCGGCGATCGCCGCGGGAACCGTCTACGGCGCGGTCGTCAAATTTCCGGATTGGCTGGGCTGGCTGGTGCTGTTCGGCATTTGGCAGCCCGCATTCGTGCTGGCGATGGCCCGCGGATTCCCGCGCGGCGCGGCGCAGATCCCGGGCTGGCTTGGCAGGATCACCGCACCGATCCTCGTCGGTTCGCGCACGGCGCGGTGATCCTCATCTCACCGCGCCTCAATGCCCGACCTGCTGCTTGGCACCCTCGATCGAGTCGTTCGACAGCTTGTCGACGATGGCGATGCCGATGGCCGACAGAATGAACACGCAGTGGATGATGGTCTGCCACATCACGCCGGTCTCGGTGTAGGTGGCCTTGCCGGACGACAGCGCGCTGGCCTCGATGAAGGTGCGCAGCAGGTGGATCGAGGAGATGCCGATGATCGCCATCGCCAGCTTGATCTTCAGCACGCTGGCGTTGACGTGGCTGAGCCATTCCGGCTCGTCGGGATGGCCCTGCAGATTGAGGCGCGACACGAAGGTCTCGTAGCCGCCGACGATCACCATCACCAGCAGATTGGAGATCATGACGACGTCGATCAGGCCGAGGACGGCCAGCATGATCTGCTGCTCGCTGAAATCGAAGGCATGGGCGAACAGGTGCCACAGCTCCTTCAGGAACAGCACCACATAGACGCCCTGGGCGATGATCAGGCCGACATAGAGCGGCAATTGCAGCCAGCGCGATCCGAAGATCAGCATGGGAACGGGACGCAGCGACCGGCCCTTGGAGCGGGCGGGCGCGTCGGAAACAGCGGACATGAGGGAGTGCTCGCGGAATTGGAAATTGCGGAGCGCTCTATCTACGCAATCCCGCGCGCTTGAAAAGCGACAACTGGCCGCAGATTGCGCCGCGATCCGGTCACGATTCCGCAAATTTGCACGTCGTGACGCTCGCTCTTCTCACGCGTCATGGCCGGGGTTGTTGTTTAGTCCGGAGACATGGCTGACACCTGTTCGGACACATGACTGACGGGTTGGTCACTGGTCAAGTCGATCGATGCGACCTGCCAGCTGGCGAAGTAGATGCCGTAATGGCCATCACGATCGAGCGGTCGGATGGCAAGGCGT
>CALRXG020000046.1:0-21138 GCA_943372075.1 Bordetella parapertussis | reverse complement strand
GACAACGCTGCGCAGCGTTGGCCGACGTCCTGATGCACGGTTTGAGTCAGCAGCGCGCTCGCCGGCTGTTCGCCGTGGCCCGCGGACAAGGCCTCCCGCCGAACGATCTCCCGGACCGTTGGCTGGACGCGATACCGCGCGGTGCGGCGCTGTCGAGCGTGACGGATTGGAAGCGCGCACTCGAAACGGCGGACCGCAAAGCGCCGAGGCGGGTTTCCGTCGAGGCCACGGTGCGCCTCTTGGAGGTGCTCGCGAAAGGCCCGAGCGCGGCGGCCGAGGCGGCGGCGATGTTTCTTCATGGACGCTCGCTCCAGATTTGGCAGGCTGCGACAAGATCGGCGCCGATAGATGCCATCGAGCTGTCGTTGCAGGGAGCACGTCTCGCGCCAGAGAATGACGCGGCCGATGCTGTCGTGTGGTGTCCGGCCGGCGATCTCGCCGCAGCACTTCGTCCTCATGTGCGGCTGCTCGGACTCACGAACCGTGGTTGGCCGCGCGGAAGCGGAGAAGATCCGATCTTACCCGACCATGTCCTGCCGGCCAAAGCCTTCGATGTCGATCCGGTGGCGCGCGCCGACCGCAGGCATTTCGCTGTCATCCTCAGTGCCGCGTCGGGAAGCGCAGTGCTTTCGCGCAGCCGTCGAGGTGCGCAGGGCGGACGTGTCGGTCGCAGCCCGCTGCTGCAGAACCGAATGGAGACCGTCCTTCCACGCGAGCGCATTCCGGAGCATGCCTTCAACCATTCCGACAGGCTGCTTGCCCGCCCCGCAGAGGCAGCCGGCATTGAACAAGTTGGTTCGGCCAGCCAGTGCTGGCGCGACTGGCACGTAGAGCGCCTCACAGACCACGACGGATGCTTCGAGCCGGGTCATCCGGCCATCAAGCGTTCGATCGAGCGGATTCAGTCGGCGACGTCGCTGCAACGGATGCTGCGAGACCCGCTGGGGTTCGTCTGGAAGTACGCTCTCGGCTTCGATGTCCCGCAGGAACGCGACCAACCGCTGACCATCCCACCGGACGAATTCGGCAAGCTGGTGCACGAGCTGCTACGGCGCGCCGTCGATACGCTGGAGCCCGAACCTGGATACGCGGAGGCTTCCGACATCCAGATCGAAAACGCGCTTGAAGACGCAAGTAGGGTCGTTCACGCCGCATGGCCCCTCGAACGTCCGGTCCCGCCGAACTTGCTGTGGGCCAATACCGTCGACTACGCGAAGGCAATGGCGCTGGCGGGACTGCTGCGAAAGGAGATCAACGAAGACGGCACGCGTAGCTGGACCGAGGTGGCCTTCGGTCAATCCGCCGGCTTCGAAGCCGGTCGCGAGTTGCCGTGGGATCCGACGATACCGGTCAAGATACCGGGCACGGCCGTAAGTTTGCGCGGTACCATCGACCGCCTCGACATGCGAAGCAATCCGTTTGCGGTCAGGGTAACCGACTACAAAACGGGAGCGCCGCCCAAGAATGCGAGTCGTATCGTAATCGGCGGCGGCGCCGAACTTCAGCGCGCCTTGTACGCTCTTGCGTGCCGGCAACTGCTGGAAGAAGAACCGAGGATCTTGGCCAGGCTGCTGTACCTGGCCGGAGAGCCGTTCGAGGTCAGACTGCAGGATGTCGATGCGGCTCTCGTCCGGATCGGCGACTTCGTGGGCGAGGTCGTGGCTATTTTGGACCGAGGAAACGCTGTCCCCGGAAGGCTTGCCTACGACAGCTCCAACGATCTTCGATTGGCCTTTCCCGCCTCCCCCGGGTACGAGCGCCGCAAACGCGTGGCATTCGACCGTGCTGCGGGAGGACTCTATAAATTTTGGAACATGGCATGATCCCGCGAGACGACGACGGAGACCGCCGCCGCGCATTGACCGAACTTAACTCGACGCTTCTGGTCGAAGCCGCCGCAGGCACGGGAAAGACGTCGCTGCTCGCCGGGCGAGTGGTGATGCTGCTCGCCGGTGGCGCAGCTCCGAGGTCCATCGCGGCGATCACCTTCACCGAGCTCGCAGCGGGCGAGCTCCGCCAACGGATCGCTCATTACCTCGACGCTCTGCTCTCCGGGTCCGTACCGGACGAACTACGGTTGTGCATTCCGTCGAAACTGAAGGCGGCGCAGCGGCGATCGCTGGAGAAGGCGAGCGAGTTGCTGGACGAACTGACTTGCTCGACGATACACGGATTCTGCCACGACCTGCTGCGGACCTACTCCGTCGAGGCGGCGATTGATCCGGGCGCCGAAATTCTCGATCGCGATCAGGCCGATTTCATATTCGATGCGATCTTCGATCATTGGTGGCGCGATAGGCTCGACGAGCCGCGTCCTGCCTATGATCCGATCGCAGTGGTGGCGCGCAAGGATCCGACGGGAGCCGAAAAACTCCTGCGCGACTTCGCCAAATCGAGGCGGCGCCACCGGAATGCCCGCCCGCTGTCGCCAGATCTGGATGCGGACGCTCACCTTGGTTTCGGAGAGAACGTCCGCGAGTTCCGCCGTTGGTACGACCGCGTCGGGGGACCGCGAGACGCCGAGAGCGACGTCGTCGATCTCGAGACATTGGCTACGCACTTCGAGCGCATCCTCGCGGCGGGTCTCGACTTCGCGCGGTTGTGGGATGCGGCACATCCCACGACGCTGCCCCTGATGCGATCCAAATCGTTCGATCTCCGCGGATACAGGCGACGTTCGAATTGGCAGCGAGCCAAGGGTGACGAGGAGGGCGGCCTCCTCGCCGATCGCGCCGAAGAACACTATGCGCGGTGTCGCGAAGCCTACGGTACGCTGATGGGCCGAATCGCAACTGCCATCGTCAGCGTTTTTTCCTCCGAGCTCGACGGACTTCTCGCCGAATACGATGCGTTCAAGCGGCGAGCTGCAGTGATGGATTTCGACGACCTACTGTTCACTTGCCGAGAGGTTCTTCGCCGATATCCGGAGGTGCGGGCCGCCGCGGGCGAACACTTCACGCGCATACTGGTCGACGAATTCCAGGACACGGACCCCGTACAGGCTGAAATCTTGTTTCTTCTGGCCGGATCCGAAGCTGCCGCCTGGCAGGAGCGTAGCCTGCGACGCGGTCAACTGTTCCTGGTCGGCGACCCCAAGCAAGCCATCTACCGCTTCCGGGGCGCCGATCTCGCCACCTACCTTACGGTGAGGAACGCGATCGAGGCTCAGTTTCCCGACAACATCCTTCGGGTCACGGCGAATTTCCGCTCGAGACCGCGCATCCTCGAACACATCAACGGCTGCTTCGCGGGACCGCTCGCCGCACAACAGGCGGGGTACGTTGCGCTCCAGGGAACGAGAGACGACGCGGATCACGGTTTTCCAAGCGTCGCCAAGGTTTCGGTTGATCTGCTGCCCAATACCCGTACCGACACTAGCCGGGACGAAGAGGCGCGCGTCGTCGCCGAAATCTGCAGCCGCTTGATCGGCAACGTCGACCTCAAGCTGAACGACGGCGGCAGCAGGCGCCTGACACCGGGCGACATCGCCCTGTTGGCGCCCGTCTCGACCCAGCTATGGCGGTACGAGCGCGCCCTCGAAGAGGCCGGACTCCCCTTCGCGTCGCAAGCCGGCAAAAACCTCTTCAAGCGACAGGAGGCCCAGGATCTCGTCGCGCTGGTGCGGAGTATCGTCGACTCGCGCGACACGCTGGCGTTGGGTGCCCTTCTCCGAGGGCCCCTGGTGGGTCTCTCCGAGCAGGATTTGCTCACGATCACCGCGAGCCTCCCCGTTCCGCCTGGCAGCGAGTCGGCCCGCCTCTCGCTAAACATCGACCCGATGATCATACAAAACGATCTCGCGCGAGAGGTACTAGGCATTTTGCGCGATCTTCGGCTCCGGCTGCGCGTCACGACGCCTGCGCTGCTGCTCGCCGAAGCACTTGAGCGGCTTCGCGTCCGCGACATCGTCGCCGGACGCAGTGCGGATCAGGCCGCCCGCTCGCTCGCCAACGTCGATGGTCTGCTCGAGCGTGCTCGAAACTATGGTGTGCGCGGGTTCGTGCAGTTCGCCCGGGACTTGGACGAGGATTGGTCGGCCGGCACCGGCTTCGCCGAGGGCATCGTCGAAGCGGACGGCCGGTCCATCGAGATCGTGACGGTCCACAGCTCGAAAGGCCTCGAGTGGCCGGTCGTCATTCCCATCAACCGGGCTTCGATGCCACGCCCGCCCGAGCCCTTTGTGTACCGTCGGAGCGACGAGAGTCTGCACTGGGCCCTCGGTCAAGTGACGCCGCCCACGCTCGAGAGCGCACTGCAAGGGGAGAACCAGGAAAAGCGCGACGAGAACCTACGGCTGCTGTACGTGGCTTGCACGCGCGCCATGGAATTGCTCGTCATTCCCGACTTCTCCTGGAGCGACGAGAAATCGTGGGCGAAGCAGCTTGACTTCGGGCTCGACGACATCCCCGAGCTGGATGTCTCGACGCTTCGGCGCGGGGCCCTCTCTGCGCCCGAATCGAGCGAGAACCGCCAGTCGGCGGACGCCTTCGATGAGGAACAGTCGCGGATCGAGCGAGGCTTTCCGGCGATCGCATGGATCAAGCCCAGCGACAGCGATCCGGATGTCCTGTCGACGCCGCTACCAGATTCCAGCGATGACGGGGCGCTCGACGCCTCTGTGCTGATCCAGGGAAGTCGCCTGCGCGGCATTATTCTGCACAAGCTCATGGAGGAGCTGGCAACCGGAGAGCTCGCCTCGAAACCAGAAGAAATGAAAGAGAGGGCTCACCTGCTTTGTCAGCAACTCGCGACGGAAGCGACAGCAACCGGCAAGCTCGATCCCGACGAGATGGCGGACACCGCCCTACGCACGTTCACCCTGCCCGAACTACAGCCATTCATTCATCGGTTCGTTCCGGAAGTGCCCTTGTATGGCGCAACGGCCGCAGGCGCCGGCGAACTGATTTCCGGGCGCGCTGATGCTGTCGCTCTGGCAGACGACGGCGATCTGATTGCGTTCGATTGGAAAAGCGACGTTGCGCCGAGCGGACGAAATCGCATGGTCTATCGGGAGCAACTTGGTCAGTATCTCCATGTCTTGGGCGCACGGCGCGGCGCGATTGTGTACATGACATCTGGTCACATCGACTGGATCGCCGCGGAACGGTGAGCAGACAGGCCGGTTATCATCGACGAATTTCGTCCGCAGGTCCGGACGCGCGTCCCGCTGCCAGAGCCTTGAGCAAGATTGAAGAAAATCGCCTGACCCTCAAGGATTTTCCGTCGCGCATCGGCAACAGCGAACCAAGCCGCATGGTCGATTTCCGGGATGGTCCGAAGGCGTCCGGAACGCGGCGACCATTCCATCACCGCGCCGGCGGGCGAAGCTCTCAGGCCTCAACGACCGCTCCCGAACGGTACTCTCAAGTTCGTGGCCCGAGGCAAAAAAGAGGACGGTCCACCAGCCGCTTAGGCAGAGATGAAAAAGAACAGAAAATCGAAGGGGCCCGAAATCGGGCTGCATCAGGCCAAGCTTGTGCCAGTTAGCTGACGCGAGCCGGTTGGAATTCATCGCAGGGCCTGTCTGTCACATTGAGAAGTGCCCAAAGTTTCTAGAAGGCCTCCCAGAAGCCACGAGCTTCGTTACGACCAACACGTCGTTCGGCGCGAGTCGCTGCTGTCGGTTGTTTGGCAGTGATCGAAAAGCTAGGAGTGGTCAGATCGACCCGATTAACCCAAGTTGCCATCAGCGCGCGGTGGCAGGAAGTCTCCAGATCCGCAAAGGACCCATGGTCTTGAACCCGGCCGACTTGGCGGCTGCCAAATCATGTCCGTGCTCGTAGCCGACCAGAGGCAGGCCGGGAAACATCTCATCCGCCATAGCGATGAGACTTCGCCAGACCTGATCCATTTGAGAGCCGAACAGATTTGAAAGGCCGACGACATCAGCACCTCGATTGAGGATGCCGCCGCCGGCACTGCCATCCTCTCCCTGAGTGGAGACAAAAAATATGCCATCGTCCGCAAGCAGGCGCGGCATGAAAACCCGCGGCAGGGGCATCTCACCCCCCTTGGCGTCCTCGCCCGCCCAGGACCGCTCCCAGGCACTCAATCCAGCTTCGTCGGTCACGATGGTCGAGCGGTCGCCCGGCTGACAAGACCTAACGTCCGGCCGCGCGCCACTCATCGCGATCCATTCGGCATCGAATAATGGCTCGAAGCCTAGCGATTCCAGGCACAGGCAATGGAAGCTGTCTTTGACAGACCACTCCCGCAGGCGATTTGAACCAATCAAGTCAGCGATGGCCTCGAGCTGCACTGGTGCGGCCTCCACGCCCGCCGTCGTCACCGCGTCGGGATAAAAGCGTGGCGATCCTAGCCGGGTCAACCAGACCGCTTCATGAAACTCGCCGGGAAGATCATGCGCCCGGCAAACTGCATCGCACCACATCGCGTTGTTATGGGCTGCCAGTGCCGTGATGCTGCTCTTCATTCCCGCTCCAGGTTGAATTGCCGACCGCCCAGGGTGTCGCCGACGGCCGCACCCGCGCCGCGATTAGCATGGCGACCGTCGCCCCTAGGCCAGCAATGAACACCCTTCGGTGCATCGTGCACGCTCCCGAGCGGTCCTGCGGCAGCATATTGCAGTCGAGCCCACGTGGAAACAGATTAGGATGTCGCTGTAGCGCGGTGCAGTCTGTCGAAGGACTACCCGAGATTTCTGCTGGCTGAGGTTGACCAGACTGAAGTCAGTGTATCTCTTGGATTGAATCGTGATCGGTGTGTTGAGTGAGGGCGCGACGCTCGAAGAGCTCGAGGCCGCGCAAGAACGCGAATTCTGATCGATGGTGGACGATCCACTTTAAGATTTGGATGAAAATAGATGTCCTATTTTCTTTTGACGGGCGCCGGCTTCAGCAGAAACTGGGGAGGATGGCTCGCCGAAGAGGCCTTCGAATTCCTGCTTGGCGAAGTCGAGCATGACGATGACCTCCGCAAATTTCTTTGGAAGTCGCGAGACGAAGGATTGGGCTTCGAGGCAGCGCTTGCACAACTGCAGGCCAACTACGAAGGCAAGTTTGACGCGCAAATCGAACAAGATCTGCGGAACTTCACGAGCGCCATCCTTAAGATGTTCGCTGCCATGGGGCGTGGATTCCACTCTGGCCAATTCGAGTTTCAGACAGCCCACGTCAACAGGACCGTCGCCTTCTTCCTATCGCAATTCGACGCGCTCTTCACGCTGAACCAAGATACCCTGCTGGAGGACCGCTACTTCCGGTCGGTGACGGACAGGTTCGTGGATTGCTACACACCAGGGCTGAAGGAAACAGACTACCTTTTGACGATCGGGAGGACGGCGGACCCGTACTTCAGGTTAAAGACGCCCGACAGAGAAAACTTCAGCCTTGTTCCCAATCTTCAACCGTATTTCAAACTGCACGGATCGATCGACTGGCTTTTCGAAAGCGAAATGCTTCTCATTTTGGGCGGCGGCAAACGGGAGAACATCGCCAAGCACCCACTTCTGAAGTGGTATCACGAAACATTCTCGCGCTATATCTCCGCTCCCGGAGCCAGGGTTATGATCGTCGGTTACGGATTTCGAGACGTGCACATCAACGACATGCTCATCCAAGCCGCCCGCGCAGGGTCGAAATTCTTCATTATCGACTACAACGGCACAGATGCTATTCGTCCAGACAGAGCCGCGATTTCTCCGGAAGATTACGAGCTATTGCGGTCAAACGTGATCGGCGCTTCGCGCCGTCCCCTGGCCGAAATATTTGGCGACGTTGGTTCGGGTGAGTTTGGAAAGTTTGAGAAGTTCTTCGGATACTCGCTTCTGCATCGAATCCCACGATCCGGGCAATCCAGATAGCAAACGGAGCCGACGCATGGCGTCGCGCGAACGTTGTCCCGCGCGATAAGCGCGCTGCGTGGCGCCAGCAATCTAGAAGTCCCCCTCGCCTCAAGCCCCGACGCCGTTGACGACCGAGTTCAGAGAGAGCCGGCGCGCGTTGGTTGACGCTTCAGAGGCACTCGATTTGACGTCCACGGTCCAGAATAGATCGCGAACAATGCGATCACCCCGTGTTGCATCCGTGTTGCATGGAGCAGACGGCACTACGCGTAACCCATTGTAATCCAATGTACTGGGCGTAATGGACGTAATGGCCCTGGGGACCGCAATTTGACCGCGGAACGAAGCGCGTACGCCGAGAAATGCCCGTATTTATTGGGTTTCTTGCCTTCAGGCGCTGGCGATCCCGGCATGACTCGAACATGCGACCTACGGTTTAGGAAACCGTCGCTCTATCCGGCTGAGCTACGGGACCGCGAGCCCGCGCGCATCCCATATCAAACGCGCCGCGTGATCGCCAGCCTGTCGAGGTCTCTGATGGGTGAAGTTGTGGCCCGTAGCGGCGCCGTCAAATCAACCGAAACGGCCTTCCGAACGGTTTGCCAATAACGGTTCCAGACGAAAGCCTGTCCCGATTGTACCATCGGGACAGGCGATTACGCCTTGCAGCCGTAGCTAGGCGAAGGTCACGCCAACGCGGAAGAATCGCGGCGACGGTAGGCCATAAAGCCGAGCGCGGCGAAGCCGAGGATCATCATCGCCCAGGTTGAGGGCTCGGGCACCGACGAAACCGTGGAATTGACGTCGAGGATGACGGTCACCCGCATTGAACGTCAGATTGGCCCAGGCAGTTCCGATATGTGTCGAGTCGAATGTCACGTCGCTTGCGTTAAATGTCGACCCGGTAAGAATCGACGATGGGTCCAGCGTGACGCTGGTAAAGGCGGGAAGCCCGGCACCAGCCGTCAGAAGTGCGCCGTTATCGATGATAACCCCCGTTGCTGTTGTAGGACGTGACGGATGAGCTCCAGGTCGTCTGGCTCAGATAGGTGAAGGTGACCCGATTTCCCGACGCGCTAACGGTGAAGTAGTCCAAGAACTGCGCGCTGCCGCCCGACCATGCGAGGGTACTCGGGCTTCCGGAGTTGTCACAGGCGCCTCATACGATTAGTACTGGAAACCCAGCGTTCCACTGTCAAACGTTGCAGCACTTGCTCGTCCCGAGCGAGCCTAGTGTCAGTGCGGCAACCACCCTCGCCGAGAGCAATGACTTAATTGCCATGTGCCCTCTCCCGATAATATTAAATACTTCCAATAAATCGATTTAATGCCTCCAGAATCGACTGTATCAAGATACCGTAGGCACAGGGCTGCCTAGACCTGAAAATCGGAGCGCCGTGCACGACCTGCACGAAATCGCAGCAGTTGCAGACCTTTGCATGGTACGCGGCGGGTTCACCCGCACCTACGCCGCCTGGCCGACCGATTTCGACGGCGAGCCGATCATGGCCGCTGTCCCGCGTTCCGGCAGAAACTCCAGCGCTCCATCTTTCAGCGAACCGAAACGCAGGGTGACGAGGTCCAGCGCATAGTTCTGGTAGAGCCGCCATGGCCGGCGCGAGCCCTGCTTCGGGAATCTGGCGGCCGCACGCTGGATGTAGCCTGAAGAAAAATCTACCCAGGGCAGCTCGGTGACGTCAGGATCATTCCGCCGCGGCGTGACTTGCGCGTAGCCGTTCGCCTTCATGTGGTTGAGCATGCGGCAGACATATTCGCAGGTCAGGTCGCATTTCAGCGTCCATGACGCGTTGGTGTAGCCGAAGGCCGCGGCGAGGTTCGGCACACCGCTGTACATCAGGCCCTTGTAGTTCATGGTCTTCGACAGATCGACGTCAGCGCCGTCGACCTTGATCTCGAGTCCGCCAAGCACCTCGAGATCGAGGCCGGTCGCGGTGACCACGACGTCGGCGTCGAGCGCATTGCCGCTCTTGAGCTTGATGCCGCCGGGCGTGAAGGTCTCGATCTGATCGGTGACGACCGACGACGCCCCGCTGCGCAGCGATTGAAAGAGATCGCCGTTCGGCACCAGGCAGAGCCGTTGGTCCCATGGATTGTAGCGCGGCGTGAAATGCGTGGCGACGTCGTAGTCGGGACCAAGCGCGTGGCGCACGCCGCCGAGGATCAGCTTCTTGACGCGTTCCGGATCGCGCTTGCAGAGCCGGTAGAAATACATCCCGAACAGCACGTTCTTCCAGCGGGTGAGACCATAGGCGATCTTGGCCGGCAGCCGCGCGCGCAGCCAGTTGGCGACCTTGTCCTCGTCAGGCCGCGCCACGACATAGGTCGGCGAACGCTGCAGCATCGTGACATGGGCGGCGGTCTTGGCCATTTCGGGAACCAGCGTCACCGCCGTCGCGCCGCTGCCGATCACCACCACTTTCTTGCCGGCGTAGTCGATATCTTCGGTCCACTTTTGCGGATGGACGACGCGGCCGGCGAAATCGCCGATGCCGGGGAAGTCGGGCGTGTAGCCGTGCTCGTATTTGTAATAGCCGCTGCACATGAACAGGAAGCTGCAGGTGAAGCGTTCGATGGTCTTCTCCGGCCCGCGCTCGACCTCGACCGTCCATCGTGAATCCGCGGACGACCAGTCGGCGCGCACGACACGGTGGTTGAAGCGGATCTTCTGGTCGATGCCGTACACGCGCGCGGTCTCGCGCACATAGTTCAGGATCGAGGGGCCGTCCGCGATCGCCTTCGGCGCGGTCCACGGCCGGAACGAATAGCCGAGCGTGTACATGTCGGAGTCGGAACGGATGCCGGGATAGCGGAACAGATCCCAGGTGCCGCCGATGCAATCGCGGCCTTCGAGAATGGCGTAGCTGCGGTCGGGGCAGTTGCTCTGCAGATGATAGCCGGCGCCGATGCCCGACAGCCCGGCCCCTACGATCAACACGTCGAAATGCGCGGACATGCCCTGACCCTCCCGTGGCAGAATTGACAATCTATATTGTCAGATAACTTGACATCTGACAATGCCTCATGTCAATACCCTTCCATGGCAAGCAGCCGGAAAGCCCGCCTCTATGGCGGCATGGACGCCGAGGAACGCCGCACCGAGCGGCGGCTCAAGCTGATCGACGCGGCGGTCGAGGTCTATGGCGAGGTCGGCTACCGCGGCGCGACGGTCAAGGCGATCTGCGAGGCGGCCGAGTTGACCGAGCGCTATTTCTACGAGTCTTTCGCCAACAGCGAGGCCCTGCTGATCGCCGCCTACGGCCATGTCGTCGGTCATTTGCACGCGGAGATGACCGCTGCCGCGGCAGCCGCCGGCGACGACGCCGAAGCAAGACTGCGCGCCGCGCTGACACTATATTTCACCCGGCTGAAGCAGCACCCGAGGCCCGCGCGCGTCTTCCTGCTGGAAATCTCCGGCATCAGCCCGGCAGTCGATGCCGTCAAGCACGAGGCCGGGCGTGTCTTCAGCGACATCCTGGTGCCGCCGACGCGTTATCCGATACACAGCAGCGATGGCGCGGCGGCTACGCTGCTGTCGACCGGGATGGTGGGCGCCGTGATCTCGATCGCGCTGCGCTGGGTGTCGAGGCAATATCCGCAAGCGATCGAGGACGTCGTTGCAATCGCCGCCAGCTTCTGCCGCGTGGCGTTGAAAGAGCCCGGTCACCGCATCGGGTGATGTGAACGATTCAAGTCGAATTATTCCGATCCGACCGCGCGGCGGATGATCAGGATTCTTCCAATCATTCCAATGGTGCACGCCGCTGTGTTCCATCAGACACAGGGGCCGATCGCAGTTCCAAGGGTCCGTGAAATCGTCGGGTTCCTGGGTGACAAGCGTCACTAAAATGGCGACAATCCGCTCACTCTGTGTCGTTCGGGTTTGGTTGCAATGTCCGTGATGCCGTCACGATCATCGACGTTGGCTGTTGCCGTTTTCGTCGCCGCTGTCACGCTGGCGCCCATCACTGCGCATGCGCAATGGTGGCGCAGCGGGCCGAAGGATTTCGAGGATTGCGCCGACCTCGCCGAAAAGGCGAAGACCAAGGAAGACAAGACCGCGCAACTCGCCGATTGCAACGCCAAGTTTGCTGGGCGCCGCAAGGTGGGCGGCGGCTACACCTATTACGACTTCATGCAGGACCGCAGCTTCGATATCGCCGGTCCCAACCCGACCCCGGACGAGCAGAAGAAGATCGATCAGGAATATACCGGCTATCTCGAGACGCAGCGCCGCTCCAGCATCGTCGCGGCGTTCAACGCCAAGCAACTCGAGCGACAGGAGAAGCTGCGGGAGCAGCCGCCGCAGATCCAGCAGGCGTCGCTGCACAGCGAGCCGGTGCGCAGCGAGCCGGCGAAAATCCCGGTCCCGGTTGCAAGACCGAGCAAGCCGCGGGTTGCGGCCGTCCCCATTCCCGAGGCGCGACCGCGGGTGCGGAGCTGCGTGAAGGGCACATTCTCCTGCGACTGGCCGCGGCTCTCCGACGGATTGAACGATCTGAAGAAGCTGTTCACGCCGCCCTCGCTGTCGCCGACCAAGCTCGCGAAGCGCAACTGATCTCGCAACGTCAGTCGGTAATCACCATCGCCCAGAACCTGCGGTACGGCGACTTCGGATTGTCGACGAAGGCGACACCGACATGCTTGGCGCCCGGCATCAGCAGGTTCTCGCGATGACCAGGCGAATTCTCCCACTGCTTGAGCATCTCGGCGAAGGCGATGAAGCCGGCACCGATGTTTTCAGCGGCACGCTGCTTCTTCAGCGGCGCGATGCGCGTGAAGAAGCTGCCGCCCGCGGAATGACTGACCGAGCCGGTCGCCGACATCACCTGCGCCTGCTTCAGCGCCATTGCATTCAGCTTCGCGTCGAGCGTCACCGCAGGCATCCGGTTGGCACGCCGGTACGCACTGATCGAACCGGCATAGTTGGCGGCCGCGACCGGCTTACGCTCTGATGTCGCGGACTGGCTCGATGCCGCGGCGGCCGCGCGCTGCTCCTGTAACCGCGCATCGTAGCCCGGCGATGGCGTGACTGTCGGCGGCGCGGCGCGAACGGCGCTGCCGGCCAACGCGATGACAATGACAAGTGCGGCGCAAGCTCGTCTCATGATGTCACATCTCCCTTCGCCGCTTATCCCGCGCGAATCTGCTCGGCCGTCAGCCGTGGTGATCCCTTGCCGTCGGCCTCAGCCGCCCGGATCAGCGCGATGACACGACGCGACAACGTCGCGTCCAGCCCGCGGCGATCCGCGATCGCGGCAATCACGCCCTGAAGGTAATCGATCTCGGTGCGCCGACCGCGCTGCAGATCCTCCCACATCGAGGAGCGCGCCTCGGGATCGATCTTCATGGTGCGGCCGAGCAGCATGCCGAACAGAGGGTCCGGCAGCCGCAGCAATGGCGGCATCCAGCCCGAAGGCAGCGGCGTCGGCGAGACCGGCACGATGCCTTCGGCGCGCACCGCCGCCAGGCCTTCGGCCATCTGGTCGGCGAGCAGCCGGCGCCAGCCGCGTTGCGCGAGCTGCTGCCGCAAGGGAATGTCGGACAGCGCATTGAGCGCGTTGTTGAGATTGACGATCAGCTTGCCCCATTGCACGCCGTCAATATTGGCGGTGCTGCTGATCGCAAGACCGGGCACCGTAAGCCCTGCCGCAGTGCCGGCATCATCCTGCGCAATCACGATGTCGCCCGACGTCGAGCGATGGAAGCGGCCGTCGCCGAGCGCGACCACATTGAACGGCACCATGCCGCCGAGCACCTTGCGACCCGGCAGGCAGTCGCGCAGCATCGGCACATTGCCGACGCCATTCTGCAGGCTGACCACCACGGCATCGGCGGGCGCGTGGCGCGCGATCAATTCGGCCATTTCGCGCGTGTCGGCACTCTTCACCGTCACCAATACCGTCTTGATGTCGCGCAGCGCCGACGGGTCATCGGAGAGAATGAGTCGGTCCGCGGATATCGTCTGCTGCGAGCCGTCGAAACTGCTGACCCGCAGCCCGCCGGCGGTGATCTCCTGGATCAGCCGTGGCCGCGCCAGCAGCGTGACGCGGTGGCCTTCGGCGGCCAGCATGCCGCCGACGAAGCAGCCGATGCTGCCGGCGCCCGCGATACCGATCGACCGATCCCCGTTCATCCGGCTAAACGTCCGTTCATCGCAGCTCGATAGCAGACCGGGGACTGTCTGCCTATTTCGATGCGCCACGGCCCGGATGCCCCGCCTTGTAACCGTCATGGGCCGAAGCTATGTTTGCCGCACGGGGCACGGTTGCGGCAGGAGACGATCATGGGTTTACTCGACGTACTCAACGGCATGCAGAACGGGCCCCGCGGTCCGAGCGCACCAAGCACATCATCCGACAGTTCGAGCGGCGGCGGCATGTCGCCGATCACGATGGCCATCATGGCACTGCTCGCCTGGAAGGCGGTCAAGCATTTCTCCGGCGGTCAGCCGGGCGCGACCGCCCCTGACCCGCGGCCGGCGCAGGCGCCGCCGCTTCCCGGCAACGTGACCGCGAGCCTGCCCGGCGGAGCCGGCGGTGGCGGTCTCGGCGACCTGCTCAAGGGTGGACTCGGCGGCCTGCTCGCGGGCGGTGCGGCCGGCAGCGTGCTCAGCGGCGGCCTCGGCGATCTGCTCAATCAATTGCAGCAAAAGGGCCAGGGCGACACGGCGAACTCCTGGGTCAGCAACGGTCCCAACAAGCAGATCTCGCCCGGCGATCTCGCCAACGCGCTTGGCGCCGATCAGATCAACTCGCTGTCGTCGCAGAGCGGCTTGTCGCGCGACGAGTTGCTGCAGGGCCTCAGCCAGTATCTGCCTGAGGCGATCAATCATCTGACGCCGGACGGACGGCTGCCGAGCGGCGACGAGTTGCACGGCAGGCTTTGACGGCAGCGTTGATTCCATCTGAGGAGGACGACAGTCATGGGCGGCATTATCTGGATCATCATCGTCGGCTTTATCGCGGGGATCATCGCGCGGTTCCTGTCACCGGGACCGAACAATCCAAGTGGCTTCATTCTCACCACCGTGCTCGGCATCGCCGGCGCGTTCCTCGCGACCTTCATCGGCCAGGCGATCGGCCACTACGGTCCCGAACAGGGCGCGGGCTTCATCACCGCCACGATCGGCGCGCTGGTGGTGCTGTTCATCTGGAATCGGTTGGTCGCGGCGCGTGTGATCCCGGATATCGGAAATAAATAGAACGCGTCACAACACGGCTTCAAAATCAGAATGCCCGGGCCAAAGCCCGGGCATTTTCATTTCGGCAAGCGGCTCGGATGCCGCGTCACTGAATCAGATGCATGCCCGCATCCATGCGGACGAACTCGCCGGTCATGTTGCTCGACGCCGGGCTTGCCAGGAAGCAGACCAGATTGGCGATGTCTTCGGCCGTCGATGCGACCTTCAGCGGCACCCGCGCGACCACCGCATCGCGCACCTGTTTGGCGCCGGCTTCGCCGCGGCCTTTGGTGAACCAGGGCGTATCGATATAGCCCGGACACACCGTGTTGACGCGGATCAGCGGCGCCAGCGCGCGCGCCAGCGACTGCGTCATGGTGTTGAGCGCGCCCTTGCTCGCGGCATAGGCAACCGACGAACCGCCGCCGGAAATGCCGGCGACCGAGGAGACGTTGACCACCGCCGAGGGACGGCCGGATGCCTTCGCACCGGCTTCGAGCAGCGCACGCGCCGCGCGAACCATCTGGAACGGGCCGATGGTGTTGACGGCATAGATGCGCTGGAAGTCTTCGGCAGTCAGGCCGTCGAGATCGTGATGCGGCACATGCTTGGTGGTGCCGGCATTGTTGACCAGCACGTCGACGCGGCCCCAACCCTGCGCGGCGGCCGCGATCTTCTTGCAGTCCTCATCGCGCGAGACGTCGCCCTGCACCACCAGCACCTCGGCGCCCTGCTTGCGGCAGAGCTCGGCCGTCGCCTCGGCGTCCGCCTTGCTGTTGGAATAGTTGATGATGATGCGCGCACCCTGCGTGGCGAGGATTTGCGCGGTGGCGGCACCGAGTCCCGATGCCGATCCCGTCACGATCGCGCACAAACCATCCTTGGACATCTGCATTTTCCTTGTTGTTGTGAGCCAGATGAATTCCGGCGATGGCATACCATATCGCGCGGAACAGTATCTGCAAACCGCGCCGGCGCTATGTGTAGGCGTTCGGACCCTTCTGCAGGCTGGCCCATTGCGCCTCGTCATGGCCGCAGATGATCTTGACGCCGGATGCTTCGAGCCTCGCGATCTCGTCGAGCGAATTCAGGAACTGATCGACGTCGAGGCTGTTCCGCGGCGACACCCTTTGGTCGAGATTGGCGCGCACGCTGAGCGAATCGGATGCGAGCAGGTACTCGCCGCTCTGATCCAGCTTGACCAGCGCGCCGGTCGTCCCCTTCGAATGTCCCGGCAGCGGGATCAGCGTCAACCTGCCGTCGCCGAACACATCCATCTGCCTATCGAAGATTTCCGTCTTCAGCGGATGATCCCAATCCGCCTTGATGTATCCGCGATCGAACGCGTTCTCGGCCTTCGCCGCCTCGATCTCGAGCGCGTGGACGAAGACCGTCGCCTTCTTGAAGAAGGCGTTGCAGCCGCAATGATCGGTGTGCAGGTGTGAGCAGATCACCACGTCGATATCGTCGGGACCGAGGCCGACGGCCTTCAGGCTGGTCAGCACGTGATCGTCCGCCGGCATGATCGGCTGCATGTATTTGGCGAGCGTGCCGAGCCGGCCTTCCGGATCGGTCGCAACGTCAGGATGGCATCCGGTGTCGAACAGCACGTTGCCCTGGGCATGCCGCAACAGCACGCAGCAGACCGGAAGATCGATCATCTCGCCGCGCGCCGCATCGGGAAGATAGGTCCGCTTCGACATCCGCAAGCGCCCGCCCGACAACATATGCATCTTCATCGCATCACCTCCGATTTTGACTTCAAACTACATATGAGTTTTATAGAAACTCATAATAGATTTGACAGCATCTTATTCGCGCCTATAGCTTCCGCGCAACGTCGCGATCGCATCACCATGCGCGTTCAACGAAGCAGCCGCTTCTTCGGCCCGCATCGTTGACATCGATCAGCGGTCGCCCAAGGGAAGTTTCGCCACGATGTACACCGTGTTCAGCGTGTTCGCTGCGACGTCCGATCCGGCAGCGTTCAAACCCTTTCTCTGCATTCCCGCGCGGCCCGACCGCGCATATTTTCCCGACGGCGTCGAACTGTCCTATGGCGCCATCGCGCGGCAGGTCTGCGCATTGCGCGACCGGTATCGCGCATCCGGCTTCGGCCATGGGCATCGCGCCTGCCTGCTGCTGGAGAACCGGCCCGACTTCATCGTGCATTGGCTGGCGCTCAACAGCCTCGGCGTCTCGATCGTTCCGATCAACCCGGCCTATCGCGCCGCGGAAATCGAATATCTCATTGCGCATGCCGAGCCGGATTTGATCGTCACGCTGCGCGATCAGAAGGAATTGCAGAAGGCGCTGACCGGCGCGGTGCCCGTGCTTGAGGTGTCCGGTGACGACCTCGGCGCAAGCGCGACGCAGATCCCGCTTGCCAAGCGGCCGCCACCTCGCGCCGGCGAACCGGGAAGCGAGACCGAGGCTGCGCTGCTCTACACGTCAGGCACGACGGCGCGTCCGAAGGGATGCATCCTGACCAACGAATACGTGGTCTCGACCGGCCGCTGGTACATCGGCCGCGGCGGCGAGGCGACGTATCATACCGGCACGGAGCGGCTCTACAGCCCGCTGCCGCTGTTCCACATGGCCGGCCTGACGCTGACGCCGATCGCGATGATGCTGACCGGCGGTTGCCTGATCCTGCCCGAGCGCTTCAACGCCAAATTTGCCTGGCGCGACATCGTCGCCTGCCGGGCCACCGTGCTGCACTATCTCGGCGTCATCGTTGCGGCCCTGCTCGCCCAGCCGGAGACGCCGGACGAGAAAGCCCATGCGCTGCGCTTTTCGATGGGCGTCGGCGCCAATCCCGAGCAGCGCGCACGCGCACGCGACCGCTTCGGCATCCCGTTCGTCGAGGGCTGGGGCATGACCGAGACCGGGCGCAGTCCCTTCAATACCGTCGAGCCGCGCCACCTCGAAACCAACACCATCGGCCGCAGCGAGCCGGGCCTCGAGATGATCATCCTCGATGCCGACGACAATCCGCTGCCACCCGGCTCGGTCGGCGAACTCTGCGTACGCCACTCGGAGGCGACGCCGCGGCGCGGTTTCTTCTCCGGCTATCTCAGGGATCCCGAGGCGACCGAGCAGGCCTGGCGCGGCGGCTGGTTTCACACCGGCGACAGCGCCTGGCAGCACGCGGACGGCGCCTTCGTGTTCGTCGATCGCCTCAAGCATCTGGTCCGCCGCGCCGGCGAGAATATCTCGGCGGCGGAGGTCGAGGCCGTGCTGACCACGTCCGGGCTGGTCAAGCAGGCGGCGGTCGTTGCCGCGCGCGATCCGATCCGCGACGAGGAAGTCGCGGCCTTCATCGTGACCGATGACGGCGCCGCAGCTTCCCGCGAGCTGGCGCAGGACATCTTCCAGTTCTGCCGCGAACGCCTCGCGGCCTTCAAGCTGCCGGCGTGGATCGCCTTCGTCACCGAGCTGCCGCTGACCTCGACCAACAAGATCCAGAAGCACGTGCTGCTCGGCACGGACCGCGACCCGCTATCGCATCCCGGCATGATCGACCTGCGGCAAGAGAAAACCAACGCCATCAGGCAATCGAACTAGAGGAAACGAACGACAATGAGATCGACTTACGGATGGATCGCCGCAAGCGCCGCAATCCTGTCTGTCGCCTTCGCCACACCATCCCGCGCGCAGATCTCCGACGACATGGTGAAGATCGGCGTGCTGACCGATCAGGCCGGCCTTTATGCCGACGCTGCCGGCCCTGGAGCGGTCGAAGCGGTCCGGATGGCGATCGCGGATTTCGGCGGCAAGGTGCTGGGCAAGCCGATCATGATGGTCGATGCCGACCATCAGAACAAGGCCGATGTCGGCGCCGGCATCGCGCGGCGCTGGTACGAGCAGGAGAATGTCGACGTCATCGTCGATTTCGCCAACTCCGCCGTCGCCTTCGCCGTGCTCGAACTGACCAAGCAGAAGAACAAGGCGATGCTGGTGTCGTCGGCCGGCTCGTCCGATCTGACCGGAAAGGGCTGCTCGCCGAATTCGGTGCAGTGGACCTACAACACCTACGCGCTCGCCAACAGCACGGTGCGGGCGCTGGCGAAGGCAGGGGCCAAGAGCTGGTACTTCGTCACGGTCGACTACGCTTTCGGTCACGCTTTGCGCAACGACGCGGCCAAGACCGTGGAGAAGGTCGGCGGCAGCATCGCCGGCGAGGTGCGGCATCCGCTCAACAGCATGGATTTCTCGTCCTATCTGCTGCAGGCCCAGAGCTCGAAGGCCGACGTGATCGCGTTCGCCAACACCGGCGGCGACCTCGCCAATTCGATCCGGCAGGCGCAGGAATTCGGCATGGCACAGAAGCAGAAGCTCGCGGCCTTCCTGATGCAGACCAGCGACATCCACGCGATCGGCTTGCAGGCAGCGCAGGGACTGCAGCTCGCGACCGCCTTCTATTGGGACCTCGACGACAAGACCCGCGATTTCGCCGCGCGCTTCATGGCGAAGACCAAGAAGCGGCCGACCATGGTGCAGGCCGGTCTCTACTCCGCGGTCATGAACTATCTCAAGGCAATCGAGAAGTCCGGTACCGACGAAGGCCCCAAGGTCATCGCGCAGATGAAGAACATGCCGATCGACGACTTCTTTGCGCGCAACGCCTACCTGCGCGAGGACGGCCAGCTGATCCACGACATGTATCTCGTGCAGGTGAAATCGCCGGCGGAATCCAAGGGCGCCTGGGACTACGAGAAGCTGCTCCAGGTCATCCCGGGCAAGGAAGCATTCGCGACACCAGAGGAAAGCGCCTGCCCGCTGCTGAAGAAATGACCGCCGTCACGTCCCCACACACCACGAGCAAGGCTGGACATCGCATGACCGAACTGCCGCTGCTGTTTACCCCGCTGCAAATCCGCGACCTCGAACTAAAGAACCGGATCATGGTTTCGCCGATGGCGACCTATTCGGCACGCGAGGGCCGGGCCACCGATTGGCATACCGCGCATATCGGCAAGCTCGCCGCCGGCGGCGCCGGCCTCGTGTTCGTCGAGCAGAGCTCGGTGAACGTCCAGGGACGCATCACCCATGGCTGCCTCGGCATCTGGGACGATGCGCATATCGCGGACCATGCCGCGCTCGCCGCGCTGATCCATGGCTTCAACGCCAAGGCCGCGGTCCAGATCGCGCATGGCGGCCGCAAGGGCTCGTCACAGCGGCCGTGGGAAGGCGGCAATCCCCTCGGCGAAGCCGACATCGAGGCTCGCGGTGAAGGCCCGTGGCAGATCGCGGCCTCGAGTGGCATTCCCTTCGACGACGGCTGGCCGGCTCCGCAGATGATGACGTCGGAGCAGATCGATGCCGTGGTGGACGACTACCGCGAGGCGTTTCGCCGCGCCAGGGTCGCCGGCTACGACGTCATCGAGCTGCACTGTGCGCACGGCTATTTGATGCACTCGTTCCTGTCGCCGCTGGCAAACAACCGCAACGACGAGTACGGCGGGTCGCGCGAGAACCGCATGCGCCTGCCGCTGCGCATCGCTGCAATCATGCGCGAGGAATGGCCGGATCATTTGCCGGCCTTCGTTCGGATCTCGTCGGTCGATGGCGTCGATATCGGCTGGTCGATCGACGACTCGGTTGCGTTTGCCGCCGAGCTGAAGGCGATCGGGATCGACATGGTGGACTGCTCGTCCGGCGGCATGAAGCTGCCGCGCGGCAACTCGCTGGTGTCGCGAACCCCGGGCTTCCAAGTGCCGTTCGCCGAGCGAATCCAGCAGGAAGCCGGCATGCCGACGGTGGCGGTCGGGCTGATCCGCGAACCGGACTACGCTGAGGCCATTTTGCGGGACGGCAAGGCGACGCTTATTGCGCTCGGCCGCGAACTGCTGTGGAATCCGAACTGGCCCGCACAGACGGCACTGGCGCTCGGATGCGATCCCGAATGGAGCAGCTGGCCCGAGCAATATGGCTGGTGGCTGAAGCGGCGGGTGGCGCAGCAGGGACGATAACGATGCCGTTGGCGAACAAGGATGCAGCGAATGCCGGCGCGGCCGCCGGCCCGCGGTCTTTCGACGGCCCCGATTTCCCCGGCGACACCTCGCGCGACCTGCCGAAGATGGACAATGCGGTCAAGTCGGCGCGGCGTGTGTTCGACGTGCTCGAATTC
>CALRXG020000045.1:0-21218 GCA_943372075.1 Bordetella parapertussis | reverse complement strand
AGTACGTGAAGGTTTGCTCCCTGTATGGTCCCGGTTTCTATTACATCCCGGGCACCGACACCTGTATCAAGCTGGGCGGCTACCTGCGTGTCGACGTCCTGGCGAACACCAACTCGGACAACACCGGCAACACGTCGGGCGCTGGTGCTGCGGGTAACCGTTTCACCAACGGCTACACCTGGCGCTCCCGTGAAGATCTGAACATCGATACGCGCACCGCGACCGAATACGGCGTGGTCCGCACCTTCTTCGATGCGACCTTCAACTGGACCACGGACAGCGTTGCTGGCCAGGGCAACGGCTCGACCGTCTACTCGGCGATCGGCGCAGTTGGTGCTCCGAACAACGCCAACAGTGGTGCGGTTGCGGCTGGTACGGTCGGCGTCTACTACGCCTTCATCCAGTTCGCCGGCTTCACCATCGGTAAGGCGGTCTCGCAGTTCTCGGCTCCGTGGGCCAACTATCCGGGCAACAACTTCGATGGTCTCGTCGGCGGCGGTGGCACAATCACCGGCGTCAACCAGTTCACCTACACCGCACAGTTCGGCAACGGCGTGTCGCTGTCTCTGTCGGCTCAGGACCAGACGGCCTACTATCAAGCTGGTGTTCAGAACCTTGGCGCTGTCGCTGCTAACGGAGCTGTGCTCGGCGCGCTTGGACCGTACGGCGCCAGCGACTATGCCGGCACGATCGCTCCGGACCTCGTCGCGATGCTGCGCGTCGACCAGGCCTGGGGTCTGTTCCAGGCGTCGTTCGCGGCGCATGACAACCACGCGGCCTACTACGGTGGCACCGAGTTGACCGGTCATCCGGACGACAAGTGGGGCTGGGCTGGTGCGCTGGCTCTGTCGATCAAGAACATCCCGACCGGACCCGGCGACACCATCAACGTCCAGGGCGTCTACACCAACGGTGCGACGCGCTACAACATCCAGGACCTCGCTGGTTCAGCTGGCGCCAACACCATCTTCGGCGGCACGGGTCTCGCAGGTGCTTATCAGAGCATTGGCTTCGGCATTGCGCCCGACTCGGTGTTCGTCAACGGCGGTTCGCAGCAGTTGATCACGACCTACGGTCTCCGTGGTGCGTACGTCCACAACTGGAACCCCTATTGGAACACCAGCATCTACGGTGCCTGGGCCCAGGTTAACTACAACAGCACTGCCAAGGGCTACATTTGCGGCCCGGCTGGCAATGGTGTTGGTGGTTCGTTCGGCGCTGTGTTCGGCACCGCTGGCCTGACCTCCTGTAACCCGGACTACAGCATCGCCCAGCTCGGTACCCAGACCCAGTGGACTCCTGTGAAGAACCTGACCTTCACGGCTGACTTGACCTATACCCATCTGGATCAGAAGTACGCTGGCACGATCGCCTATCCCGGCAGCGCCGGCATCGGCAAGCCAGCCGCCTTGTATGAGCTCAAGAACCAGGACACCCTGCTCTTGCTGCTCCGCGCTCAGCGCAACTGGTAATACCGGTTGATCTGAACGTGATCTAACAGAGCCCCCGGTGGAGACGCCGGGGGTTTTGCTTTTTGAGCCTTAGGCCTTTAGGCCTTAGGCTGCTGCTACAATTTCATCCTTTCACAAAATGTCATACTTCTGTCATTGACGCGGAGCGGCCTGGAAAGGACGTTAGATGGCCATGACGGTAGCCCAACAGATCATTTGTATTATCCGCGAGCGGCCAGGTCTCACCGAACGCCAAATTGCAGAATGCCTCTTCGGCGAGGACGGCTCCATTCAGCGCGTGAATCCCACGTGTCGGAAGCTCTTGACGATGGGCTGGGTGATCCGACAGGGCAGGGGGTGGGCGGCTGACCCGTTCACCTACCATATGGCGAAGCCTACGCCCTAGCCGCGTTGTCCGCCGTGCGGTGAGTTCGGGCCAGCCCTGCCATCCGCAAGCCGGCAACCGTGTACGAACTGAAGAACCAGGACACGTACATGCTGCTGCTCCGCGCCCAGCGCAACTGGTAATACCGGTTGATCTGACTGCGATCTAACAGAGCCCCCGGCGCCAAAACGCCGGGGGTTTTGCTTTGAGGGGTGTTGCGCCTCACGCGGCGAGGATGTCGCGCACCATCGGCACCACCTTGCGGCCGTACAGCTCGATGCTCTTCATCAGCTTCTCATGTGGCAGCGGGCCGGCCGAGTATTTCAGCTGGAAGCGCGCGGCGCCGAGCGCCTTCACCGTCGCCGCGATCTTGCGGGCGACCGTCTCCGGAGCTCCGACGTACAGAGATCCGTGTTCGGCTTCAGCCACGAACTCGTCGCGGCCCATCGGCGGCCAGCCGCGCTCCTTGCCGATCCGGTCCCGCATCACCTTGTAGTCCGGCCACAGCTCCTCGCGAGCCTGGGTGTCGGTCTCGGCGATATAGCCCGGCGAATGCACGCCGATCGGCTGCGGCGTCCGGCCGAACTGCTGGTAGGCCCGCTGGTGCAGGTCGACATAGGGCGCGAAGCGCTTCGGGTCGCCGCCGATGATGGCGAGCGTCAGCGGCAGGTCGTAGTGCGCCGCCCGCACCACCGATTCGGGACTGCCGCCGACGCCGATCCAGGTCTTCAGCCGGCCGTACTCGACCGGCGGATAGACCGACTGGTCCTTGAGCGGCGGCCGCAGCTTGCCCTCCCAGCTCACCGGCTCCTGCTTCAGAAGCTCGGTGAACAGGTCGAGCTTCTCCTCGAACAGCTCGCTGTATTGCCTGAGGTCGAAGCCGAACAGCGGGAACGATTCGGTGAACGAGCCGCGCCCGAGGATCACCTCGGCGCGGCCGTTGGAGACCGCGTCGACGGTGGCGAAGCGCTGGAACACCCGGATCGGATCGTCCGAACTCAGCACGGTCACTGCCGAGCCGAGGCGGATGTCCTTGGTTCGTGCCGCGATCGCCGCCAGCACGGTCTCGGGGGACGAGATCGCAAAGTCGGCCCGGTGGTGCTCGCCGAGCCCGATGAAATCGATGCCGAGCTGATCGGCCAGCACCGCCTCGTCGACGACATTGCGGATCACCTGGGCGTGCGGAAGCGGCGCGCCGGTGGCATCCTTGGTGACGTCGCCGAACGTATCGAGCCCGAATTCGAGGGAGGTCGTCATCACATAGTCCAGTTGTCGGCGTGGCGGAGCATCCGCCACGGGCCACCCATCGCACGCAGGCTATGAGGTCGTGTTGCCGCGGAGCTGTCCGCGAGCCTGCGCTGTGGAGCCTTGGGTTGGAGATCAGGCAAAGCTATTGCCTGTTCGGGGCCAGGCAAGGTCACGCCGTGAAACGCAGCGTTTCCAGGTCCGGCAGGTGCCTGCTGGCGATTGGGCCCTGCGGGCGATCAGCCGGGCACGACCAGGAAGCCGGCGCGCGGGAAATGCACCACGACGTCGCCGGCGCGTTGGTCGGACCGGCGGATCGCGATGTGTTGAGCCGACAGCGAGACGATCTCGCCGCGGACCGGGACCTTGCCGTAGTCATCCGGCATCACAGCGACGACGTCGCCTGGCTTGCGGCCGTTCGGATCCGCGGGGTCGCCGAACACCGGCGATTCCGGTTGCGCCTTCGCGGCGATCTCGAGCGCGTCGCTGGACGATAGCTCGGTGCGCGTGCCGTGGCCGATGGCGCGGACCCGCGCCTCCCAGGCCGCCGTGCGCGGGAAGGGCTTCACCATCTCGTCCATCGCGGCGAGGCTCTGCCGCGCGTACCACACGTTCATGTAGGCGTTGAGATCAGCGAGGCTGAACTCGCCCAACAGCCACGGCCTGCTGTCGCCGAGCTGCGCCTCGATCCAGTCGATATTGGCGCGGAACTGGTCGCGCATTTGCGGCAGCGCCGCGGTCATGGCAGCGACATCGAACTTGCCGCCGCGGAGCTTCTCGCGGTCCTCGATGAAATCCTGCGGAACCTTGTCGCCGATGAAGCCGAACACCAGGTTGACCGTGTTCTGGAAGAACGGCCGGTCGGTCCACATGCCAAGCGCCCAGGGCATGCCGGCCTGGCCCGCAGGAAACAGCGTTGGCGTCGGATAGCGCCGTTCCAGCTCGCGGATGATGATCTGGGTGTCGCAATAGATGTCCGCGCCGATCTGCATCGTCGGCGTCCGGCGATAGCCGCCGGTCATCGGCATCAGGTCCGGCCGCGGCATGATCCGGGAAATCCGCACCGAGTGCCACGCCAGCTTCTTGAAGCCGAAGATGATGCGGATCTTCTCGGAGAACGGCGACTGATCGAAATGATGCAGGATCGGCGTCGGCTGCGACATGGCGTGCTCCCGGGATATGGCGCGATCTGGTCGGACCTTGTCACATAGCCTGACAAGATTCCGGCCGATCGCAACCGATTTATCGCGGGCGGCGGGGTGCGCTGGCGCTCAGAACGACTCCGCCCAAGGCCGCAGATCGAGCTCCAGCGTCCAGGCGCTGCGATGCTGGTGATGCAGCACCCAATAAGCGTCGGCGATCGCCGCGATGTTGAGCAGCCCGTCCGGCCCGCGGTCGTTCTTCAGTTGCGGGCGCAAGCTCAGCAGGCGATCGCCCTCGATGCCGCCATCGACCACGACATGGCCGACATGGATGCCCTGCGGGCCGAACTCGCGCGCCACGCTCTGCGCCATCGCGCGCAGCGCGGCCTTGGCGGCCGCGAATGGCGAATAATTGGCTTTGCCGCGCAGCGAGCCGCTGGCACCGGTGAACACCAGCGTGCCGCCGCCGCGCGCGAGCAGAGCGGGGATCGTGGCTTGCGCGAGCTGGAAGCCGCCGAGTGCATGTTCGCGCCAGTGCTCCTCGAAGCGCTGCTCGCTGACCTTGAGAAACGGCGCGGGCCGATTGGAGCCGGCATTGTGCACGGCCATCGCGAGCGGTGCGAGCTTTTGCGCAGCCTCGACGAAGCGCGCGACATCGGCCGCGGTGGAGGCATCGCCGACCACATGCGTGACCCTGGCGCCGTCAGCGGCGAGTTCGGCAGCGGTCGCGGCGAGCTTTTCGGCATTGCGTCCGGCGATCGCGACGGGATAGCCGCCGGCGGCGAAGCGGCGCGCGATCGCGGCACCAAGGCCGTTCGATGCGCCGACACCGGCTATGAGCACGCTGCCCTGCACGGCGGTCGGGGCGAGGGGAGATCGGTCGTTCATGGCTCACTCCATTCAAGCTGCGCCTGTCGCGGGAAAATCATTCGTCCGATGCCATCGCCACGACGCCGTCGCGCACCGTGCGCAGAACGGCGTCGGACCGCTTTTGGTCGGTGAGGACCCGCGAGATCGCGAGCGCGCCGACCATCGCACTCACCGCCACGATTGCCTGGGCATCGTCATCGTCACCGAGCGTTTCGGCTACCTTGGCGATGAAGGCCTCGACATGTGGCTCCATCACCGCGCGGCACTGTTCATCGGCACGGCCGACATCCGAGATCAGCGCGCCGATCGCGCAACCCGACTTGGGCGAGTCGCGATGGGTGCGGCTGAGATAGCTGCGCACCAGCGTGTTGATGCTGACCGGCTTGTCGGGATCGCGCGCTGCATGCGCGGACGCTTCGCCCGCATTCAGCGCCTGTTCCAGCGCCGCGGCGATCAAGTCCGAGCGCGAGGCGAAGTGTCCGTAGAAACCGCCATGGGTCAGCTTCACCTGCTGCATCAGGCTGCCGATGCTGAGCGCATCAAGCCCCTTGTCGCGGATCTGCGTCGCCGCCTCGTTCAGAATCCGCTCGCGGCTCCTGGCCTTGTCGGCCTGGGAATGGCCCATCTCGCAATGCCCCTGTTTGACACTCGATCTGGATTATGACCATCATGCTTCTGGATGACAAGTATCATCCAGAAAATCGGCCAGTCACGAAGCAGGGAGAAGCAGATGTCCGGCAGCGCGAGCGAGGGGCGGGTCCGCCACGAGCGGCACGATCACATCCTGAAGATCATCATCGACAATCCCGCGAAGAAGAACGCCTTCAGTCCGGAGATGATGGCCGAGCTGTCCGACGCGCTGACGCTGCTCGACAATGATGAGGGCCTCTGGGTCGGCGTGCTCTGTGCCGCCGGCGGCAGTTTCACCGCGGGGCTCGATATGCCGAAATTCTTCGGTCCGACGGCGAGCCGCAAGCCGCTGCCGGAGGGCAACGTCGATCCGTTCGGATTGTCCAAGCGGTGCCGTAAGCCGATCGTCACGGCGGTGCAGGGCATCGTGTTCACCGTCGGCATCGAGATGATGCTGGCCGGCGACATCGTCGTCGCCGCCGATGACAGCCGGTTCTGCCAGATGGAAGCCAAGCGCGGCATCGCACCGCTGGCCGGCGCGCATTTTCGCTACATCAGCCGCGCCGGTTGGGGCGATGCGATGTATCACCTGTTGCTGTGCGACGAGTTCTCCGCGGCCGAGGCCCATCGGATCGGTCTCGTGCAGGAGGTCGTGCCGGCCGGTCAGCAGATCGAGCGTGCGATGGCGCTCGCCGAGATCATCGCGCGCAACGCGCCGCTTGGCATCCAGGTGACGAAGGAGGCGGGCCGTAAGTTCATCGAGGCCGGCGAGCAGGCGGCCATCGCGATCATTCCGGAGATCCGCGAGCGCGTGCTCAACACGTCAGATGCTGCCGAGGGCATCAAGTCTTTCGTGGAACGCCGCGCAGCCGTATTCCAAGGGCGCTGATCCCCGGGCGGCAGTTGCGTTCACGATACGTGCCCTGAGATGTTGTGGTTGCGACAATGATGTCGCAACCGGCTGAACTTTGATCGAGACAATGTCGCGGCGACTCTTGTCGAGATTCGTCGAATCAGGGAGATTCGAGTCATTCCCTTAATGTTATTTCGTCCTGCTCTCACTCAAGCGTCCGGTATGGAATCCCATGACAAACGCACGAGTTATTGTTGTCGGCAACAACAAGGGCGGCTCTGGCAAATCGACAATTGCCATGCATGTCGCCATCGCGCTGATCAAGGCGGGTCAGCGTGTCGCCACCATCGATCTCGACAACAAGCAGAAGTCGCTGACGCATTACGTCGATAACCGGCGGGACTGGGCGCGAGAGACGTCGCTCGATCTCGGCATCCCGGCGCATATGTGCTTCGAGACGGTGAGCGGCAGGAGCAGCGAGGTCGAGACGCTCGGCCGCACCGCGCTAGCCGAAATCGTCGAACGGCTGAGCCGGTCGCACGACTTCGTCGTCATCGACTGTCCGGGCCACGACACCTATCTGACGACCTTCACGCATTCGCTTGCGAATACACTGATTACGCCGTTGAACGACAGCTTCGTCGACTTCGACGTGCTCGGCACCGTCGATCCCAGCGACTTCAAGGTGACCGGCATCAGCCACTATTCGAAGATGGTGGAGGAGGCGCGGCGGCAGCGTAGCGAGAACGACCAGCCGGCGTTCGAATGGATGGTGTTGCGCAACCGTCTCTCGACGCTTGGTTCGCGCAACAAGCGTATGGTTGGCGAAGCCCTCAGCGAGCTATCGAAGACGCTTAACTTCCGCCTGGTCGATGGTCTGGCCGAACGCGTGATCTTCCGTGAATTCTACCCACGCGGACTGACGGCGGTCGACGACGTCAGCCAGCTCGCGCTCGGCGGTCGCCCGACCATGTCGCATGTCACTGCATGGCTCGAGATGGAGCGGTTGATGACCGCGATCATGCTTGGACATCTGGTGCGCCCGGCCACCTCTTCCGAGGACAGCCGCGACGCGGCATAAGGCTTGAACGTTACGGGCAATTGCTATTGCCGGCATTGGCGATGGCCAGGAATGTGATCGTTGCCGGTGCGAAGACGATCGTCCCGGCAGCGGTAGCGTTGCCTGTCAACGCCGGAATCCGATCGGATGATTCAAGGGCGAGTGTCCTGCCGTTGAGCTGGACAGTGCGGTCTCCAGGCGTTGTGCCCGCCAACGTGTAGCGTTGCGAAGGAGCTGGCAGCATCAGTCTGTGATGCCGTCGCCGATCATTGTTGATGACGAGCAAGGCTATTCCACCACGCATGTCGCGCGCGCATTGCGCATAGACGTGAAAGCCGGATTGCTCGGGGATGTCGGCATCGAGCACAGTGGTTCCCATCAATCGCCGCCACAGCAGTGCGGCCCAATAGTTCGGTCGCGGCAGATGGGTTCGTTCGTCGAGCAGCCCATAGTCGCTCGCGGCGAGCGTGTTGTGCATCACCACCTGGACGCCGGCCTTGGCGAGCCGTCCGAGTTGATCGAGGTAGCGGAAGGTATCGGCGAAGGTGGCGGCCCAGCGATTGCCGCCGCATGCGGTCTCGGCGGTCTCGGTCAGCCAGATCGGCTTGCCCGGCGCCAGCCGGTCGCGCAGCGCCTGGTAGACGGTGAGCGTCTTGCCGGTTCGCGCCAGCCATTCGTCCGACAACGCCTGCTCCGCCGTGCGATCGCCGCCGCAGCGGGCCGAGAGCGCGCCATAGTGATGATAGGAGACCGCGTCGACACCCGCCGCCGACGTGGCGAAAAGTGCCTGAGCATCGGCGCCGGTGCCGATCGTGCCCGGCCCGAGGATCGTGACGTCGGGCGCGTTCTCCTTCATGAATGCACCGAACGCGGCAAAGTCCCGGCCGTAGGCCGCGGCGTCGTAGCCGTCGGGAGCGCCGCCGATTGCCGGCAGATCAGGCTCGTTCATGAACTCGGCTGCGGCGATCCGGCCGCCTGCCGATCGTGTGAAAGCGAGAAGATGTCGGGCCTGGTCGGGGCTCCATTGCCCGGACGGGTTTCGCGTGCCGGCGCTGATCGCAAAGGATGTGACGAGGGCGGCGTCGGTAGCGTGCGAAAAGTCGATGACGTCACGCCATTGCTGACGCGTTAGAATGCCCTTGAAGCCGGCCGGCGGTGCGGCCGTGGGCGCGTTGGAATCCGCAAAGAACGTGTTGTTGGCCCAGGTGCCGCTTACACGCAGATAGGCGGGGCCGAGCGCCGCAGCGAGCTTGCGCAGCCTGCTGTCGTGCAGATCGATCGGCGCGCGGGCTGCGAACCGCTCTTCGGTTGAAGCGACCGTTGTATTGATGGCTGAATAAGGCTTCCAGAACTGTCCGCCCGTCACCTCGACCATCTCGATGTTGTAGGATTGGAAGCGCGGATCGATCGTCGCGACGCGCGGCATGGCGGCGACGTCGAGGTTCAGATCCTCCGCCATCGCTTTCATGCCGACGAACACCGCGATCGCCGTGACGACGACGTAGGCAAGGCGTCGACGCGGATATACCCGGTGGTCGCGCACGGGTCCTCGCGGCATTCCGAATTGTCGTTGCCGCAGGATGCCGTCGCGGCTCGCAGAAATCAACGCGCAAGCGGGCTTGGTGGCTCGCTCGCGATGCGCTCCCACAGCGTGCGGATCATGTCCTTCATGGCGAGCGCGTCCTGCCAGCGATCGGACAATTCGCGGCCGTCGGGGCCGGTGATGGCATAGGGTGGCGGGCCGAGCTCGCACAGGAAGGTCAGCGTCGCATCGGGCCCGGCGCGCTTGCGCCAGGAACGGATGCCGTAGTCCCACCATCCCATGAACAACGACACCCAGCCAGCGTGCTGAGGAAAGCCGGACGAGATCTGTACCTGCTCGCGGCTCGCGATGCGGCCGTGGATGCCCCACGCATGATCGAGGATGCGATGGATCGTCGCATGGTTGGCGTCGTCGACCGGCCAGGCGAATTCGCGGCCGACCAGATAATGCGAGAGATCGGCGGTCAGCCGCAGATCGGGAAAGCAGTCGAGCAGGTCGAGCGTGAAGAACAGATCGGTCGTCATTCTGTCGCGATGGGTTTCGACATGCACCGCGACGCCGGCTTCCGTGGCGAGCCGCCACCAGCCTTCGAGCAGGGGAATGCAATCAGCGAGCCGGCGCGGACGAACGTCCGGCTGCAAATTAACGTGATCGGCGCCGAGCCGCGTCACCAGCTCGAGCACCGGTTTCAGGTCGTCGACGCTCTTCGGGTAGCATTGCGCCTGCCAGATCATGCCATGCGCGCGCAGGAAGTCGGTCACCTCGCGTACGAAGGCCGGATCGATGAAGCGGACGCCGGCGCCGTCAAACCCGGCGTCGCGGATCATCGCGAGCTGGGTTTGCAACGGCCATTCGTCCTCGTCGGCCAGTCGCCGCTCCATCGCCCAGAGCGACTGCAGCACACGTAGTTGCTGCGCCACCGATCAAGCCCGCGCCGGAATCGCTGCCGGCAGTTCGCCCTGTTCGCTCGCGTCGGCGGCGATGTTTTCCTGATAGGTCTCCGGCCCGATCCAGATCGCGATCACCGTGCAGGCCGACAGGAACATCGCGTAGCAGGCGACCGGCCACCAGGTGCCGTAAGCCGCCACCAGCGCGGTGGCGACGAACGGCGCCGGGCCGCCCGACAGCAGCGAGCCGAGCTCACGCGCGAAGGCGAAGCCGGCGAAGCGGCGTTGCGGCGGGAACAGTTCGGCGAAATACGCCGCCTGCGGCCCGAACATCGCCGCCGTCACCACGGCGCGCGCCAGGATGAAGGCGAGTGCGATCATGATCCACTCCTTGGTGCCAACCATCCAGAAGAAGGGGAAGGCGAGCGCCACGCCCGCCAGCGCGCCGAACATGTAGACCGGACGCCGTCCGATCCGATCCGACAAGGCGGCGAAGCCGAGGATCGCAAACAGCTCGACGGTAAAGGCCAGCATCAGCGCGCTGAGCGCGTCCGCTTTCGGTACGCCGAGCGTGGTGATGACGTAGCTCAGGCCGAACACCGGGAAGAAATATCCGAGCCCGTTCTCGGCCATCCGGGCACCGAGCACCACGAAGAAGTTGCGCGGATGCTGGCGCAATGCCTCCATCGCCGGATTGCTCTCGACCTTGCCGCGCTTGACCACCGCCTCGGTATACACCGGCGTCTCGGTGATGCGCATGCGGACGAAGATGCCGACCACGATCAACAGGAAGCTCGCCAGGAAGGGCAGGCGCCAGCCCCAGCTCAGCAGATCCTCGCGTGGCAGCATCGTCACCAGCGCGAAGGCGCCGGCGGCAAGCAGATTGCCGACGGAGACGCCGAGTGGCGCGAACCCACCCCAGAAGCCGCGATGCTTCGGCGGCGCGTTCTCGACCAGGTAGATCACCGCGCCGCCATATTCGGCGCCGGCGCCGAGGCCCTGGATGACGCGCATCGCGACCAGCAGGACCGGCGCCCAGACACCGATCTGCGCATAGGTCGGCAGGAAGCCGATCGCGGTGGTGCCGATGCCGATCATCAGAAGCGTTGCGACCAGCACCGGCTTGCGGCCATAGCGATCGCCGAGGATGCCGAACAGCAGGCCGCCGAACGGACGCACCACGAAGCCGACGCCGAAGGTCAGGAACGACAGCAACGTGCCGACCACCGGATCGCTTTTCGGAAAGAACAATTCGCCGAACACCAGCGCCGCGGCGGTGCCGTAGAGGAAGAAGTCATACCACTCGAGCGCGGAGCCGATGCTTGCGGCCAGGATCACACGCAGGCGCGCTTTCTTGGCGCCTTTTGCCATCTCGGTCATTCGTTTCCCCGTTGTTTTGGCTTTTATTGACGTCTTGTTTGAGCATGATCGTTTCGGAAAACCGGTGCCCACTTTTCCGGATCATGCTCGAGAAAGCAGCAATGCCCGCGGCGTGGCCGCGGGCATTGTCGTCGTCTTCAGGCAGCGCGCGTGAAGTAAGACTTCTTCGCCGCCGACTGGGTCTCGTAGATCGATCCTTGCCGCTTCGCCGGTGGCAGCGGCATTCGCACCGGCACCTCGGTCAGCCGCGGCGTCACCACCGGCGGACCCGCCAGCAGGCGGCTGTTGAACTCGTCGAAATCCTTCACGCCCATCAGCGGCCAGGCGTCGCTGGCGGCCACTTCATAGAGCAGCAGGTTGCGCGGCCGGTTCGATGTGTTGGTTGCCGAGCCGTGCAGCGCGCGCACGTGATGGAACGACATGCTGCCGGCCTTGCCCATGCAGGGCACCGCGCGCTTGATGTCGTCCTGAATCTGGTCCGGATCGATCAGGCCGGCGAAGCAGCCGTCGTCGCCATGATGATCCCACATCGTGTCGCCGGTGTGTGTGCCCGGCGTGACCAGCATCGGGCCGTTCTCGATGTCGCAATCGTCGAGCAGGACGCCGATCGCCAGGATGTCGTCATTGGTGTGCGGATAGAACGCCCAGTCCTGATGCCACTCGACCGGCGAGCCGTATTGCGCCGACTTCATGTTGAGCTTGGAGCCGTGCAGGCGAAGCCCGGGGCCGATCAGCTTGGTCAGGATCGAGATCACGGCCGGGCTGCGGACGATCTCGTCGAAGATCGGGTGCACCTTGTGCGGCGCCTTGATGCGGCGGACGCGCGGCTGCTCCGGCGTATGGCCCGGCTCGAGGTCGTAGACATCGGTGTGTTCGGTCACCGAAGCGGCGCCGGCCACCAGCTCTGCAAGCACCGTGCGGACCCGCCCCAGGGTCTCCTGGTCGAGCACCTCGGAGACCGCGATCACCCCGTCGCGCTTATAGGCTTGGGCCTGCTCGTCCGAAATCATGCCGTTTCTCCCATTTTGTTGCATGTTAGCGCTAACATAACCTGATGCTAGCGCTAACATCATGGCCTGGCAACCCGGAATCGTGCAGGCTCCGGCCATGAGCTCCGAACTGACCGACCCCGGGACCGGCCCGGCCGGTGCCGCGCCCACCCTTTCAGAGGTGGCCAAGCGCGCTGGCGTGTCCTCGATCACGGTGAGCCGGGTGGTGCGGATGCCCGATCTGGTCGCCCCGGAGACGCGGGCACGGGTCGAGCGGGCAATGCGCGACCTCGGCTATGTCCCGAACCTGGTGGCGGGCGCGCTGGCGAGCGCACGGACCAATTCGGTCGGCGTGCTGGTGCCGACCATCGCCAATTCGATCTTCGCCGACACGGTGCAGGGCCTGTCCGACAAGCTGGAGCCGCTCGGCTTCTCGGTGATCCTGGCGCAGTCGCGGTACGATGCCGCGCGCGAGGACCGCATGCTGGCGGCGCTGCTCTCGCGGCGGCCGGAGGCGATCATCATGGTCGGCTCGCCCGCAACGGAGGAGGGCAGCCGGCTGCTGCGCAACGCGCGCATCCCGATCGTCGAGACCTGGGATCTGCCGGCAAACCCGATCGACGCGGTCGCGGGCTTCGACAATTACAAGGCCGGCACCGCCGTCGCGAAGCATCTGGCTGCGCAGGGACGCCGGCAACTCGCTTTCATCGGCGGCGATGATCCGCGCGGCACACGTCGCTGGCTCGGCTTCAGGGACGAGGCCATGGCACGTGGCCTTGCCGAGCCGCGAAGATTGATCCTCGAGCGCAATGCCTCCGGCAGCGTGGCGGCGCATGCGCGGTTGCCCGATGTCGATGCGGTGTTCGCCGCCAATGATGCGCATGCGATCGGTTTCATGGCGGGGCTGCGCAAGGCCGGCCTGCTGCGCGACGGACCTGCGTCGACGCAGCCGGTCGCCGTGATCGGCCTCGGGGATCTCGAAATGGGCCAGCTGATCTCGCCGACGCTGAGCACCATCAGCGTGCATGGCGACGCCATCGGCCGCACCGCGGCGACCTTGACCTTGGAGCGCGGCGGCGAGCGCCGCGTCGATCTCGGCTTCGAACTGGTGCTGCGCGACAGCGGCTAGCTTTTATCGCGCTGTTGCCAGCGGTCAAAGACGGCCAACAGCGCGGCGATCGCGCACCCCGTGATGATGCCGAACGTCAGGTCCTCGAACACCGTCAGGCCAAAGGTCGGGATCAGCACCGCGGCACCGCGCCAGCGCGTGACCAGATGCACGAACGCTTCCTTCTCTGCCATGTACCAGCACACCACGACGAGGACGCCGGCCAGCGCCGAGAGCGGGATATAGCTCGCCAGCGGCGCGGCCAGCATCATGAACGACAGCAGGAACGCCGAATGCATCATGCCGGACAGCGGACTGCGCGCGCCGGCCCGGATGTTGGTCGCGGTGCGCGCGATCGTGCCGGTGACGCTGATGCCGCCGAACAAAGCGGAGGCGATGTTGGCGATGCCTTGCGCCACCAGTTCCATGTTGGAGCGGTGCTTGCGGCCGGTCATGCCGTCGGCGACCTTGGCCGAGAGCAGGCTCTCGACGCCGCCCAGCAGCGTGAACGACAGCGATGCCGGCAGGATCTGCAGGAGCAGCGCCCAGGAGAATTCCGGCAGATGCGGCACCGGCAGGCCGCGGGGGATTTCGCCGAACCTGGTGCCGATGGTTTCGATCGGCAGCCGCAGCAGCAGCGCCGCGAACGACGCGATAACGATCGCGATCAGCATCGCCGGCCAGGCCGGCCGCCAGGCGCGCAGCGCAAAGATCACGGCCGCCGAGCCGGCCCCGATCGCGAGCGCGGACCAGTTGAGGGTCGGCAGCGCGTGGCCGAGCGCCGCGAGCTTCGGCATGAACGGACCTGGTTCGGCGCCGGCCAGCGTCAGCCCGCCGAGATCGTGCAACTGACTGGCCAGGATGGTGACCGCAATTCCGCAGGTGAAGCCGACGGTGACGGGGTGCGGGATGTAGCGGATCAACGCGCCGAGCCCGGACGCGCCGATCAGCGTCAGCATCACCCCGGACACCAGCACGGTGAGCAGCAGGCCTTCGACGCCGAACTGCGCGGCGGTTGCGGCGACCAGCACGATGAAGGCGCCGGCCGGGCCGCCGATTTGAAAGCGGCTGCCGCCGAGCGCAGAGACCAGGAAGCCGCCGACGATCGCCGTGAACAGCCCGCGCTCCGGCGTCACGCCCGAGGCCACCGCGATCGCCATCGATAGCGGCAGCGCCACCACCGCGACCGTCAGTCCCGACATCACGTCGTGGCGAAATGCGTCGAGGCCGTAACCTTCGGTCAGCGTGGTGACGAGCTTGGGACGATAGAGATGCGCGGTGGAGGAACCGTCAGGCATGGGAATGACCACATGGGAGGGGATGGAGACAATGACGAGCGCCGGCGTTGTGCGAGGCAGGCAAGCTTGGGATCGTTGGCGCGGGTGGGGGACGAGCGATTGCGGTCATTCGGCAATCTTCCGGTAGACCGCCGCGGCCTGGCGCAGCAGCCGGCTCTTGCGCTTCCGCTGATGCACGCGCTGGTGCTTGGCCTTGCGCTCGTGGGCGCGCTGCGCAACGGCATCGGCACTATCGATCAGCCCGCGGCGGACCTCGTCGTCGTTCAGTTCGCCGAGCAGCTGTTGTCCTTTGCGCAGATGTTTGAGGACGGTGCGCCACGACGCATAGAGGTCTGCCGGCAGACCGCCTTCAGAGAACTCGATGGCGTAGCGCAGCCGCTTGCTGGCGAGCCGGACGCTATGGCGCTTGCTCTTGCCCATGCCTTGCAGCCCGCGGCTCTTCTGGCACAGCTTTCCGTGCCACCGCGCCAGCCGGCGCGCGTGAAACACCGCGACCGGCACCGCCCGCCGCTGCGCGGCACGGCGATTCTGCCGCGTGGTCCACGGGCCGCTGCCGACCCAGTCCCACATGCCGTCGAACCATTGCCAGTAACGGTCGCCTTGTAGCGCCTCCTTGAGGGCGTCGAATGCATCGCTGCGTGCGGCCTTCAGCATGCGCTCCTCGGGCAGGCCCTTGCTGTTGACGATCGCAACATCGAGGTCGCGCGTTGCGCCGAGATGAGCGCTCAGCCATTTCAGCTCGGATTTCAGCCGCGTCCATTCGCTGTCCGCCGCCATCGGGCCGTAGAAAGCGACCGCCGCCTTCAGTCGCGTCAGTGCGATGCGGGTCTGATGCAGCGCTACGGGATCGCCGGAGCTCAGGGCCTCGTGATTGGTCGCGACTTCCTCGAGGCAGTCGGAAAGGATCAGGCGAAACGCGGTCTCACAACGCATGGCTTCGCTGAGATGGCGCGACCGCTTCGGGCGGACAACGCGCTCCCGGTCCGGACTTGCCGCTGACGTCATGACACTCCCGTGGGCGCCGCCGGAGCCGCATCGCAACGCCTCGGCTCCCGGATGGGAAGATTTCCCGTTTGATCGTTGTCGATCAAGGGTTTTCTGCGCAGTCGCCATGCGACGCTCCGGCGACGCGATCAAAATGTCGCAATCAAAGCGGTTAAGGGGGCTCATCCCTCGCACTTTACGCGAGCCGGATGCCTTGGCATTGAGGCGCCGCAAAACGGCAACCGGACATCACCGGGTATTTCGTGCGCGAAATATCTTGATATTTCGCATGCGAAATATATAACGACGGCATGAAAGCGGAACACCGGCTGATCTTCCTGCTGACCGTGGCCTATCGGCGGGTGCAGCGCGCCATCGAGCAGGAGACGGCCGCGCATGATCTGACGTCGGCCCAGGCCGGCGTGCTGTTCTTTCTCGGGCGCAATGACGGTGCTTTGATCGGCGATGTCTCGCAGGCGCTCGACATCGTGCCGTCGGCGATGACCGGGCTCGCCGACCGGATGGAGCGCGCCGGCCTCGTCAAGCGCCGGCGCGACGGCGAGGACGGGCGCAGCCAGCGGCTCCATCTCACCGTGGCGGGGCAGGAGCTCGGCAAACGCGCCGCGACACGGACCAGGGTGATCAACAACCGCCTGATGGACGGATTCTCGGAAGCGGAGATCGACGTGGTGTCGCGCTGGCTGGCCAGCCTGCAAGACAAGTTCCCCAAGGACAAAGACAGTTAGAGCGTTTTCAAGCGAAGCGGGCACCGGTTCGCGTGAAGAAAGCGCATCGGGCAAGAAGCAACAGGAGCGAGAGCATGAGCGAAGTGGTCGTAGCACTGGACGGTGGCGTCCTCACCGTGACGATGGCGCGTCCGGACAAGAAGAACGCGATTACCAATGCGATGTATGGCGCGATGGCCGACGCGCTCGAGCGCGCCGAGAGCGACTCCGCGATCCGCGCGGTGCTGTTGCAGGGCGACGGCGACAGCTTCACCGCGGGCAACGATCTCGCCGATTTCGCCGCGGTGTCGCGCGGCGTGCAGGGCGAGCGTCATGTCGGCCGCTTCCTCGCCGGCCTTGCCAAGGCGACACGGCCGCTGGTCGCTGCCGTGCAAGGCAATGCGGTCGGCATCGGCACCACCATGCTGCTGCATTGCGACCTGGTCTACCTCGCGCCGACCGCGCGGCTGATCACGCCGTTCGTCAATCTCGCGCTGGTGCCGGAGGCGGCTTCGACCTATCTGCTGCCGCAGCGGATCGGCTATGCGCGGGCCTATGCGATGTTCGCGCTCGGCGAGCCGGTCGAGGCCGAGACGGCCGTTTCGATCGGCCTCGCCAACGCCGTGGTACCGCTTGCGGATCTCCGTACCAAGGCCCGCGCCGCGGCGGATGCGCTGGCGAAGCGGCCGTTCGGCTCGCTCCAGCACACCAAGGCGCTGATGCGCGACCCTGCTGGGATCAGCGCGCAGATGGCGCGCGAGGGCGAGATCTTCCAGGAGCGGTTGATGAGCGCCGAAGCACGCGAGGCGTTCGCGGCGTTTGCCGAGCGTCGCCAGCCCGACTTCTCCAAGATCGCCGGTTAAGCCTGGAGCCTGGGGCCGCCCACGGGCGGCCCCAGCGCTTTGGGGTTGACGGCTTCGCCTGCATCGAACATCTCGTGGCGGGGCACAGCGCGACCCAGGCGAGGCGAGGCATGAGCGACAGTCACACCCTGCGCGGCGACGGGATTGCCGCAACCATCAATGCCCAGGGCGCCGAATTGTCGTCGCTCAGGAATGCCGAGGGGAGGGAACTGCTGTGGCCGGCTGGCCCGCAATGGCCGCGCCATGCGCCGATCCTGTTCCCGATCGTCGGCCGGCTGAAGAACGACACGCTCCGTCACAACGGCAGGTCCTATCCGATGACGCAGCACGGCTTCGCGCGCGACCGCCGCTTTGCTTGGATCGAGCAGGGGCCCCGGTCCTGCAAGCTCGCGCTGTCAGACGATGCGGAAACCCGTGCGCGCTATCCTTTCGCGTTCAGGCTCGAAGTCACCTACAGCATTGATGGCCCCGATCTCGATGTCGCCTTTGAGGTCATCAACACCGGCGACGAGATGCTGCCCGCCTCGCTCGGCGGTCATCCCGCTTTCAACTGGCCGCTGGTGCAGGGGCTGCCGAAGGAGGCCTACACGCTGACCTTCGACAAGAATGAACCCACGCCGATCCGGCGGTTGAAGGATGGATTGATGCGGGAGAATCCGGAACCCAATCCGGTCGCGGGCAGAACGCTTGCGCTGACTGAGGAGCTGTTCGATGACGACGCGATGGTCTTCGATCAGATCGCAAGCACATCGATCCGCTTCGCGGCGACGCTAGGCCCGGCAGCAGCCACGCTGGGCCCGGCGATCGAAATTTCCTGGCGAGGCTTCCGCGAGCTCGGCATCTGGTCGAAGCCCGGCGGCGCGCCGTTCCTCTGCATCGAGCCGTGGCACGGTTATGCCAGCCCTGCCGAGTTCGATGGCGAGTTCGCCGACAAGCCCGGCGTGATGCTCATCGCGCCGGGTGCCCGCCAATCTCTGAGCTATCGCATTCGCGTCACCTGACGCCATAGCTTGTTTCGCCGCGGCCGTCCCGCGTTCAATGCGCGCCGCGCGTGCTGAGGACGCTGGTGATCCCGCTGACCGACGGCGGGTTCTCGTGCGCCCAGGATTCATGCGCGGCCAGATCACGGTAGTGTTCCGCCATGCGCAGCAGCCGCTCGCGGGTGCCCTGGTTCTGTTCGCCCTTGGCCTGGTCGGCCAATTGAGACGCGCGTTCAAGCAGCGTTTTCGGATCGATCACGACAGGCTCCAAATCCGGTTGCGCCCAATGGACAACTGCTGGAGCCAAGCACAGTTCCTGCCATGGTTTGATGACAGTGCCGCAGGGAACAAGACGGGAGCGCCCCGTACTATCGACGCCACTTGACCTAGTTGAACGCCATCCCGCCGCTCATCGCGATGGTCTGTCCGGTCATGTAGGGATTGTTGACCAGCAACAGCACGGCCTGCGCCACCTCCTCGGCGGTGCCGAACCTGCCGATCGGAATCCGGCTGACCAGTCCGCTCTGTCCCTTCATCATGTCGGTTTCTATCAGCGACGGCGCGACCGCGTTGACGGTGATGCCCTCCTTGACGAGACGCGCGGCATAGCCGCGGGTCATGCCCTCCATGGCCGCCTTGGACGCGTTGTAGTGCGGGCCGATCGAGCCGGCGCCGCGCGCAGCGCCGGAAGAGATGTTGACGATGCGGCCCCATTTCCGGGTGCGCATCATCGGTAGCACCGCCTGTGTACACAGAAACGCGGATTTGAGATTGACCGTGATGGTGCGGTCGAAATCCTCCTCGGTGAGGTCGTCGACGCCCTTGACGATGGCGATGCCGGCATTGTTGACGAGGATGTCGACCGGGCCGAGCTCGGACTTGGCGCGCTCGACCAGTCCGGCGACGGCCGCAGCCTCCGAGACGTCGGCGGCGATTGCGACCGCCCGGCCGCCGGCGGCAACGATGCCCTTCGCCAAGGTCTCGGCCTCGGCCGACCGTTCGCGATAATTGATGGCGACGGCCGCGCCGGCCTCCGCCAGCATCTTGACGATCGCCGCACCGATGCCGCGCGAACCGCCGGTCACAATTGCGACATGTCCGTGCAGGCTGTTGGCTGGCATCGATGTCTCCTTCGCTTCTTCCCTCAGATTGGCAAACCGGCAGGCAGGGTGCAACGCAACCCTGCTCAAACCAGCGTTGCGGCGGAGGCTATTGCGGCAAAAACCGGCATTTCGAGCCGGAACAGCCCTTGCGTCCGGCACTGGCCGGCGGCAATGGTTGAAGTATCACTCCTTCCAGCCTACCCACGAGAGTCCGATGAGCAAACTGATTGTCCGCGCCGGCGATTTCACCTTCGACGCCCGTTTCGAGGAACAGCTCGCGCCGAAGACGGTCGCGGCCTTCCGCAAGGCGATGCCGTTCGAGAGCCAGGCGATCCATGTGCGCTGGAGCGGCGAGGGCGTCTGGATGCCGCTCGGCGATCTCGATTTCGGCGTGTCCTACGAGAACCACACCAGCTATCCGGCGCCGGGACAGATCATCCTCTATCCCGGCGGCATCAGCGAGACCGAGATCCTGCTCGCCTATGGCGGCGTGCACTTCGCCAGCAAGATGGGCCAGCTCGCCGGCAATCATTTCATCACGTTGACCTCGGGGCTGGAAAATCTCACAGCCTTCGGCAAGACCGTGTTGTGGAAGGGCGCGCAGAACATTCGCTTCGAGGAAATCTGATGTGGCCGAGGCCCGCTATCCGCGCGATCTCCGCGGTTACGGCCGCACGCCACCCGATCCGAAATGGCCCGACGCCGCGCGGATCGCGGTGCAGTTCGTGGTCAATTTCGAGGAAGGCGGCGAGAACAACATCCTGCACGGCGATCGCGCCTCGGAAGCGTTTCTGTCCGATGTGCTGGGTGCGCAGCCCTGGGTCGGCCAGCGTCACGCCAATATCGAGACGATGTTCGAGTACGGCTCGCGCGCCGGGTTCTGGCGGCTGTGGCGCATCTTCACCGAGCGGAAGCTGCCGACCACCGTGTTCGGCGTCGCGATGGCGCTGAAGCGCAATCCGGATGTCGTCGCCGCGATGCAGGAGGCCGGCTGGGATATCGCCAGCCACAGCCTGCGCTGGGTCGAGCACAAGGACATGACGGAGGACGAGGAGCGCGCGGAGATCGCGCGCGCCATCGCCGTGCATAGCGAGGCGACCGGCGCCCGGCCTCTCGGCTGGTACACCGGCCGCTCCTCGATCAGCACGCTGCGGCTGCTGATGGAGGCCGGCGGCCTGCGCTATCTCTGCGACTCCTATGCCGACGATCTGCCGTACTGGATCAAGGCTGCCGGCACCGAGCCGCATCTCGTGATCCCGTATACGCTCGATGCCAACGACATGCGCTTCATCAACGCGCAAGGTTTCGGCGGCGGCGACGAGTTCTACACCTATCTGAAGGACAGTTTTGACGTGCTCTACGCTGAGGGAGCGACGTCACCGAAAATGATGTCGATCGGCCTGCATTGCCGCGTCGTCGGCCGTCCCGGCCGCGCCGCCGCGCTGATGCGCTTCCTTGACTACATCCAGAAGCACGATCACGTCTGGGTGCCGACGCGGCTTCAGATCGCCGAGCATTGGCACGCCAATCTAAAACATCTCGCCGCGGAGGCGTTCGAGATCGGGTAGCTCGGCGTTGATATGACGCGGAGTGCTGATGAACCGCTTCATCGTTGGAATGGATCGATCTTGCCGGGATCGTGCGCCACAAACTCCGTGTCGTCCCTGCGAAAGCAGGGACCCATAACCACGAATGTTGATTGTTGCGCAAACGTTGGAACGA
>CALRXG020000044.1:0-21222 GCA_943372075.1 Bordetella parapertussis | reverse complement strand
AGCAGATCGCAAGCCGTTTTAGCCGATCTCCACAGGCCAGCTGCGCTTAGAATCTTCCTTCACATTATGATCTGCTGCTGATTACTCGAAGTCCTCGCCAACGACAAGCGCTTTATCTTCTCGGCAGCCGCGCATGCGCAACGCGCGGTAACCTATCTTCATGATCTTCAGCCCAAGCCGGCCGAGATCGATCAAGCGGCATGAGGCGCAATCATCCGCGGCTCGGACGCCTGCACGTCATCGTTTCGCATTTCTCGAAACCACAAAGGCCTCGCCTTGCGGCGGGACCTTTCTTGCGTGCGGCGTCGCGGCTGGCATCCGGGGGATGGCGGTGTTTGCCCTTCGCCTGATCGAGCCGCATCGGCGAGATGCGTCGGGCGGGACCGCGGGGTGTCCGAAACGCCCGTCTGTTCTTGGGTGGACGTCTTCCCGCTGGACGAATGCCTGGTGTCATCGCAATGCGAGCGCCCGGGGTCGCGGCTGAAGCCGCTGGCCGGAGAAAAGCCTGCACAACGCGTGCGAGTCTCTTTCACGAAACGTGCCCTTGCCGTTGTCGTGCGGTGTGGCGTGTCTGTCGCTCAGTCATATCCCCATCGTTCGGCCTGACGCGGCCAATGCGTCCTCGATTTGGCATGTCTAACCGAAGGCCGTCGTCGCTGCGCTCCGCCTCGATCCCAAGACCGCAACGGCCGTGCTCGGCTTTCTTCCCCTGTTCGCTGCGCGCCCATTCCTCGCGAGACAAGAAAGCCTTGCCTTGGCCGCCCTCTACTGCGTGGCGGCCCTTCGGGTGCGGTCCGATCGCCTCCGGTCAACGACCGCCATCGAGGTCGCGGTGGTCGCGGCCCGAGAAACGAAAGAGGACACGAACATGGCTACCATCGGCAACTTCACCGTCAACGGCAACGGCTTCGTGGGCAGCGTCAAGACCCTCGCCCTCGGCACCGTGAAGGCCAAGATCGTCCCGGCCGAGCGGACCTCGGACAAGGCCCCCGATTACCGGATCTTCGCGGGCACTATCGAATTCGGGGCAGCTTGGAAGAAAAAGTCCCAGGAGCAGAACCGCGATTATCTCTCGGTTAAGCTGGACGACCCGAGCTTTCCGGCTCCGATCTACGCCACGCTGGTCGAGGTGGAAGGCGAAGAAGGCCACTCGCTCATCTGGTCTCGTCCGAACCGCGACTGAGACGCCCGCGTAGAAGGTCTCGCCGCAAGGCGGGGCCTTCCCGCGTGAGCGGAAAGGAGAACGATCATGTGCAAGGTCTTGAATGCGGGCGCTGTCGGCAAGCGCACGAGTGCGACGCAGGTTTACATCGGGCACCCGAGTACATGGGGCAACCCGTTCGTTATCGGGCGCGACGGTTCTCGCGCCGAGGTCATCGCGAAATATCGCGCGTGGATCGTCGCGCAGCCCGCGCTGGTCAAAGCGCTCGACGAGCTTCGCGGCCGCGATCTCGTGTGCTGGTGCGCACCGCTCGCGTGCCATGGCGACGTGCTGGTGGACCTCGCGAACAGGCGCTGATTAACCGCGTGGCCGGTCGAGTGCCGCCAGCCGTTCGGGCATGTCGAGCAGCTTGATCGCCGCGGCGGTTATGGCCTCGGCGATTGTCGGGTAGGTCTCCTCTGAACTCATCGATGCTCCGTCGGCGAACGTCACGGTAGCTTGATAGCCATTTCCCTTTGGGGTTGCGGAGAGTTGGATACTCGCCATGCTGCGCTTCCTCCTTGGCCTCATACGTCAGCTGCCTTTTGCTTCAGCTTCGATGCCCCGCACGACGTGCGCGAGGACACGTTGACCTTCTCGAAAGACTTTCTCCCCGGGGAGCATCTGTGCACCCGCCATCGACCCCGGCGGCAGCACGAACGCTCTCGCATTCAATCCGAGCTTTCGGCCATTGTGGAACAGTTGCCACAGGGTCTCATAGAGTGCGTGGAGAAAACCGAACGCCGCTTTCATTTCGGCAACGCTGGTGTTTGCAAGAAGTTGATTGGCCAAGTCGAGATCGAAGATTTCGTTGTGAGCGAACACCTTGTCGCGGATGTCCCGATATCGCGCTTCGTAAATCACGCGTTGCGCTTTGATCTTTTTGCGAAACGCTCTCAAGTCGCTCGCTGTCGGCTCGAACGCGTCGCTAACATACGCTGCGGCCTCGTCCGTCTTCAGTCCGGCTTTCTCTTTCCTCTTCGCAAGAGCCGGTCTCGAAAAGACCGAAAGGTCTTTTGAAGCGAGCGCCATCAGGCTGTCGATATTGTGAGCGGAATTCTGGTCAAAGATGCGACCGAGCGCGATGAAGGCCGACACGAGCATGGCATGATGAGTCGTCAGCCAGAAGAGTGGCGTCGTGTTCATTGCCCTGAGAACCTCGGTGTCGGAGGCCGCCAGCTCGCGCACGGACAGATAGGCAAAAAACTGTTGTTGGGCGGTCTCTTCCTCTTTGCGGAAGATTTCCAGCTCTTGCTCGAATGCCGCCTCCGCTGTGATCGTCACCGCTTATCAGCCTTTGCGTGAGACCCAATCTTATCTGCCGCGTGTTGAGCGAGACAAACGCCGTTTGGCGTCATCGCTCGATGCTGTCGCCACGAGTTCTTTCCAGGTGTCTGGCGGATTTCCGCGGTCTAGCATCTTGCGAAACACGGCGTAGGCGTCGTTGGCGCTTTCATAGGCGCGCAGCGTCGAGTCATCATTCACCCAGGCAAGGACGATGATCTTGGAAGCCGCCGATTGCTGATAGCGAAAGAAGAGCCGGAACTGCTGCAAGAACTTCGCGCGAAACCAGTGTTTGTAGTCGTCGCCGAGCGTGCCGCCCTGTCGATAGACGTCGCGGGTCGGGTCACCTGGAATATCTTCGAACGCGACCTTCAAGACGGCCGCGAGGAGTTTTGCGGTGCGTCTCTTCTTATATCCCTTTGGGTCTTTCTTGCGCCCCTTCTCGACCGCCGCGATCATCGCCTCGAGCTGGTCGAGAAACAGCGGATGCGCAAAGATCGTCCAACCGTTGATCTCGACGGTGTCGCCGCTGCTCACGCCTCATCTTCCGGCAGAGCCGCGTCGAGATCGATCTTGACGCCCTTGACGAGGGACTTGCCGCGCGCGACCAGCGACTTCGGCACCGGCCGAATCCGCGATGGCTCGTTTGCCATGTCACGCGCCAGGAATGCGAGGAACGTGCCGATCACCGGATCGCCGTCGTCCGCCGACTTCTTCGCGATCACGACGGTGCCGTTTGCCAGCCCGCGAAACACGACTTGGTCGCGCTTGCCGAGCGCAAGCATCTTGCGGATGGCGGCGGGCACGGTCGTCTGCCCGCGGTCCGTGATGGTCGCGGGGATTTCGAGGATTTCAGCCGTCTTAGCCATAACCGGCTCCTTGCGTCGTCATGCCAACCCATGTAATGCATTTGCATTGTATGTCAAGCTCAGCCGAGTCGTCCGCAGTGACACGGAGGGTTGGACCGCGGCGGCTGGATCCACCGATTCGATGGACGCTCCCGGCGGCGAACGATCTTGGGGGAAGCGGTATGGCGCTGGTCCGTGTGGTTGAGATCGACAATTTTCGGGCCATCAAAGGCCTTCGCTGGCTGCCTGGACCAGGGATAAATTGCCTGATCGGCCCCGGCGACAGCGGGAAGTCCACGATCCTTGATGCCATCGATCTTTGCCTTGGCGCTCGCCGATCGATTTCCTTCACCGACGCCGACTTCCATGCTCTCGATTTCGGCCAAGCCGTCCGCATTGCACTGACTCTGGGCGCCCTCGATGACCCCCTGAAGAACATCGACACCTATGGCGACTTCCTGGTGGGCTTCGATGTGGCCACCGGGTTGGTGGAACCGGAACCCGGCGCAGGGCTCGAAACCGCGTTGACGCTGCAGCTCACAGTGCAGGACGATCTTGAACCCGAATGGACGCTCGTCTCCCCACGCGCTCAGGCTGCAGGTCGGACACGCAATCTCAACTGGGCTGATCGTACCCGCATCGCTCCCGCGAGGCTTGGCGTTACCGGAGATGTGCATCTGACTTGGCGACGCGGCTCAGTGCTGACCAAACTCACCGATGGCAACGCAGACGCATCAAAGGAGCTGACGCGCGCGGCTCGCGAAATGCGCGAGGCCTTCGACCAAAAAGAACTCGAAGAACTCAAGGAACCGCTCAAGATCGTCACGGCCGCCGCCGGGGATATGGGCGTACCCGTTGGAGCAGCCGTACAGGCATTGATTGATGCCGGTTCGGTCACGTTCACCGGTGGCACTATCTCGCTCCATGATGAAGAGGGGGTGCCGCTACGTGCTCTCGGTCTTGGTTCGTCGCGACTGCTGATCGCCGCCCTGCAGCGGAAGGCGGCCGAGAAGGCAACTACGTTTCTGATCGACGAGCTGGAATATGGGCTCGAGCCGCACCGGATCATCCGCCTGCTCGGTGCGCTGGGCGCGAAGGAAGAGCTGCCGCTGCTGCAGGTCTTTGCAACGAGCCATTCGCCGATTGCCGTCGCCGAACTGAGTGCCTACCAGCTCCATATCGTTCGCGAGAAAGGCGGGCGGCATATGGCCACTCGGGCGAGCGATGCGGGAAATGTACAGGGCACAATCCGCGCCCACGCCCATGCCTTGCTCGCCTCGTCGATAGTGGTGTGCGAGGGCGGAAGCGAAATCGGTCTGATGCGTGGCCTGGACCAGCATTTCACCGCGAGCGGCGAGACGTCGCTGTCCGCCTGCGGTGCGACCTTGGTCAACGGCAATGGCGACGAAACCTTCAGCCGCGCGCTCGCTTTGCAGTCGCTCGGATACCGGACCGCCATTCTGAGAGATAGCGACAAGCCCGCTCCAGCAGCGGCTGAGGCAACTTTTATGGCGGGCGGCGGCAGGGTCTTTGCATGGGGGGGCGGCCGGGCGCTCGAACAGGAGCTGTTTGCCGCGCTGCCGGACGGTCCTGTCGGCGAACTGCTCGAGCTCGCTATCGAGACGAAGGATCGCGCGTTGATCGAAGCGCATGTCAAGACAATCTCAGGAGGCACGAAGGCGCTCGGCGATCTGGAAACGGAAGCGCTGATAGACGGCCTCTCTCCCGATAGTCGCGCTCTTCTGGGGAATGCAGCAGCGCGCTTTGGATGGCTGAAGACCATCAGCACGATGGAGACGGCGGGGCGGGCCATTGTCGGCCCCGCATATGGAAATTCCGACGCCAGCCTCACCAGTGTAATGGATGGCGTTCTTGACTGGGTCGAAGATGGCAGCCGTTGAGATCGACTTGCGCTCGATAAGCCGCGGGCTGGTGATAGCACCGGCGGGCTGTGGTAAGACCCAACTCATCATCGAGGCTCTCGCGCGACATAACAGGTCGAAGCCGATCTTGGTGCTGACGCACACCAACGCCGGGGTAGCGGCGCTCCGCGGCCGCCTCGAGAGGGCTGGCGTGAAGCCGAGCTCCTACCGCGCCACGACACTGGACGGCTTCGCAATCAGATTGATCTCGACGTTTCCGCAACGCGCGGGACACGATCCCCATATCGTCAACGGTGCCCGGCCGAATTACGAAGCGATCCGCGGCTCGGCAGCGCGGCTCGTTGCGGCCGGACATCTGAACGATGTCCTCGCCGCCAGTTTCGCGCACCTGTTCGTCGACGAGTACCAAGACTGTTCGATCCGCCAGCACTCCCTCGTAACCTGGCTGGCGCAGAGCCTACCTGCCGCCGTCGTCGGAGATCCCTTTCAGTCGATATTTGGATTCGGCGGCGATCCGTTGGCGGACTGGCAGGCGGACGTCGTGTCGTTTTTTCCGATTGTGGGAGAACTCGCGACCCCTTGGCGGTGGATCAACGCGGGGGCACGCGACCTGGGAAATTGGCTGCTGGCGATAAGGCCCGATTTAGCGACAGGCAGACCAATCGATCTCCGGATGGCACCTGGCGGTGTCGAGTGGATTCAGCTCGATGGTCGGCAGGACGATACGCTGCGGCACGCTGCCGCTGCGGTAGAGGCGCCGGGCGAGACAAAGGTCCTAATTATCGGCGACAGTACGGATCCTCGTGGACAGCGTCGCTTCGCTCGGCAGGTCGAGGGAGCGGTGACGGTCGAGGCTGTTGACCTGCGCGATCTCACCGATTTCGGAGGCGCGCTCGACCTCGCTAGAGCGGACGCGCTCTCCGTCGTGGCCGATTTCGCGGAGAACTTGATGAGCGCCTTTTCCGCAGACGACCTCATGCGATCGGTCGCCGCGGCGAGCGCCGGAAAACTCGGCCGGGCTCTTTCCGACATCGAGCAGACCGCCGTTCGATTCGAAGCGTCGCGGTCGCTCGCGCAGGTCGCCGATCTCCTCGCCGCCATCAATCGAGCGGGCGGCGTCCGATGCTACCGCCCCGCGGTGCTGGCGGCCGCGCAGCGGGCTCTGCAACTTGCGGCAGGCGGGCCGTCGTTCCGAGACGCGACGGTCGCGATACGGGAACAGTCCAGGCTCATTGGCCGGCCACTTGCCAGACGCTCCGTCGGAAGCACGCTGTTGCTGAAAGGTCTCGAAGCTGACATCTCTGTGGTCCTCAATGCCGGCGTGCTCAACGCGCGCAATCTCTACGTCGCGATGACGCGCGGCTCGCGCCGGGTGCTTGTCTGCACTCCGACACCGATACTGAATCCGCCTTGGTGACGCTACGTGGGTTCGATCCAGGACACTTGGCCCGTGGTCATGTAAACGACAGCGCCCCGTTGCGCATTCGTGACGCTGAGGTAGTCGCGCAGCTGCGCTGCGTGCGCGCCGTGCGCCGCCGTGGTCGGATTCACGTCCGACTTCCAGTCGATGACGAGTGCAATGCGTTCCCCCTCGATAGCGGCCGCGTCCGCGCGCCCGGCGAGGTAGTGCGGCGGATTTGCCGCCCAGAGCGGGATTTCAGGAACAAGTAGCCCGAGGAAGGGTGCGAGTTCAGGAAGAGCCAATGTGCGCAGGGCCGTCTCCGCCATTTCGAGCGCGTCGGGTCCTCCTTCATCCCGCTCGTCGCGGACGCTCGATTCCAGTTGGACGAGCAGCTCAGCCGCGCGCGCCGCCGCCTGGCCCCGGGTCGATCCGAGCTCGCCCGTGAGGAGTTCTTCCATAAGCTTGTGCAGGATCGAACCGCGCAGCGCGCCCGCTCCATCTATCTCCGGCCACGCATGGGACGCGTCGTCGAGAACGAACGCGTCCACGATCTCGGCGCTGCGATCCGCGTCGCGCTCGCTTGGGCGGTCCCATATGATCGGCGGTGAAGCATCTGCCAACGTCTTCCGTTCGGCCGCGAAGACGATCTCGGTCTGATCATTGGCGGCGGGGTGCACAACGCCGGGGACGGGCTCAGGCAACATGTCAGCTTGGATTTCGGGAAGCTCCTTTTGCCCGAGATTCATCACCCTTGACCACGAGCGTGAAGGCGCGCCCGGCAGCTCCGGGATCACCAGCAGATCGCGTGCGCGCGTCGTCGCGACATACCAAAGCCGTTCGCGCTGCCGTGCCTCGCGAAATTCCTCCTCTTCGCGGGCTGCCGCAAGCGCAGGCGGTTCGATGCCTCCGACGATCCAGTGGATCGTGTCGTCGGATTGCCGATAGACAAACTGGTCCTGGGGTTTGAAGCGGGTCGATGAATTCACCGTTATGACGACGGGCCATTCGAGACCCTTGGCGCTGTGCATAGTGACGATCTCTACCGAGTCCTCGGATGCGTCGACCCTTCCTTCCGGATGTCGGCGCTTGCTCTGCCATCCGCGTTGGAGATCGAGCGCGAAGGCGCGGAGACCAGCGACGTTGTAAGGCCTTGCGAGTTCGACAATAGCGTCGAGGTTTGCGAGCGCACGCGCGTTCCGCTGGCCGTGCCGTGCCGCCATGACCACTCTCAAGTTCAGGCGCTCGATCGCAAAGGCGACGAGCTGCATCGGCGTGAGTTCTGCGGCAAGACGATGAAGCGCCTGAAGCTTTGCCAAGACGTCCCGTGCAAGGGGATGGCTCACCTCGTCTGACGACGTCCGCAGCTGGAAGCGCCGACGACCGTCTTGGTCGGGAGAGAGCGCCGCCGTGATATCAAGAAGATCTTCGTCGCTCAGACCGACAACCGGGCCTCGCATGAGCGCACCGAAGGCCAGCGTGTCCAGCGGGTCCGCAATCGCGCGAATAAGAACGAGGACGTCCTGAAGCTCTTGCCGGCGGAATAGCGCATGGCCCGCTTGAGAGGCCACCGCGATCCGGCGGGCTTCAAGGGCGCGCTCGTAGCGCCAAAGATCCGTGTGTGTCGGCGCGAGCAACGCGATATCGCCTGCGCGCAAGTACCGCTCGGTCCCGTCCGGTCGGCAGATCTTCAGCGCGCCGATCAGGCGTGCGCACAGCCCGGCGACGGCGGCCGCCTCCGCTTCGCGCTGTTCCTCGGCGTTCGCATCCCGCTGAACGTCGATTGTCAGTTTCGCGGCCGCCGCGAAAGGCAGTGGCGGCAACTCAAGGGTCGGCGCGAGTGGTACGAAACCCGGCTGGCCCGCTTTCTCGAGAACGCCTTGGAACACGCGATTGACGTGCGCAATAACTTCCGGGCGGGATCTGAAATTCGCAGTGACAGCAAGCAGGCAGCCATTCTTGGCCTTTGCAATGACGGACTTCGCGAGCGCGTAGGACTCCACGTCAGCGCCGCGAAAGCGATAGATCGCCTGTTTGGGGTCACCAACCAGGAACAGCGCGCCGGGGCGCAAGACCGCACTGCTCCAAGTCTCGGGCTGCGAGCGCGCGGCTATGCGGAATACGATTTCCGCCTGTACGGGGTCGGTGTCCTGAAATTCATCGACCAGCAGGTACGCGTAGCGGGCGGCGAGCCAAGCGCGAATGTCGGGATTCTCGCAGATCAGCGCTCGCGCCTGCCGCAGCAAGTCATCGAAGTCGAGAACGGCCGCCTCGCGCTTGCGCCGGTCATAAGCCTCGATCACTCCGGTTAGGTGGGTAGCCAGCTCATGCACCAAGCTTTGCGCAATGGAGCCAATCAGCGTCCGATAAGCCGCTCGAACCCTTTCGAAGTGTTCCGCTGCTTCCTGTCCGCGACGGCGCCCGTCCGCTTCGCCGAGCGCCTGTCTCCAGACGCGCATCCTGTCGTAGGGCAGCAGGTCGATACTTTTCTGCCGCATCATGCTGATGCGCGGCGGCCGAGTCAGGCGCCACAACGCGGAAAATCCCGCGTTCGCGTGGTCACCTTCGAAGAACGCAGCAAGGCGCTCGAGATCGGCGATGAGATCGGCTGTCCACGTCTCTCCAGGTCCCGCGGCATGCCAGCGGGAAAATGCGGTGACGGCGTCGGCGAAAGTGCGGTCCGGCCGAGTTGAGAAATCCGGGGCTGGCACGGTCGCGCTGCGATGCTTTCGCCGGAGGTCGGCAAGCTCCCGGACCCGCTCTACGACGCCCAGTGGATCGTCCTTCGCAAGAACAGCAACCGGACCGTCCAGTTCGTCGCCGCGCGCCAGCATCTCCTTCAGCCAAGCCGCAAGCACTTCATCAAAGAGGGCATCGGCAATGGTCTCGTCGACCACGCGCGAACCAGGGTCAAGCGCGGCGTCGATCCCGTGCGAACGAAGGATGCCTTGGCAAAAGCCGTGGATCGTCGTTGCCGTGATTTCTCCGATGCGTGGCGCTGCCGCATCGAGCTGCGCGCGCTCCGCCTTGCCTAAGGGCATCGAGAGAATCCCGGAGAGTGCAGGCGGCAGCCTTCCATGGCGGAGCTCGTCGATCGTCCAGCGTATCCGCGCCTCGAGCTCGCTCGCCGCGGGCTCGGTGAAGGTGATCGCAGCAATCTTTGTGGGATCAATTCCGGTCGCGATCATCATCGCGACCCGGGCGGCCATCAACGACGTCTTGCCGGTGCCAGCCGCGGCCTCGACCAGTATGTTGGATTCGAAATCGGTGAGTGCGCGCCTGCGGGCGTCGAGGTCGGGCACACTCACGGGCTGCTCCAAAGCTTGTCGAGTGCGCCGTTCGCCTGGGCAAACAAACGACGCTTCACACGACGGTAGGAGTCCAGGTCCGCCGGCAGGGCAATAGAGAGCGGATCGAAGAATACCGGCGCGGGCCCGGGCGCAATCTCGCCACTACGTTGCAGGCGAGCGCCCGCCGCGGTGAAAGCGACGGCCTGGTCTATGGCCTTCTCAAGCTCCTCGTTAGTCAGGCTCAGCGTGCGCGCTGGGTCGTGCTTGAGGTACGTCAGCTGCGAGCTTACGCTTCGAAGCTCAGGAAGAAGAGACCGCACTGCGAGGCCGTAGAAGACGCGCTGGAGTTCAGTACCGCGATCGAACACGACCGGCTTCTTACGCTCGGGTGCGGTCCCAACTTTGTAGTCAGTGATGACCGCCGAGCCGCGCGCTCCATCTTCGTCAAGTCGATCAATCCGTCCCCGGAAGGAAATGCCGGTCTGCCCGATTGGGACGGGCGCGAGTGTGGCCCACGGGTGAGGCCCGTCGCGTGGCTCGCCGAAGGAAAGCTCTGTCCAGGTCACGCCGCGCTGTTCGCCCAGAGCTTCTGTGAGCCCTCGCAACGCGCGCTCGCGGGCCATCGCCATTGTATGACCCCAGAGAAGGCCGGGTGGAACAGCCCTGGTGATCGGCCAGGTTTCGGCAAGGCCCGCCGCCTCTCGATCCAGAGCGCTCCCGATCTCGTCGGCGTTTCGGGGGACGCCGTCGCGCAGCACGCCACCGATGAGGGAGTGAACGAGTTCGCCGAACGCGCGATGGTCGAGCGCGAGCGGCTGAGAGTCGAGGTTTGGCTCGCGCCAGTGAAGCGCGTATTCCCAGACGAACCCCTGCGGATCGCAGAGAAGCCGATGGAGCGACGTCGTGGATTGAACTTCGGCGAGAGCCTCGACAATGAGCGGGTGGTCGGGACGGACCCGCCCGTCGTGTGCGGTGTGCTGCTCGCTGTCCCACCACGCGCGCCAGCAGGCACGACTTGCGCGTACTTGCGGGTCCTTGCCGGCGTCGGTCGCGCGGGCATAGAGACGATCACTCTCGCTGAAGGCATGCGCGGGTATCGCGCTACGTCCCACGACTTGCTCTCGGTCCTTCGGCCACAATGTACTGGCTGCCTGCAGGGAGCCCGTCGCACTCCTGTAAGCGCGTGAAAGTGTATAGTTCTGCGATTGGCCGACGATGACGTCATGCATCACCTGGTCACTTTCGGCGGCTTCCGCAGACGGCAGCCGGAGGTGTCCCAGCAGGTGTTGCGGTATCAGTGGGTTTTCGCTCGACCGTCTTGGCCACGCGTTCGCATCCAGCCCGATGAGGCGGACATGCGCGCGAGGGGCCGCTGCTAGGTGACGGGCAGGTCCCCACGCGATGGCGTTTCCGGGTTCGCGTCCGTCGGCCACGCGCAGCGCCTGCAAGGAGAGCTCGATGGCCTGTGGGGGCGCCATACGCAAAGCATCGCGCCACAAGGTGAGTGCCGGTCCCTTCAAGAGACGGCGTCCGACCACCTCCGCAGCCGCAATGCCGCGGGCCAAGTCATCCAGAACAGGCAACAATGCGCGTTCCGCGAGATCGCCGTTTGCCCGCTCGCCTCGCGCCTGCTCGAGAGCGTGCCGCCAAAGCCCCGGGCTTGTCAGCGCAGCGCTCCGCCGCAAGCCTTTGGCCCAGTCGCCGGGCAGGCTCTCTTTGGCTGGGCTACGCGGGAGCCGGGCAAACAGGAACCTTACGCGCTCTTGCGACAATCCACGTAACAGGATGTCCGCGACGGCAGCACAGGCCTGCCCTTCGCGGGTCGCCAGCGCCGGAATACCGTGTGTGAAGTGCACGGGAAGCCCTGCCTCGCGCGAGAGAACCAGAAACGCATCGTCCCACGCCGCCGGCGAGGCGGCCGAAATAGCGATCTCATCGGGAGTGGCTTTTCCACCCGTCACAAGCGCGCGCGCCCAGCGCAATGCCTCCCTCACTTCACTTCGCGGATCGGCACAGAGATCGGCGGAATCGAGCAATGCTGCACCGGAGGAGCGCGTTTCAATCTCTCCGATGAACCCGTCGCGCCGGCTGTGCTGTGACCCAATCCATCGCACGGGCACGACATCGCAGAGCGCCCGAATGAGCGGACGCCAAACCGCTTTGATATCCGGAATGTCTTGAACAGTGATGGCGCCGACCAACTTCGGCGCAAAGTGAAGTCGCTCCAGGGCTGTTTTGACCAGATCGGGAGGTGACAGCATTCCGGGCGGCAGGGCACCCCGCACGCGGCCCTCGAGCAACGTGAAGTCCCTGAGACGAGCATTTTCGGGCAATGAAGCCGGGAGCTTCATGTCCCACCAGTCTCGGAGCGCGGATAGCACAGCCACCGGCATCCCCGGCAGTTGGGAAACCTTGTCGATGTCCTCGTATCCGCCGGCCTCGAGCGCCTCCCTTATGGCCGGATACAAGATTTCTCGCGTTGCCGGTGCAATAAAGCCGCCGGCGAGTTGTGCGGCAAGAAGGGGGAGCGTCAGAATTTGGCGGCCTATAGCCCGTTCCCGCGCCGCATTAAGGCGCCGCATTCGCAACGCCAAGGGGCCATCGACAACCTCGGTATGTATCCGCATCTGGCACCCCCGCAGTTGCCGCGCAACTTTGCGGCTTATTTGTCTTCCGGGCCTGGAGCCGGGTTCGTATTCGCAGGCACTGTATCGTAGGTTCCCTCATGCCGGCATCGCGTAATCGTAGATTTCATCAAGCCGACATGGCGTAGATGGCGGCCGTTCATTTCGGAAATCTGGCGCTGAGAGGGACATGAGCTTTTCTTGGCTACCGGGCGGCCCGCTTCGGCCTACCGCTCGGCCGTGCTTTAGGCCGATTGGTCGCCCGAATAGCCGCAAGCTCCCGTTCGGCCTGTCGCAACTTCTCCAGCCCCAGGAAATGCCCGATCACCCATCGGTCGATATATTCGCGCAGATCCCATAACGCTCCATCTTCAACGAGTGCAAGCACCAAGGCCCAGTCGTTATTGCGAAAACGTGTCAGCTGCTCGAGCAGTATGCCGGTTACCCGCATAGTCTTTAACTGTGCGACGCCACCGTTCTGCCAAATGCGCAGCAGGAACGCGAGAGAAACCGAGAGATGCGACATGAGGTCGGCGTTGCGAGTGCCGATGAATGCGCTCGTCGCCCGGTAGTCAGCAAGCTCTGCGCTTGTGTCCGCTTGCATCACGCTCAACAATGTTTCGGCATCCAGAGAGAGGTGACCGTGCCGCCGCCACGCCAGCTTGACCGTAATTTCGGCTTGGCGCTTCGCGTCAATCAATGATGCTTTCCGCGCAAAGGCAAAGATCGGCTGGAGCCAAACACTCTTGACTTGAATGCCGACGGCGGCTGTGGCCGCCTGTCGATAATACATATCCTCCGACACGAGGACGTATCCCTCGCGCGCGACGTACGCCTCGTCGAGTACATCCGTCCCAAACGTCTCTGTTAGCATTGAGGCGAGTTCAGACGGTGTATCGGGAGCGACGCCAGGGATGATCTCGCAATGCTCCTCGACCTTTGCGATCTGAGCTGAGATGAAGTTCCGTCGCGCCTCTATGTCCGCGCGGGTATGCTCTTGCCGAATATACTGGCCGTCGTGCCAGGCGATCGTCATCGACCTCCCCTCACCGCCGAACTCATCCCGGTCGCGCAGCCCCCGAAGTTCATCGATACAGGATCGCGGAACCACGAGCTTTCCGAAGACCGCGAGGAGGACGTCGAATGCGTCCATCGTTGCTACCGTCCACGCCGTGTAGGTGTCGAAAACTGCACCCGCTGCACGGTGCTGCTCGACCACGTCGTGAGCAGCGTCCCGCTCCTGTGCCGTGCCGGCGCAGGTGCTGATGTCATGATCAAGCGATCGGACATAGTCGGCGAAGCTGATGGCGTCGCCCCCCAGTCGGCTCGCCACCATACCCATTGGCAAGTGTTGCAACAGATAGAGATCTGCGAGTTTACGGTTGCTCTCGGAGACCCTCTTGATCTCATTGAGGGCGGGTTGAACGTCGCCCTCTTTCATTTTCAGGGTGTAAAAGCCCTGCGCGTCGGGGAATCGCGTTTGAAAATTCCCCATGACGTCGTGGAGGGCATGCAGATATTTGTGCTTTACCTCTGCCACACGCCAGGTCGCGTCCGTGCCGAACGCGGCCTTGACGGTGAAGTCCTCGCCAACCTTTAGACCCATGGCGGCAGCTGCCAGCTGGTGTTTGGGGCTCACCAGCCCATCGGCCGGCCGGTCCAGCCCGTTCGCAATAACGAAACTTGCCGACTCACCGCGCGCACCCTCTAGCCGCACCCAGGCGTCGAGCCCAACGATCGTGGGTCGCAGCGTTTCGTGGCCATTGAGATCGAGCATCATCAGGCCAAAATAACGCAGCGCCGCCTCGGCATCGTTTTTCGCCGATTGCAACACGTCGTAAGCGAATGCCAGCGCCTGCTTACGGAGACCCTCGGCGAACATCGCCTGGGCGAGATACATTTTTTGACCGGCGGTCCCTTTGACAGCGGTGAGATCGAGGCTTTCGATAATGGGCCCGATTTCGCCGCGGCGATCCAGCCGCCGGAGCGTAGAGAAGAGTGTCAGGTAGTTCGTCAGATCTGCGCTGAGCGCAATCGCTCGACGAAGGCACGTCTCGGCATCCTTCAGCGCACCCCGGTTGTAGTGCAGCAGGCCCTCTGCATGCAGATAGAACTCGAGGCTCTTGATTGTGGGTGGCAGTCTTTCGAAAAAGCGGACCGCCCGCTGCCGGATCGGACTGTCATTCACGAGAGCCCTGGCGAGCGAGCGGAGCGCGTCATTATCGTGATCTTCTGCAACATGCCCGTGGAGCAGGTCCGCGACAATATTGGCGTCGCCGCGTCGAACTGCATGCATTGCAACCATCAGCCGTGCGGATATGTGGCTTTCCGCGGTAATCAATTGCAGAGCCGAGTGAAAAGCAGCCTCGGCGACCGCCTCCAGGCCCTCCATCCGCGCAAAGTCGGCGACAACGATGCTGGAACGCGCATCGTCGGCAACCTCTTCGGCGATCGCCGCGATCTTTACGTCAAGATCGTTCGGCCGCTGAAGCTTCAGCTCGGCCAATCGGCACGCCGTCACAACAAGCGTGCGCTCAACATCGGGAATGGTGTCGTTCTGTTCACGACCGATCCGTGCCACCTCGCTCCAGTCGCCGCGTGCGGCGTGGTAACGAAAACCGAGAATGGTCGCGTCGGGTCCAACCGGAAGACGTTTGAGGAGATCGCACGCGAGCTCATCATCATTGCCCTCGACGGCTGCCAATGCAGCCCGTTTGGCGAGCTCGACATCCTCCGGCGCTGCAGCAAGGCCCTGCCGCGCAAGTTCAAGAGCAGCGGGCAAATCGTCGAGGGCGAGGTATGCCACCACCAGGTTGCTGCAGAGTGCGGCGTCCTCTGGACGCACAACGCCTTCAGAGGAGCGAGCCGCGTCCCATTGCTCGCGTAAAACGCTGGTGGCCGCAGTGATCCGTGCTCGCTGATCGGGCGTCAGCAGGTGACCGCGCTGCACGCCCTCATTGCGCAGAATCTCATCGAGGTCCGCGTCAGCCGCGAACTGCCGCGCATGGCGATCGTCCGGATGCGCGGCGAGCGCCTGCTGCGCGGCCTCCCACCACGCCGGCATCAAGCCCTTGTGGCGGAGCACATCGACGCGACCAACCGCAACCGCAGCGGTTCGCCTCAAGTCGGCCGGTATGAGGTCGAGCGGATCCCCGATAGATGGGTCGAACCGCGCAGCTTGGACGAGGTAGCCGGCGACGCCTTCGTTCGTGGGATCGGTATTCAGTGCGTCTTGGCCGAACGCCAGCACGTCCTGCCATCGCCCTTGCAGCAGAAGCGAAAACGCCTTGTTGGCAATTGCTTTCGGCTCCGTCGGCGCGTGATCGTATGCGTCGGAGAGGAGCCGCGCTGCTTTCTCGTCATCGCCGAGGGCCAGCAAACAGGAGCCAATATTAGCCTTGATCCGGAACAGGATACGGCCGGATGCCGTGCGTTCCACGCGCGCGAGCAGACGTTCCAGCAGTGGCAACGCTGTGCGTGGTTTGCCGGAGTTAGCAAGGTCACGGTATTCGTTGATCTCTGCGTCGAGTTGCGCTTCGAGCGCAGTCGTACCGCTTGTCGAGTCGCCCGGCGCGAGGTGGATGCTTTCCAGTCTGGCAAAGCGGGCGTCGAGACGGGACAATCCGGTTTCGAAGCTAGCCTTCGTTTCTTCCTGGACGACTGCGACCTTTTCGACCTCCTCGAGAATCCGCTCGCTGAAAGCGCCGTAGTCCGGATCGAATTGCTTGCGCGCCTCAGCGCTCTCGCTGATCCGCTCCTCGAGCGTGTTCCAGCCCCAGACGTAGATCAGGATCGCGCGGCCCTTGGACTTCTGCTCAAGTGAGAGCTCGCGCACCAGTTCCTGAAATGCCACGTCGTCGGGCGCGGTCGTGATGATGAAATATTCCCGCAGGTCGGGCCGGAATGTCAGTGCTTTGCGGACTTCCTCACGAATCTCGTCCGCAGTCAGCCCATGCCCATCGCTCTTCAACTTGCACTGGATACCGACGTGATGGGCTGGGTCGCCGTTGCGAACGCCGAAGAGGTCGACGCCGTTCTGGCGCTGACCGCGACGACCGTTGCGTTGGACGTTCGGGTCACCGAGAAGACCGCGCCAAAGCACGATGGAGGCACGCTCGAATGCCTGTTCGTCGGCGGGCTTGGGGATTTGTGTGGCGGCAAGCAATGACATGTCGAATCGCACTCTAACGCCATCGTCTTTGTAGTGCGCAGATGTTCAAAGTATTCCCCACGCGCGATAGCGCCCTCGCCCCGTCGCCTCGCGGAGCCCGAGCTCCGCGACCAGATCCTGGGCGGCCCGCGGCGTGATCCGCAACTCCTTGGCGATCATGCCGGCCGAGACGATCGGCCGGGTCAGCACGTAGTCGAGGAGCGCCGGCAGCCGGGAGGTGGAGCGGCGGCCGTCGAGCTTGCGGGCCAGCAGGGTGCGGGCGGTCAGCCAGCGATCGTGATCCTTCAGGCCGGCTGCGCCTGCGGCCGTGATTGCCTCGAGCTGGATGGCAAGGCGCCCGGCGCTATCGCGCGGCGGCCGCCGCCGCTCCCGCGGAATGGCTTTGAGGCCGTCATGGAAACAGGACAGGTGCCAGCGGGTCTTGCCGCGCTCGCGCAACACGCTAGCTGCGAGCAGGCGGCCGAGCCAAGGCGTGTGCTGCAGCGGTTCGAGCGCGCTCCAAGCGTCGGCGGCAATTGCGGCAGCCAAAGCCGGTGGCAGAGTGTGGGTCTGGTCGACGACGGCGCGCCATGCGTCGAGGCGTTCGTCCTCGTCCCAGTCGAGGTCATACACAAGCGGGTCCCGTTCCGACGAGCGGCTGGTGGCAATCTCGCCGGCGAGGGTGCGGTCGGCTTTGGCGATCGCCGCGTCGACGGCTGCGAAGGCGTCGGCCAGCCGCGCGTCGGTGACAGTGAGGCGAAGCGGCTCCGCCGAGTCGGCCTCATCGCCAGCCTCATTCGCATCCAGTTCCTCGTCCGTTTCCTCGTTCCGGCCGCCGCTTCCGTCTTCTAACTCGCCCTGCCCTCCCCGGCCGCGCAGCCCGGCGAGCCCGGCGATCGACAGCGCCCAGCCCGGCTTGGCATTTGCGATTCGCCGCCGGGCGCGCAGCACTGCGTGCGCCCGGGTCAGCTCATGGGTAGGGGCGCGGACGTCCATCTCGGCGTCGTGGAGAACGAGGTCCTCAAGATGGACAAGCTCACCTTCGAACCAAAGACTGGCACAGGCGTCGGTGAAGTGGGTCCGGGCGATCCAGCCGTCACGGATCGGGCTTTTGGCCAGGCGCTCGTCGAGGCGGGCGAGCGCGTCCTCGGCGGCCGCGAGTGTCGCTTTTACCTCCCGATTTCAAACAGGAAAAAGTGAGATATTGTTTAGGTTTAGGCGTTAGAAGCGGCCCGATTTTCCGCTAAGGATTTCAATGGCCGCGTCATATGCCAAGCCGACTGCAAAAAGTAGCCTCCACCCCCTTGGACGCCGACGAAACATGGTCGGCGGCGCGCCGGACCGCGCGCGAGCTGGACCGCGTGCTGGACGGTTCCGGGCCACGACAGGTGGTCATTGATCGGGCGGCGGCCGAACTGCGCCTCTCGACCCGGCAGGTCTACAATCTGCTGGCGCGGTACCGGGCTGATCGGAGGGTGACGTCGCTCCTACCCGATGGGGAACGGACTCGGAAGAGGCGCCTTCGGCAGGACATTGAGGAGATCATCGCAACGACGCTGCGCGAGCAATGGCTCGTGCTGGAGGCTCCGCCGCTTGCTCCCGTCGTGGCCGAGATCCGCGCGCGCTGTGAAGAGGCGGGGCTGGCTGCGCCGTCCTATGTCAGTGTCGCCCGCCGGGTACCGGGGTTATTCAGTCCCGAGGAAATCGCAAGGAAACGCTCGGCCAACCCGAAGCATCTGCATCGGCTGAAACCTAGACCGGGCTACATCCATGCGGCGCGGCCGCTCGACGCCTGCCAGATCGACCACACGCCGACCGACATCAATTTCGTGGAGGTCATTGAGGGCAGCGGAACCTTTGTCGGCCGCGCCTATCTGACGATTGTCACCGATGTGGCGACGCGGTGCATTCTCGGATTTTGCCTCACCCTTGAGAAACCGTCGGCGCTGTCGGTCGCGCTATGCCTGGCGCAAGCGATGTGTCCGAAGGAAGGATGGCTCGCCGCACGCGGTATCCCGGATGGCTGGCCGATGTTCGGTCGCCCGCGGTTGCTTGTCACCGATTCCGCCAAAGAGTTCAAAGGACATGCCTTCCAGCGTGGATGCGAGGACTATGGCATTGATATCCGCTATCGCGACCGCGGTCGCGTGCACCAGGGCGGAGTCGTCGAGAGGTTGCTCGGAAAGCTCAACGCCGTTCTTGCGACACAGCCGGGATCGACAGGACGATCCGTGGCGGATCGCGACGAATATCCCGCAGAGCGGCGCGCGCGTCTCAGCTTTGCTGATCTTGAGCGATGTATCACGCTCGCAGTGATCGACCATAACCTGCAGGAGAACGCAAAGAGGGTGAAGGTGCCGGCCACTGAATGGGAGCGGCAGGCTCGCGATCTTCCCCGCTTCAACGATGATCCGATGCGGATCCTGCTGGCGTTCATGCCCCGGACGGAGAGACGCATTTCGCCGCAGGGTGTCAGCATGTTTGCGCTCGATTACTATTCGCCGTGGCTGGGCGCGCTGGTGCCGCAGCGTGACCGGCTTGGCAAGCTCGAGGTCCGCTACGATCCACGCGACATCAGCCACGTCTACATCAGGGATCCGGAGACGAGGGAGTTTCGGTCGGTGGAGCGGCGTGACGGAATGCTTGCGCCGATGACGCGGTGGGAGCACGAAGTCGACCGCATGCACCGCCGCGCAACAAATGCGCGGTCGAACGTCGACAAGGTGGCGCTCCGCCGACGGATCGCGGGAATCGCCAACGGGCCGAAGCCGTCGAAAGCCGAACTGCGCAATGCCGCGCGCAGAATCCACGCGGCAGAGGCGCCCAAGCCCTATGATGCCATGCGCCCGGCGACACCGGCGCCTGCTGAGCATCCTGTGCGTCATAAGCGCCGCCTGCCGGTCGAGGATTGGTGAGGCGGTGGATCATCTGCTGGAGCACGTTCGCTCCTATCTCGACCGCAGCTTGGACGAACGGATCGCCTATATCCAGGCGCCGCGATGGATTGGGCATCGGGTGGCGATGCAAGCGCATGAGCGACTTGCCGAACTGTTGGCTCGACCGGCTGCGTTGCGAACCCGAGGACTGATGCTGGTCGGTCCTTATGCCAACGGCAAGACCATGATGGCGGAACGGTTCGCGGTCGAGCATCTGAGGGCGGCCGAACAACAGCGAGTCTGGGTCGTGCAGACCCGTGAGGGCGCCGGCCTTGCCCATTTCTATGGAAGCATCCTGCAGGCGTTGCGCGCCCCGACCAGCAACAGGCGGGATGTCGGCCGCAAGGCCGAACAGATCGATTATCTGTTCGACAGGCTCAAACCCAGAATCCTGATCTTCGACGAATTCCACAATGTCCTGCGCGGCCGGACCCGTGACGTCGAGGCGGTTCTTGCGTTTCTCAGACGGATCGGTCGCCAGTTTGACATCTCACCGGTTCTGATCGGCGAGGTCGCCGTCTACGACGTCATCAACCAGACCAGTGAGATGGCAAGCCGGTTCGATCTGCACGCGGCGCCGCGCTGGCAATATGACGAGGAATTCCTCACGTTGCTCGACAGTCTCGAAGCGGCCTTGCCGCTGGCCCGCAGTTCCGATCTTTCCGACGAGAAACTGGCGCGCGAGATCTTTCGGCTTTCGGAGGGACTGATCGGCGAGATCGTGGCGGTTGTCACGGCAGCGGCAATCGCTGCGGTCAGGTCTGGCGCGGAGCGGATCACGAAATCGGACCTCGGGCAATTGTGCTACGTTCCGCTTTCGCAGCGCCGCCGGGCGCCGGTGCGCGACTACCTGTTGTGAGCGCCGCGGCGACCTGCGCGAGGTTTGCCGTCGAGATCCGCGAACGATACCTTGATATTGCGCGGGATCGGTGGCCCATATCCATTGATCCGAAACCTGACGAACTGCTGTCGAGTTGGCTGCATCGTGTTGGGCAGGCCAACGGGATCTCGCCGCGATCGTTCGCCGGGGTCTTGGGGGTTGGTGGCGCAATGTGGTCGGCCCGCTTCGATCTTCGGATTCCGCGTGCCATCGCCGTTCTGCTCAGTGACCGGACGGAGATTTCGCCGGAAGCGCTAACGACGATGGCGATGTCGGATTGGGTGTTGGCGCCACTCCTGCTGCCGCTGCGCGAGAACGCGAACAGGAACCGTTCGACCTGGCTGCAATATTGTCCGCTGTGCCTTGGCGAGGACGAATCGCCGTATTTTCGTCGGCAGTGGCGGCTCGCGTCGCGCATTTCCTGTTTCGTGCATGGTTGCGGTCTTCGGGATCGATGCCCTGCCTGCCGCAGCGCAATTGCCGTCTTCGATCAAAGGGATCTTGTCCCGCAGCATTTCTGCGTGCGTTGTGGTTTCGATCTGCGGACCGCTCGGAAAGTCTCGGTCAAAGGCGGGGCGCGGCGGCTGGAACGGGCGATCGCGGATATCTTTCGGGTGGAACTGGCCAGGAGCCCGACGACCGAGAGTTCAACGGCCGTCCGCGATGTCGTTTCGCGCGTGCTGCGCGCATCGGCTGCGACCGACGATAGCTTGGCAATGAGTTTGAC
>CALRXG020000043.1:0-21289 GCA_943372075.1 Bordetella parapertussis | reverse complement strand
AGGAGGTCACGCTCGATGACATCTCGACCATCATGTACACCTCGGGCACCACCGGCCAACCGAAGGGCGCGATCATCACGCACGGGATGACGTTCTGGAATTGCGTCAATCTCGGCGGCCCCGCCTATATCTCGCCGGCCTCGGTGCTGCTGACCGTGCTGCCGCTATTCCACACCGGCGGACTGAATTGCTACACCAACCCGGTGCTGCATGCCGGCGGCACCGTGCTGATCATGCGCGCGTTCGATCCGGGCGAGGCGCTGAAGCTGATCGGCGATCCTTCACAGGGCATCAACGTGTTCTTCGGCGTGCCCGCGATCTATCAGTTCATGGCGCAGCATCCTTCGTTCGCCACGGCGGATTTCAGCCGCCTGATGATCGGCGGCGTCGGCGGCGCACCGATGCCGGTGCCGCTGCTCAAGACCTGGGAGGCGCGCGGGGTCGCGCTGCAACAGGGCTACGGCATGACCGAGACCTCGCCGGCGGTGATGGTGCTCGACCGCGAGGACGCAGCGCGCAAGGCCGGCTCGTCCGGCAAGCCGGTACTGCATACCGAAGTGCGCATCGTGCGGCCCGACGGCAACGATGCCGCGGTCGGTGAACTCGGCGAACTCTGGGTCAAGGGCCCGAACATCACGCCGGGCTATTGGAACAGGCCGGACGCCAATGCCGCCTCCTTCACCGACGGCTGGCTGCATACCGGCGACGCCACACGGATCGACGAGGAGGGCTTCTACTACATCGTCGACCGCTGGAAGGACATGTACATTTCCGGCGGCGAGAACGTCTATCCTGCCGAGGTCGAAAGCGTGCTGCATCAACTCGCAGCCGTAGCCGAAGCCGCCGTCATCGGCATCCCGAACGAGCAATGGGGCGAGATCGGGATGGCCGTGATCGCCGTGAAGCCGGGTCATTCGCTGACGCCGGCCGAGATCCACGCGCATTGCCAGGCCAATCTGGCGCGGTTCAAATGCCCGCGCCTGGTCGAATTCATCGATGCCCTGCCGCGGAATGCGACAGGCAAAATTCATAAACCGACGCTCCGGCAGCAATTCGGCCAGCCGAAGCCAACTGATACTGCCGCATGATCCCGGGGGACGCACGTCGCGTTTCCCTGGTGATGTCGAGAGTTGCCCGTGACCGTCTGCCGGGACCGGCCGCGGGTTCGTTGCGTTGAGTCCCCAACCAAATAGATCGAGGAAATTGCCTTTATGAAAACCACAAAACTGTCGCTGCTGGCCGCCGCCACGGCGCTCTGCCTGCTCTCCACCCAGGCCGCCTTTGCGCAAAAGAAGTATGACACCGGCGCCTCCGACACCGAGATCAAGATCGGCAATGTCGAGGCCTATAGCGGCCCCGCATCCGCCTATGGCGTCATCGGCAAGACCGAGGAAGCCTATTTCAAGATGATCAACGATCAGGGCGGCATCAACGGCCGCAAGATCAACTGGATCTCCTATGACGACGGCTACTCGCCGCCGAAGACCGTGGAGCAGATCCGCAAGCTGATCGAGAGCGACGAGGTCTTCCTGGTGTTCAACGCGTTGGGCACCCCGACCCAGACCGCGGTGCAGAAGTATCAGAACGCCAAGAAGGTGCCGCAGCTCTTCCTTGCCACCGGCGCCAGCAAGTGGAACGATCCGAAGGATTTTCCATGGACGATGGGCTTCCAGCCGAGCTACCGCGTCGAGGCGCGGATCTTCGGCAAGTACATCCTGAAGGTCAAGCCGGACGCCAAGGTCGCGATCTTCTATGCCAATGACGATTTCGGCAAGGACTACCTGGTCGGACTCAAGGAGGTCCTCGACAAGTCGAGTGCCAAGATCGTCGCCGAGGAAAGCTACGAGACGACCGAGCCGTCGATCGATTCCCATATCGTCAAGTTGAAGGACACCGGCGCCGACGTGTTCGTCAACATCTCGACGCCGAAATTCGCCGCGCAGGCGATCAAGAAGATCGCCGAGCTCGGCTGGAAGCCGATGCAGGTGATGACCGACGTCTCGATCTCGATCGGCGCCGTGATGAAGCCCGCCGGGCTTGAAGCGTCCGAAGGCGTGCTGTCGGCCGGCTATCTGAAAGACGCCTCCGATCCGCAGTGGAAGAATGACGAAGGCATGAAGAAGTTCATGGCCTTCGCCGAGAAGTACATGCCGGGCGCCAATCTGTCGGACGCCAACCTGGTCTATGGCTACGCCGCGGCGCAGACCATGGTGCAGGTGCTGAAGCAGTGCGGCGACAACCTGACCCGCGAGAACGTGATGAAGCAGGCCGCCAGCCTGAAAGATTTTGCGCCGGACACGCTGATCCCCGGCATCAAGATCAACACCAGCGCGACCGATTTCGCCCCGGTCGAGCAGCTCAAGATGATGCAGTTCAAGAACGGACAGTGGGAACTGTTCGGCGACATCATCAGCGCCGAGACCGGCGGCTAGCGCCGGCCTCCCGACGAGCAATGAGTGCCGCGAAGCCGCCCCCGAGGGCGGCTTCGTTGTTCTGCGATTCCCTCACCGCCCCCCAAAGGCAAAGCCTTTGCGCGGGGATGACGTGGTAGGCAGCATGCTTGTGAAACTGTCCGAAATTCCCACATAATGAGACGGGCCGAGTCGAACACGGACTGTCGAACCGATGGATTCCAACGTTCACTATTTGCCGCTGACACCGGGGTTCTTCTCAATCCTGGTGTTCGCCGCCGCGGCGTTGGTGGTGCTGATCCAGCTGCGCATCCTGCGCTACGCCTATATGCGGCTCGGCATCGGTCCCGGCGTCGCGTTGCTGCTGCTGTTCGGCTCGCTGATCGGCAGCTATTTCAACATTCCGATCACGGTGCTGTCCGGGCCGCCGGTGCGATCGGGGCAGATCGTCGACTTCTTCGGCATGCGCTATGTCGTACCTTATCTGGCGTCGCCGAGCACGATCCTCGCCGTCAATGTCGGCGGCGCGGTGATTCCGACGATCATGTCCGCCTATTTGATGCTGCGCTATCAGCTCTGGCTGAGAGCCGCGATCGCGACATTCTTCATCGCGGCCATCGTGCATGCCAGCGCGACGCCGGTGCAGGGAATGGGGATCGCCGTCCCCGTGTTCGTGCCGGTCGTGGCCACCGCCATCCTCGCGCTGCTGCTGTCGCGTGAATACGCCGCGCCGCTCGCCTATATCGGCGGTTCGATGGGCACACTGCTCGGCGCCGATCTATTGAACCTCGACAAGATCGGCGGCCTCGGCGCACCGATTGCGTCGATCGGCGGCGCCGGCACGTTCGATGGGATTTTTCTGACCGGCATTCTGGCCGTGCTGATCGCAGGCGTCGTCGCGCCCGCGCGGCCGAGACCGGCGTAGTCCTTTTCCCGAGCTTATGCCGGCAGGAAGATCGCGAACGGCTCGTCGATCGTGCGGCGCAGATGCTCATTGTAGAGCGCAAAGTTCGCGTCGTCGGCCGACACCCGCCCGAGGCTCGGCTTCGGCACGTTCCTGATCGGCAGGAACGCGATCGGCGCGGCGACCGGCGTCAGCAGCGAGCCGCGGCCGGCGAGCAGCGTCGTGATGATGCCGTACATCTCGCCGGAATTGCGCGGACGCGACACCGTGATCACGCGATGCTGGCCGTGCCGGTTAGTGACGAGATAGACGAAGCCGGATTCATTCGGCACCGCCACCTCGCCATACTGGGTGTAGTCGGAATCCTGCCGCTCGCCCTCGCGGAAGCCGAGCGATGATGCCGCCTCATCCCATGCGATCTCGGTCCGATAGGCATAGAGTGCGCCCGGCTCACCGAACGACGGACGCACCGTGATGTAGGTCCCCTCGATCCGTGCCACCGCGCGACGGGAATAGGATCCGAGACTGTCCGGCGCGATCCCGCCATTGGCGGGCGCGAGCACCGAGATCGCCTCGGGCAGCTTGCGCAAGGACACGCCGAGCGCCTGCTCGAGCCGCACCGTGGTCGCGAGCGTGAACGGGCGGCGGCCGCCGAGCACTTTCTCCAATGTCGACAGGCTGAGCTTGGCTTGCTCGGCCAGCGTCTGCCGCGAGATGCGACGGCGCGCGATCTCCTCACGGATGGTCTCCGCGACCTGGAGGCTCTGCTCGGCGGACAGCTGCTTGTCAGGCGTCGACATCGTGCTCCTGCGCGGGTTCCCCATGAATCGGCACAGTCTAGCAGACCGGACAATCCATCACAAAACCGCACAAAACCGCCTCGGCCGACGGCGGACGGCGCCGGGCGGCGGCCAATCATTGCCGATCATTCTGCTCGCGCCAAAACCGCCATTCTTCATGATCGCGACGCAGCGAAAGTCTCGCTCGGGAGTGACGAAGATGACGATTTACGATGCACGTGAGAGCAGTCCGCAGATTCGCATGTCGCGCAGGATGCGTATTGCGCTGTTCTTCCTGGTGGAAGGTGTCGCCGCGCTGGCGATCGGCTTTGCAGCGCTGTTCCTGAGCTTCGACCCGGTGTGGTCGGCCGAACTGCCGCAACAGGCGGTGCTGCGGCCCGCCGATGCGCGCTCCGGCTCGCTGCTGTTCAAGACCGACGACGGCTACAAGGACGCGCTGAGGCTCGGCATCGATGTCGATCTCACCGTCTCGGGCCCGACCGTTCGCGCCCGCGTCACGCAGATTTTCCGCAACCCGACCAAGGACTGGGTCGAAGCGACCTATGTCTATCCGCTGCCGGCCGGCGGCGCGGTCGACACGCTGAAGATGGTGGTCGGCGACCGCATCGTGGTCGGCGACATCAAGGAGCGGCAGCAGGCCCGCGCGATCTATGAGCAGGCCAAGCAGAACGGCCAGAAGGCCGCGCTCACCGAGCAGGAGCGGCCGAACATCTTCACCAACTCGGTCGCCAATATCGGCCCCGGCGAAACCGTGCTGGTGCAGATCGAGTATCAGGAGCCGGTGCAGCAGAACGGCAACGAATTCTCGCTGCGGGTGCCGATGGTGGTCGGCCCGCGCTACAATCCGCGGCCGGTGGTGCAGAGCGTCGATCTCCGCGCCGATGGCAGCGGCTGGGGTGCGACCACGACCGATCCGGTGCCGGATCGCGATCGCATCACGTCCGAAGTGCTCGATCCCGCGACGAATGCGCCGATCAACCCCACCAACATCACGGTGCATCTCAACGCCGGCTTCCCGCTCGGCGAGGTGAAGAGCCACTTCCATCAAGTCAAGATCGACAGCCCCGACAGCACCACGCGCGTGGTCAAGCTCGCCGAAGGCCCGGTGCCAGCCGATCGTGATTTCGAGCTGACCTGGAAGCCGGCCGCCGAGAAGGCGCCGTCGGTCGGGCTGTTCCGTGAGCATGTCGGCAATTCCGATTACCTGCTGGCCTACGTCACCCCGCCATCGGTGGAGCAGGCGCAACAGAAGCCGTTGCCGCGCGAGGTGATCTTCGTGATCGACAATTCCGGCTCGATGGGCGGCACCTCGATCATCCAGGCCAAGGCGAGCCTGCTCTACGCGCTCGGCCGCCTGCAACCGACCGATCGCTTCAACGTGATCCGCTTCGACGACACCATGGACACCCTGTTCCCGTCGCCGGTCGCGGCCAACAGCGCCAATATCGGCAATGCGACCACCTTCGTCAGCGCGATACAGGCACGCGGCGGCACCGAGATGGTGCCGGCGATGCGCACGGCGCTGTCCGACACCAACCATGACGATGCCGATCATGTCCGCCAGGTCGTGTTCCTGACCGACGGCGCCATCGGCAATGAGCAGCAGCTGTTCGAGACCATCAGCGCGCTGCGCGGCCGTTCGCGGGTCTTCATGGTCGGCATCGGCTCGGCGCCGAACACCTATCTGATGACGCGCGCCGCCGAGCTCGGCCGCGGCACCTTCACCCATATCGGCTCGGTCGAACAGGTCGACGAGCGGATGCGCGATCTGTTCGCCAGGCTGGAGAATCCCGCGGTGACGAATCTCGCCGCAAAGTTCTCCGACGCGACCGCGGACCTGACCCCGTCGGCACTCCCCGACGTCTATCGCGACGAGCCGCTGGTGCTGGCCGCGAAGCTCGACAAGCTCGCCGGCTCGGTCGAGATCAAGGGCCGCATCGGCGACCGTCCGTGGAGCGTGACGCTGCCGCTCGCCAGCGCCGCCGAGGGCAAGGGCCTGTCGAAACTATGGGCACGCCGCAAGATCGCGGATGCCGAGGTCGCGCGCACGACGCGGCAGGAGAGCCCTGAAGATGCCGACAAGGCCATCCTCGCGCTGGCGCTGGAGCATCAGCTCGTCACGCGGCTGACCAGCCTCGTCGCGGTCGACAGGACGCCGAGCCGTCCCGAGGGCGAGCCGCTGAAGCTCTCCGAGCTGCCGCTCAACCTGCCCGCCGGCTGGGACTTTGCCAAGGTGTTCGGTGAACGTCCGGACCGGCCGGCTGTGCCGGCCGAGCGCCGCGCCGACGGGAGCGACGGCAAGATGCAGCTCGCCGCGCTGAAGCGGTCCCCGGTCGCGAAGCAAGGTCCCGGCACGATCCTGCTGCCGAAGACGGCGACCGATGCCGAACTGAAGATGATCGCGGGTGTGATCATGCTCACGGTCAGCCTTCTCCTTCTGGTGTTCAACCGGCGTCAGACGTCGCCCCAATGACGTCGGATGAGAGGAGGAGGTGCCCCCCGACCTCCTCCTTCAAGAGCGCGCGCGGCCTTCCCACCCGTCCCCCAGGGGCCGCGCGCGCAGTTTTTCCTCGAGTGTCATTGCGAGGAGCGAAGCGATGAAGCAATCCATCGTTCCACATATGCCGCGCGATGGATTGCTTCGCTCCGCTCGCAATGACGAGGACAACAAGATGCGCCGCCTCGTCCTCCCCCTCGCCTTCGCGCTCATCGGCCTGATCCTGTTTGGCCAGGGCGCTTATATCCACGCCAAGGCGATGCTCGCGCAGGTGCTACTGGAACGCGCCTTCGCACGGACCATCGCGACCGGCCAGCCAGTGAAGCCATGGAGCTGGGCCGATACCTGGCCGGTGGCCAGGATCGCGGTGAAGCGCCTGCACGCGTCCGCGATCGTCCTCGCCGGCAGCAGCGGCCAGGCGCTGGCATTTGGTCCCGGCCATGTCGAGCAGAGCGTCGATGCCGGCGAGCCGGGTGTCGCGGTCTATTCCGCGCATCGCGACACCCATTTCCGCTTTCTCAGGGATGTCACGATCGGTGACGAGATCGAGGTCACGCGAAGCGACGGCAAGATTTTTCGCTACCGGGCCGACCGCAGCTCAGTGGTCCGCTTCGACCAGTCCGGCATCGACCCGCTGACCGACCGGCATGAGCTGGTGCTGTCGACATGCTGGCCGTTTGACGCGCTCACGTCAGGCCCCGAGCGCTATCTGTTGCATGCGACCATGATCGAGCCGGATTCGAGTCCGGCCGAATCGGGTTCCTGAGCTAGATGAATTTTGCGCATGCCGGGATATCGCGCGTGACACCCTGACTTGCGCCAGCGTGAGTTGCTAACCCCTTCCCTCAGCCATAAAAACAATGAAAAATCGGGCGCTGCGGTGATCGACCGTGGGCCAGAGGAAACAGAACAATACAACAAGGATAAGGGCAGGCTCCATGGAAGCTCTCGCAAGCACCGCGTCTCATGTGTCCCACAAATGGGCGCCGCCCGCTGACGCCAGCGACATCGTCAAGAGCATCCATGCGATGCTGCACCCGCGCAACATCGTGCTGGTCGGCGCCACCGACAAGCCGGGCAACTACGCCGAACGAATCTGGAACAACCTGGTCAAGTACCAGTATGCCGGCGGCCTGTTTCCGATCAATGCCAAGCGGGAAACGATCTGGGGCGTCACCTGCTACAAGGATTTCGCCAGCCTTCCCGAAAAGCCCGACCATGTGCTGGTGCTGGTGCCGGCGCGCTTCGCCGTGCAGGTGATCCGCGACGCGGCCGCCGCCGGCGCGCGTTCGGCAACCATCGTCACCTCGGGCTTCAGCGAGCTGCAGGATGAAGAGAGCCAGCGGCTCGCGGTCGAACTGAAGCAGGCGATCAAGGAGACCAGACTTGCGGTCACTGGCCCGAACTGTCTCGGCAATCTGAGTGCCGGCGAAAACCTGTTCACCAATATCGACGATCGCATCGTCACGATGGAGCCAGGCGCGGTGGCGATCGCCGGCCAATCCGGCGCGATCGTGATGGCGATCCGCCAGGCGCTGGAGGATCGCGGCGTCGGCGTCGGTTACATGGTGACGACCGGCAATGAATCCGGGCTCGAGACGCCGGACCTGATGAGCTATTTCGCCGCCGATCCGAGCATCCGCGTCATCGTGGTCTATCTCGAAGGCGTCAGGAACACCAAAGTGTTCCGCGATGCCTGCAAGGCGGCACGCGCCGCCGGCAAGCCGGTGATCGCGCTCAAGCTCGGCGCCTCCGAAGGCGGCCGTGCCGCGGCGATGGCGCATACCGGCGCACTCGCCGGCTCGATCGAGACGTTCGACGCGATCTCGACCCGCGAAGGCGTCATCCGGGTGCGCGGGCTGGATGAATTGATCGAAACCACCGAGTGCTTCGTCCACGCCGATCCGCCAAAGGGCAATCGGCTTGCCGCAGTGTCGCTCTCGGGCGGCAAGCGCGGACTTTTGATCGACGCATTCTATTCCGCCGGCCTCAATTTCGCACCGCTGAGCGAGAGCGCATCGGAGCAGCTGGCGAAGATGCTCGGCCCCGGCAGCATCGTCGGCAACCCGCTCGATGCCGGCTTCGCCGCGGTGGTCGATCCCTCCGTCTACATGAAGTCGATCAAGATCATGATCGACGATCCCGACACCGACATCGTCATCATCGATGCCGAGCTGCCCAAGGCGCCGCACGAGCTGCGCGAGCGCAACCTGAAGATCGTCAACGAGATGGCGGGCCAGGCCAACAAGCCGGTGATCTATATCAGCGCGATGTCGATCGGCTTCACCGAGTTCACCAAGGGATTGCGCAAGACGCTGCCCAATATCGCGGTCATGCAGGGCCTCGACCGCGCGGTCGGTGCGATAAAATCGCTGATCGAATATGCCGGTCTGCGCAAGGAAGTGCCGGATATCGTGTCGAGCTCGAAGACCTCGGCGCGCGCCGTGCTGGAGAAGACTCTGAAGGCCGCCAACGGCGCCGCCGCGCTCGACGAGGTCGCCTCGAAGGCGTTGCTCAAGGCCTATGGCATTCCGATCTCGAAGGAAGCGGTCGCGCAGACCGCGGCGGAAGCCGTGAAGATCGCCAAGCAGATCGGCTTCCCGGTGGTCGCCAAAGTGGTCAGCCCCGACATCCTGCACAAGTCGGATATCGGAGGCGTGGTGCTGAACCTCGCCAACGCCGCCGAGGTGAAGAAGGCGTTCAACGACATCACCGCGCGGGTGAAGAAGCTGAAGGGCAAGCCGAAGCTCGAGGGCATCCTGATCGCGCAGCAGGTCAAAGCCGACCTCGAGCTCGTGGTCGGTGCCTCGCTCGACGCCGAGATGGGGCCGGTGGTGCTGTTCGGCACCGGCGGCGTGGATATCGAATTGATGAAGGACGTGGCGCTGGCCGGCGCGCCGCTCGATGCCGCCGAGGCGAAGGAGCTGATCGCCAAGACCAAGGCCGGCATCAAGCTGAAGGGCTATCGCGGCAAGCCTGCGCTACACGAGCCGTCGGCGGTGAAGGCGCTGGTCGGGCTCTCCAACCTGATGGCCGATGCCGGCACCCGCATCGCCTCGATCGACGTCAACCCGTTCCTGATCAACAGCAAGCTCGGCGTCGCCGTCGACGGCCTGATCGTGCTCAACAACGCCGCCGCGAACAAGGCGGCGGGGCATTAGGCTCAATACTCGCCCGCTCGCTCCCCGTCATCCCCGCGCAAAGGCTCCGCCTTTGTCGCTTGAGGTGCAAGCGGAGCGAGCCTCGAAGGATGCGCGGTCCGATTGTCGGCCGTTCATCCTGCGAGACGCGCTATGCGCGCCTCAGGATCACGGAACAGATGGTCGCGCACGCACCTCGATGGCGCGCCCTAGAAGCTCGCGCCCCATTGAAGTGCGGTCTGCATCACCCAGTCGCGATAGAGCGTCAGCGGCGTCACGCCGGTGATGCCGCCGCAGCCGGCGCTGCCGTTCGGGCCGGTCGACCAGCTCACCACGCCGACGATGACAGGGCCGCCTTGCTTGTCCTCGAACACAGGTGCGCCGGAATCGCCGGTGCAGGCGCCGAGCCCGTCGCGCACGCCCTGCCCGACCGGATCGACCAGCCGGATCTGCAGCGTGCCGGGCTTGCCGCTCGCGATCAGGCCGGCGACGCGGATGCTGCCGCCGCTCTTGCCGTCGCCACGCACGGTGACTCCGACGCCCGCGATGGTGAAGCGGCCGCCGATCTGGATCGGAATGTTGGGCATGCCGAGCACCGCCGGCGCCTTGCCCGCGGCCGGCATCGCGAGCTGCAGCAGCGCGACGTCCGCGGTTGCGACGTGATTGGTCATTGCCTGCATCCGAAAGCCGGGATGGATCGCGACCGTCCTGACGTCCCGCAATTTCGGCTGCCGGTCCGGACCATAGTCGACGATCTTGTAGTCGGCGCCGGGCTGCACGCAATGCGCGGCGGTCAGCACCACCTTCGGTGCGATCAGCGCGCCGGTGCAGAAATTGCCGCGCGAGCCAACGATGGTGACGACGGAGCGCGCAACGCCGTCGGTCGAGGGCGCGCCGCCACCGACAATCGCCCATGCCGGCGTTGCCATCAACAGGGTCAGGAGGGCTGTCGCTCGAATCAATCTCGTCATGGAATCCCGTCGACTTGCATCGGAACTGATCAGATCCGAGGCGCGACATTGCGTCGCTCACACACGGCCTCGGCGAACACGCGATGCTGTACAGAGCATCCGGGCCTGTGCGCGTCAATTGTCTAAATATTGAGCCGTCGATGACTACAGCGTTGACGTCGCCGCCAGATTCCCGCACCGCCATCACGCACGGCACGCCGCGTCACCGCTCCTGTCACGGTACGCGCCCAAAGACGACCCGCGCCGCGCGTTCCGGACCACGCTCCGAATGTGAACTGCCTCTCTTGATCATACGATCATCGAGGCCGTAGTTTCGCGATATTGATACAACCTCTGGCAGCATACCGCATACTTACCTTCATGACTTTCTGGATGCCGGTGCCGTGACTTTTCATACGGCTTTTCCATCCGCCATTTTATTGAGTTCGAGGATAATGATGAGGATCGCGGTCGTCACGCCGATCAGGCTGTTCAGCGAGGGGCTTACCTCGAGTTTCCAGGACCACGCCGAGTTTGCGATCGAGGCGGCGGTTTCCGATCTCGCCGGCCTGCGCGAGGCACTCGAAACCAGCAGCGTCAATGTCATCCTGATCGACGTCACACAGGGCATCGATCTCGACGAAGTGCGCGTAATCGCGAGCGAAAATGTGGACATTGCCCTGGTCGCGCTCGGCCTCAACGAGGACCGCCGTGACGTGGTCCGCTGCGGCCGCGCCGGGTTCAGCGGCTATATTTCCCGCAACGCCAGCTTCGACGAACTCTGCCGCGCGCTGTCGGACGTCGCATCAGGACGGCTCGCCTGCAGCGCCGAGATTTCCGGCGGCCTGCTGCGGGCGCTGTTTTGCATGGAGCGTCAGTCGGATACGATCGAAGCGGAGCAGGGGCTGACGCGCCGCGAAAGCGAAGTCCTCAAGCTCATTGGACAGGGCATGTCCAACAAGGAGATCGCGCGCGATCTCAATCTGAGCCTCGCGACGGTCAAGCATCACGTCCATCACGTGCTGCAGAAGCTCGGCCTGCCGCGCAGGACCCAGGCGATGCGGCGGGTGCGCGAAGCGCCGTGGATCGCGTCGTTCGCCCGGGCCTCCGACCGGCGGCGCGAGCTGGACTGACGGCAATATCCTGAATTCCGTGTTCGTCTGCCGACGGCGTGTTCGCGCGCCGGCGCGCAAATGCAGCTTGCCTCACACAAGTCGGCGCAACTTGCACCGTCAAATGATCGAAACCCAACCCTTTGATCGATCTTTTGCGGCGCGCGATCGATCTCTCGGATCGATCTCTTGGATTGATCTCTTGGATCGATCGATCCCTATCGTCGGCTCGATCCTTTCTGATCCACCGCGGCGAATAGGTTGCTCGCGGCAGACCTGCCACAACAGCACCAACGCAACGACATTCTGCCGATTTTCGTTCGCTGCGTGAATCCAATTGCCGCAGAAGGCGGATCGGCTGCGTGGACGCGCGGCGGATCGATCGGGAATGATTTCATGAATCCAGTTGCCGACATCGCTGGTCTGGCTGCCTTGTGGCAGAGAACGTCGGGTGGCGACCCGGCGGTCAAGATCGCGATCATCGACGGCCCCGTCGACCTCAATCATCCCTCGCTCAGGCAGGCTCGTGTCGCGATGGGTGGCGAGTTTGTCGCGCCGTCTTCGCCCACGATTCAGTCCGAGCACGGCACCCATGTCACGAGCGTGCTGATGGGCACGCCCGGCAGCCCGGTGCTCGGCGTGGCGCCGAATTGCAGCGCCACCGTGTTCTCGATCTATCGCGAGAATGCCGGCGGCCAGATCGAGCCGTCCTCGCAGAGTACCCTCGCGCTCGCGATCAACCAGGCGCTCGCCGTCGGCGCCGACATCATCAACATCAGCAGCGGCCAGCAATCCGCGACCGGACAGGCCGACCGCATTCTGGTCGATGCGGTGCGCGCCTGCGAACGCGCCGGCAAGCTGATCGTCGCCGCCGCCGGCAATGACGGCTGCCGCTGCGTTCAGGTGCCGGGCAGCCTCGCCTCGGTGCTCGCAGTCGGCGCATGCGACCTGGCCGGCAATCCGCTGCCGTTCAGCAATTTCGGCGACGCCTATCTTGAGAACGGCATCCTGGCGCCGGGCGAGAACATCGCCGGCGCCTCGCCGGTCCGCAATGTCAGCCTGCGTTCTGGAACGAGCTTCGCTGCGCCGATCGTCACCGGCGTCGTCGCGCTGCTGCTTTCATGCCTGCGCCAGAACGGACGCAAGGCCGATCCCCAGGCCGTCCGTGCCGCGCTGCTCGAAAGCGCCGTGCCCTGCCGCAACGATGGCGGCGCCTCGCGCTGTCTCGCCGGACGGCTCGATATTCCCGCGGCTGTCGCCGCCCTGCTTGGCGAGCAGGCGGACGCCGTCATGCCGTCGGGTGCCACGGCCGCGCCTCCCCGCTTCTGGGGAGTGACCGCGCGCCCTTTCGTCCAACCGTCATCCGCCGCTCAGCCAACTGCAACCAGAGAGGGTTCCATGGGAGATCTATCAGCAATGTCTGCACCATCGGCTCCGCGCATCTTCGGGCCGGACGGCTCGGTCCTGCGAAGCAGCGCCGGGATCATGCCAAGCGAGGCCCAGCCGGCCGCACCTGCGGCCATGGCGGCCCCCGTTGATCACGGCGTCGTCGCCGCGCCGATCGCAGCGCCCGCGCCCTATCCGTACCACGCCCCTTATCCGGGCGGCGACATGGTCTGGATGCCGGCACCAGCGCCGCAGATGGTGATGCCGCCGATGATGATGCCGCAGATGGCGATGCCAGCCGCCGGCATGATGCCGCAAACCTGGCTGCAACCGCAGCAATTGCCGGCATTGATGCCGGGCAACGCGCTCCCCGTCGCAATGCCGCAGGCGCTGCCGATGTATGAAGCCCCCGCGGTGCGGACCAGCGAGAAGAGCTGCGGCTGTGGCGGCGGCATGCGCCCGCAGGGCGCGACGCCGGATTCCACCGGTCAGCTCGCCTTCCCGATCGGCAGGCTGTTCTACGATTTCGGCAAGGAAGCCCGCCTCGATTACTTCGTGCAGGCAATCGCCAACTGGCGCGACAGCCTGATCGGACGCGGCGATCCGGCGTTCGGCCCAGAGCGCGATCGCTCCGGCGATACGTCGGCGCCCTACAATCCGGCGATCATGGCGCGCTATCTGCTGAATCAGGCCGAAGGCGAGACCGCGACGCCGGCCGGCGCCGGCAACAACTTCCCGGACGCCGACGCCATCACCTGGACGATGACGATCGATTCGATCCCGATCTACGCGATCAAGCCGCTCGATGTGTTCGGTCTCGGATTCTTCGCCGCGCTGATCCTCGCGCTGTGGCACCAGGAGGTCTCGCACGACGATCCGGCGACGACCCGCACGGTGGTGGTTGCCACTGCGGCCGTGGCCGAAGCCGATGCACGACCGATCACGCCCCCGGCCTTCCCGCCGCGCGGCGGTGTTGCGCGGGTCTCGATGGCCGGCTGGGTCGACAGCACCAATACGACCAAGCTGCTGAACGGCACCGTCGTGCCGACGCTGGTGACCGATTGGCGCGGCTTCTACCAGTGGGATCTCTACACGCTGTTCGGACCCGACGCCGACACCTGGCCGGCCGGCGCCGAGGGCTTCCTCGAGCGGATCTACAATGAGTTCCGCAATGTCGGCCTCTCGCCGCAGGATCGCGCGCTGAACTACTCCGCGATGAACGCCTACAACACGCGGAAGATCTTCAGCGACGTCGCCAAGAAGGGCCTGCGGCTCGACACCGTCGAGGTCGACCAGAGCGTGATCTGCCGTCCCGACTCGATTTGCCACGACGTGACCTACCGCTTCTTCAACCCGACGCAAGTCCTGACCCAAGCACGCGAAGTCTATCAGTACACGATCGACGTGAGCGACGTGGTGCCGGTGGCGGTCGGGCCGCTGCGGAACTGGCAGGTCTATTGACGCGATTGCTCCTCTGCGTCCGGAGGAGATCAGAACGTGGCGCGAATTGGCGTCACGTGGTTCAGGGGATCGACGCGATGAGCGATCCCCTGGGCGACGTCCAGCGACGGCTGCCCCGGTCGGTGCTCACCTCCCGTAGGTCGCCGTCAACTCAAACCGAAAGAAGGAGCTGAACATGTACGCAAGGAACGACTTTGAGACCTTCGGCAGCGTGCGTAGCCCGATCCAGTGTGAAGGCATCGAGCGCGGTCCGAAGCGAATTGCCGAAGTGGCGACCAACGGGTCGGTCAACCCGCAGGGTTGGACGGACATCCTCGGCGGCGTCGCGCAGGCCCTGCCGGGCGTGCTCGGCGCATTCGGCATCTGATCGTCAAACTCGGGGCCCGGCGCTGTCGGGCCCCACCCCCACCAGGAGGAGGTCGACATGATGCAGAAATCCACCGCCAGGAGCCCGCAGCAACAGCAGCAAAACGGTCGCCGGATCGAGCCTTCCGGAAAGATCGTCGTATCGTCAGTCGTGACCCATGCCTCGCTGCTCGCCGCGATCAGCGACCGCAACCCGATCATCGCCAAACGCACCACATCCGACGAGGACAAGTCCTGAGGTCCAAATCCTGAAATCATCGTCATCACCGAACCTATGGAGCCGATGCCATGGCAAGAACGCCCCGCAAATCCGGATCCGACAGCGCCGCCTCTCCGCCGCCGGCGGAAGCGCCATCCGCAGCGTCAAGCATTGCCGACGCGCGGCGCCCATTGGAGGCAGCTGTTGTCGCCCGTCCGAAGATCGCCACTACGCCCGCCCCGCCGACCACGTCGAGCTACATGGCGCCGCCGCAAGGCCCCGGCGCTCCGCAGCAGATGCGCCATGACGGCTCGCCGCATTCGGAGGCGCGGCTCAACACCGCAATGAAGATCCTGCTCGACCCCACCGCCCGCGCAATGCCGAGCAAGGTCTACTCCGGACAGGCGCGAAACTGGACGCGTCGGCCGTGATCGGCGTCGCGCACTGATTATCGCTGCGATCCGCTGCCCAGGCCTGCAACGGCCCGCCCGATTGGCGGCGCGGCCGTTGCCATTTGTCGGAGAGAGACATGGACCAGAACGGCAATTCTCCTCGCATCAATCTGCGTCGCGCCGCCTTCACATGCGTGGGTCTCGGATCGCTCCTCTTTCTCGCGGCCGGTACCATGCGATGGGCCGGCGGCTGGGTGTTCCCCGCCGAGATCACGATCGGCGGACTGATCACCGAGACCTGGCTCGCCAGGCATGATCCGGGATTGCTGGCGGAGCGGCGCACCGCGCGCGGCCAGGCCGGGTGGGATCGCGTCATCACCTCGATCATGCCGTTGTTGTGGCTGACATGGCTGCCGCTGATGGCGCTCGACGCGGTGCGCTACCAGACTTCGTTCGTCCCGTTCTGGCTGCAATGCGCCGGCGCCGTCATGATCGCGGCATCGTTCTACATCGTCTACCGGACCTACCGGGAGAACAGCTACGCCGCGCCGGTAGTGAAAATCCAGCGCGAGCGCGGGCACGCCGCGGTGACGACGGGGCCTTACGCCTATGTGCGCCACCCGATCTATGCCAGCGGCCTGCTGACCTATCTCGGCACGCCGCTGCTGCTGGGATCCTGGTGGGGCCTCGCCATCGTGCCGGTGATGATGGCGTTGCTAGGCCTGCGGTCGATGATGGAGGAACGGATGCTCACCGCCGAGCTCGACGGCTATGCCGAGTATCTCACCCGCGTGCGCTACCGCCTGGTGCCGATGGTGTGGTGAGCCGTTCCGCACGGCGGAGTTTGCCGCCAACTGGCGGCTTGCCTGACCGGCGCCACTTCCAATAAAGAGGGCTGGACGCGCGTTTCCCTGTCTTTTGCCGAACCGGCGGAAGAACCGAGGCGAAGCCGCCGCTTTGCAACGGGCAGGATTTTGATGATCGAGGCAGTGATCTGGGATTTCGGCGGCGTCTTGACCACCTCGCCGTTCGAGGCATTCGCACGCTATGAGACCGAGCGCGGCCTGCCGATCGACATCATCCGCCGCACCAACGCCGCCAACCATCTCGAGAACGCCTGGGCCAAGTTCGAGCGCGCCGAGATCGGTATCGACGCGTTCGACGAGCTGTTCGCATCGGAATCGAAGGCGCTCGGCGCAGAGGTGCGCGGCAAGGACGTGCTGCCGCTGCTCTCCGGCGACCTGCGGCCCGAAATGGTCGAAGCGCTGAAGCGCATCAAGGCGAAATTCAAGACCGGCTGCATTACCAACAACCTGCCGTCGAATGCGATCGGCAGCCACAGCGGACGCACGCTCTATGTCGCCGAGGTGATGTCGCTGTTCGATCACGTCATCGAGTCCGCCAAGATCGGCCTGCGCAAGCCAGATCCGCGCATCTACCGGATGATGGTGGAGACGCTGCAGCTCAATCCGAGCAACTGCGTCTATCTCGACGATCTCGGCGTCAATCTGAAGCCAGCGCGCGAGATGGGCATGACCACGATCAAGGTCGCGAACGCCGCGCAAGCGATCTCCGAGCTCGAGGCCGCGACCGGCCTCACGCTGAGGTGAAGCCGGTTCCGGCTGCATTCACCGGGCATTCAGGCGACGCTTCCTAATCATCAGCCTCTTTCCTGGTCTGAGCATGTTCCCGGAAACCGCATCCGCGTTTCCGGACGGTGTTTGCGGAGGCACATTCCATGAAACGTCTCGTCGTCGCCCTCGTCTCGGCCGGATCGCTGCTGGTTTCGGTCGCAGCCCTCGCACAATCCACCTCGAGCCCCGCCACGCCCGCAGCAGCGCCGGCGGCTGCTCCCGCGCAAGACAACACCGCAGCTGCCGCACCCGTGCCCGGCGCCAAGCGCGCAGCCTGCCAGAGCTCCACCCAGGCGCTGAAGGGTCAGGACAAGCGCGACCAGATGCAGCTCTGCATGGCGCAGGCGCATCTCGACTGCCTGAAGCAGGCCATCGACCAGAAGATCACCGGCCCGCAGCGCAAGGATTTCGTGAAGAGCTGCGCCGGTTAACGACGGCGTCTCAGGCGTATTGCGCTCGGCGGAAATTCCGCCCGGAACCATGCGCTAACCCCCGTTTGGTCACCAGCCATCGCGGGTCAAACGAGCCTTGTGCTTTGCCCGCAACGGGCGCAGAACAGGTCCGAGTTCAAGGCAAATTCGGAGCTGACCCTCGTGGCTGATACCAGGCCCACCGCCTCGATCGAGGCCGTGGAAAGCGGCCTCGCCGCGCAAGGCTATATTGCAAGCCGGCAGATCGCGACCGCGGTCTATCTGTCGCAGCAGATCGAGAAGCCGATCCTGGTCGAGGGCCCTGCCGGCGTCGGCAAGACAGAGCTGGCCAAGGCGATCGCCGCCTGGCGCGGCATGAAGATGATCCGCCTGCAGTGCTACGAAGGCCTCGACGAAGCCAAGGCACTGTATGAGTGGAAATACGCCAAGCAGCTGCTCTACACCCAGATCCTCAAGGACAAGCTCGGCGAGGTGCTCGGCGGCGCGCAGACGCTGGCGGCCGCACTCGACCAGCTCCACACCTTCGGCGACGTGTTCTTCTCCAAGGAGTTTGTCGAGCCGCGGCCGCTGTTGCAGGCGCTGGAGCAGCCGGCAGGCTGCGTGCTTTTGATCGACGAGATCGACAAGTCGGACGCCGAATTCGAATCGCTGCTGCTGGAGATCCTCTCGGACTTCCAGGTCACGATCCCCGAGCTCGGCACCGTCTCCGCGGTGGCGCCGCCGACCGTGATCCTGACCTCGAACAGCGAACGCGATCTGGGCGACGCCCTGAAGCGGCGCTGCCTGCATCTGCATATCGGCTTCCCCGAGCAGAAGCTGGAAGAGCGCATCGTCGAGAGCCGGGTGCCCGGCATCTCGCAGACCCTGCGCAAGCAGATGGTCGGCTTCATCCACGAGATCCGCTCGCTGGACCTGAAGAAGCTGCCCTCGGTCAGCGAGGCGATCGATTGGGCACGCGTGCTGGTGCTGCTGCAGGCGAACGAGCTCGACCACGAGATCGTCAAGGACACGCTCAACGTGCTGCTGAAGTACGAGGCCGACATCGAGGCTGCGACGCCGCAGATCTCGTCCTTCATCGCCAAGGCATCGCGTCAAGGCGTGTTCAGCTAAGGCATGATCCGGAAAAGTGTGAAGCGGTTTTCCGACAGGATCGTGCTCAAGGAAGGAGCCAAAGCGCGATGACAATTCAATCCAATTTCATCGCGCTTTAGAAGATGCGCGAGAACCTGCATCGCTTCTTTCGTGCGGCGCGGGGAGCCGGGGTCCGGGTCTCGCCCGCCGAAAGCATCGACGCGATGCGGGCGGTCGCCCAGGTCGGCTTTGCCGACCGCGACGTCCTGCGTGACACCTTCCTGCTGACACTCGCCAAGACCCAGGACGAGAAGCGCTCGCTCGGCGAATGCTTCGACCTGTTCTTCAGCCAGCCCGAGCCGCAGCAGGAGAGCACCGAGCAGAACAAGGCTGACGACAGCAGCGAATCCGGCGTCAACCCCTCGGCCGATGAGCATGGCGATACGTCAGGCGGCGCGGCCAACGAGAATATCGGCACGCTGGCGCAGATGCTGCTGTCGCAGGATCGTTCCGCGATCTCGACGGCGATCGCCAACGCCTCCGGCGCCGCCTCGCTGTCCGAAATCCGCTACTTCACCCAGCGCGGCATCTTCCAGACCCGTATCCTCGACGCGATGGGCATCCAGCGCCTGCGCGACGACATCGACGAGCAGACCACGCGCAATCCGGCGCTCGCCGAACGACTGCAGGAGGCGCTCAACGGCCTGCGCGGCACGGTTCGCGAGGCGGTCTCGCAGGCGCTGTTGCTCTACGGCCGCGAGGAAGCGGAAAACCTGCGCAACGAGATCCTGCGCAACGCGCCGCTGGCGCGGATCGAGCCGCGGCAGGTCGAGCAGATGCGCGCGCTGATCCGCCAGATCGCGCGGCGGCTGCGCGAACGCTATTCCAAGCCGCGCAAGCGCCAGCGCCGCGGCCATCTCGACGTCCGCCGCACATTGCGGCGCAACGCGGCCTGGGGCGGCGTGCCGTTCCTGACCGCGTGGAAGCGCAAGCACCGCGACCGACCGAAGATCGTGGCGCTGTGCGATGTCTCGGGCTCGGTCGCCCGCGTCTCGGACTTCTTCCTGCTCCTGATCCACAGCCTGCATGAGGTGGTCGACGACGTCCGTTCGTTCGCCTTCTCGGGCCATTTGATCGAGGTCAGCGACATCCTGGAATCGATGTCGCCGGAAGAGGCGATGAAGGAGATCATGTCCAAGGTCGGCTTCGGCTCGTCCGACTACGGCAACTCGTTCGCCGATTTCGAGGACAATTGGATGAGCGCGATCACGCCGCAGACCACGGTGATCGTGCTCGGCGACGCCCGCAGCAACAATCTCGATCCGCGCGCCGACATCCTGCGCCGCATCGGCGAACGCTCCAAACGGCTGGTGTGGCTCAACCCCGAGGGCCGCATGGTCTGGGGTTTTGGCGATTCCGAGATGCCGCGCTATGCGACCTTCTGCACCGTGGTACGCCAATGCGCCACCGCGCAGCAGCTCGAGCGGGCCGTGTCCGACATCGTGGCGACCTATCAATAGACGGCAGCGTCGGCGACGGTCTCAGCCCGTCTCAGATGGCAAGCGCTTCGGTGTGGAACAGCCAGCCGACGAAGGCGATCAGCGTCAGCGCGATCGATGCGAAGATGCTCGCGAACTTGATCGTCGTGATCGCCTTCAGGATCGAAACCGAGCGCGCGGCCTCGTGCCGGTCGCCGCGCAGCAGCAGCCATGCCAACAGACAGTCCTCGATCAGGTCGCTGAGCAGATACACCGCCGGCACCACCAGGCCGAGCGACGCCGCGGCCGGATAGAACTGCTTGAGCAAGTGCGATGACGCCGCGCCCAGCGCGCCCGCCAGCGCCAGCATGACGATGAGATCGAGCGGGAACAGAATCGGGAAGACGTACTTCATCCGAAGATCGGACTGTACCAGTTCGCCAAGCTGGTCGCCGGTGTAGCTCAACGTCCTCTCGGGAAAGCGAGCGCGGAATCGCTTGGCAAAGACGCGATCGGAATAGACACCGACCCACCAGAACAGTCCGAACGCAATCACCACCAGACCCGCGAGAATGACCGTCACGAGGGCTTGATGGCTCATGCCGATCCGTTCCTGTCGATGATGAGAAAACTGCGGCAACCCGCAGGTAGAATGATCGCGTGCACCGGCGAAGTCCCCGAACGGGAGAGAATGTCAACGCACCACAGCAATGATTGCCGTTCAGATTCCCACCTTTTCCGGGGTGTGGCAATTGAATTCTACGGATGGCGCGGAGAGCGAGTATGCAGCTGGTGCCAATGGCGGCAATCGGATCAGCGGCTGCGCCGGCGGCACCGGTGGTCACACCGCGTACACTAAACCGTCTTCAATTGGAGATTGAACCCTCCGCGCATCCTGCCATACATTGGGGCACGAATTTTCACGGCGACCGCGGGGGAACGGATGCCGAAGGATATTGTGATTTGTTGCGACGGCACCGGCAACGAGATCGGCGCCAATATTTCCAACGTGCTGAAGCTGTTTCGCGTCGCCGACAAGGATGACCAGCAGCGGATT
>CALRXG020000042.1:0-21697 GCA_943372075.1 Bordetella parapertussis | reverse complement strand
GGCATCTCGAGCACGCCACGGCGCAGCTCGTTGCGGGTGGCCTCGAGCTCGCTGTGCATCTCGCTCGCCATCTGCTTCATCGCCGTGACCATCGCGGAGAACTTCTCCGTCGATTCCTTGAACATCGCATCGGTCTCGGCGTTGCTCTGCTGGTAGAGCTCGTTCATCGCATCGACGGTCTGCTGACGCTCGTTCTCGGCTGCCTGGCGCACCGCCTCGAACTGCCTGCTGATCGCAGCCGAGCCGGCGCCGGCGGTTTCCGCCACGACGCGGGCGATGTCGCGGGCGCGCTCCTCGGCCGCGGCCAGCGATTCATCGAGCAAGCCGGTGAAGCGCGACAGCCGCTGGTCGAGATCGGTGGTGCGCAGGTCGATGGTGGTGACCAGCGCTTCGAGCTCGGACTTGCGATCGTTGACGGAGACCGTCGTCGAGCGGTTGGCCTGCTCGACCACGGCGGCGGCGTCGATCAGCGCCTTGCCATGGGTTTCGAACTGGCTCGACAGCGCGCCGAGATCCTCCAGCGCCTTGCCGGTCTTGCTGTTGAACACCGTGAGCTGGTCTTCCAGCGTCTGGGTTGCCACGCCGTTGCGCGAGGTGACGTCGTTCATGGCGGACACGAAGTCGGCCACGCGGGTCACCAGCGCACGCTCCAGCGAGTTGAGGTTGTCGTGGGCGCCGGTCAATACCTCCTGCAGCAGGATGTTGCCTTCGCGCAGCCGCTCGAACAGCGCCACCGTATCGGTACGCAGGATCTTGCTGGTCTCCTGCATCTCGGTGACGGCCGAGATCGAGACCTGGCGCGACTGGTCGATCGCCGCGCGCGAGGCGTGCTCGAGCTCCTTGAGCGACTTCGCCACCGCGCCGGTTGCCTGATCGCCGGCCGAGGTGATGTTGCGCGCGACATCGCTGCCATGCGCCGACATCGACTGCGAGAAGGCGAGACCGCGGGTTTCGATCGCCTTCAGCGCATCCGCGGTGGCACGATCCATGTCGGTCGCAAGCTGCGTGGTCTTGGCGGTCAGCGCCTCGACCAGCGAGCCACGGCGGCCGTCGACCATCTGCGACAGGCGCTCGGTCTGCTGCTGCACATAGGTGACGATCTCGTCGGTCTTGCCGGTCATCGCCGAGCCGAACGCGCTGGAGGCGGACAGCACCGAGCGCTCGATGTCGGCGGAGGTCGTCTTGACCTTCGTCGAGACCTCGTTGGACATCGTGATCAGTGCCGCCTGCGCGTTCTGCGCCGAGGTCTGGATGTTGTCGGTGGTCTTGGCCGTGACGGAGCCCAGCGCGCGCTCGACGTCGGTCGACAGCGTGCGGATCTGAGCGGCGGCATCGGCCGAGGTCGCCGCGAACGCGCTCTGGGCCTCGCGGGCGCTGCCCAGGATGGTCTGCGCGGTGTCCGCGCTGGCCGCGGTCAGCGAGCGCTCGATCTCGGCAGAGATCGCGCGGATCTGGTTTGCGGCCTCGCTCGATGTTGCTACGAACGAGTTCTGCGCATCGCGGGCGCTGCCCGCGATCGATTGCGCGGTGTTGGTGCCGACTGACGTCAACGTGCGCTCGACATCGACCGCCAGCGACTTGACGTGGTTGGCCGCCTCCGTCGACGCGGTGACGAGGGTGTTCTGCGCCTCGCGGGCGCCGGCCGTCAGCAGCTCGACGGTGCCGGAACCAGCCATCGACAGCGCGCGCTGAATGTCGGCGGCGAGCGCTGACACCTTGGTCGCGGCGTCGGTCGACGCATTGACCAGCGTGCTCTGGGCTTCACGCGCACCGGACGTGATCGATTCCGCGGTGGCAGAGCCGGCCATCGACAGCGAGCGCTCCATGTCCGCTGCCAGCGTGCGGACCAGGTCGGTGGCCTCGGTGGATGCCCCGGCCAGCGTGCTCTGCGCTTCGCGTGCAGAGGCGATGATGGATTCCGCGGTGGCGGAGCCGGCCGTCGAGAGCGAGTGCTGGATGTCGGCCGCAAGCGTGCGGACCAGGTTGGTGGTCTCGGAGGATGCACCGGCCAGCGTGTTCTGGGCTTCGCGGGCGGAGGCGACGACGGATTCCGCGGTGGCGGTGCCGGCCATCGACAGCGAGCGCTCGATGTCGGCTGACAACGTCCGGACCAGGTTGGTGGCGTCGGTCGACGCACCGGCCAGCGTGCTCTGGGCCTCGCGGGCCGAGGCGACGATGGATTCCGCGGTCGCGGTGCCGGCAGTCGAGAGCGAGTGCTGCATGTCGGCCGCCAGCGAGCGGATCAGGTTGGTGGCCTCGGTGGATGCGCCGGCCAGCGTGGTCTGGGCCTCGCGGGCGGAGGCGACGACGGCTTCCGCGGTGGCGGAGCCGGCCATCGAGAGCGAACGCTCGACGTCGCTGGCGAGCGACTTGACCTGGCCGGTGACGTCGCTCGACGTCGAGATCAGCGTGGTCTGAGCTTCGCGGGCGCCGGTCATGATCGCTTCGGCGGCGGCAGAGCCGGCCATCGACAGCGACTGCTCGACATCGGCGGCCAGCGACTTGACCTGGCCGGCGGCCTCGGCCGATGCGCTGACCAGCGTGGTCTGGGCGTCGCGGGCGCCCGACAGAACGGAGGCCGCGGTGGCGCTGCCGGCCGCTTGCAGCGTGCGCTCGACATCCTCCGACAGCGACTTGATCTGGGAGGCGACGTCGCCGGAGGCCGAGACCAGCGACACCTGGGCGTCGCGGGCGCTGGTGAGGATCGAATTGGCCGCATTGGTGCCGACCGCGGTCAGCACGCTCTCGACCTCGGCCGAGCTCTGCTTGAGCTGGTTGCCGACATCGGCTGACACGGTGAGCAGTGCCTGCTGCGCGGTACGCGCGCCGGTCTGGATCGTCTCGCTGGTGTTGACCACGAGGTTGGTCAGCGAGCGTTCGGCGTCCTCGACATGGGACTTGATGCTCGACGACAGCAACTCGGCGCGGGACATCAGGTCCTCGCTGGCCTGACGGCCGCTGCTCTCGATGCGGCCGGCGACCGCCTCGACGCGCGAGCCGAGCAGGTCCTCGAACTGCGCGACGCGGGTGTCGATGTCGCTTGCGATCACGCCGACATGGCTCTCGATGCCCTGCTGGATGTTGGCGAAGCGCGCCGAGATGGTGTCGGTCAGGTTCGCGCTGTGACCCGTGATGGTGTCGACGAGGCGGGTGTTGTGACCGTTGATGGTGTCGGCGAGACGGGTGCTGTGGCCGTTGATGGTGTCGACCAGGCGGATGCTGTGGCCGTCGATGGTCTCGGTGACGCCGTTGATGCGGTGGTCGACCGCGGCGATCGCCTGCACCGTGCCCTCGGTCAGGGTCGTGGTGAGCAGGCCGAGCCGCGAGTCGATCGAGTGGATCGCCTGGGTGGCGCCTTCGGTGAGCTGGGTCGCGAGCGTGCCGAGATGGCCGTCGATGGTGTCGGTGACCGACTTGGCGCGGCTCTCGAAGGTGACCTCGAGCGTCTTCATGCGGCCGTCGATCGCGTCATCCAGCGATTGCAGGCGGCCGTCGAACGAGCCGATCTTGGTGGCAAGCGAAGAGTCGAACGACGACAGCTTGTCGGTCAGCGAGGCGTCGAGATGGGTGACGCGGCTGCCGAGCGTGGTCTCGAACTGCAGCAGGCGCTGGTCGAGCGAAGCGGTGATCTCGCCGCTGTTGGTGCTGACGCGATGGTCGAAGGTGTCGACATAGGTCTTCAGGCTGTCCGCGATGTCCTGGGTGCGCTGGCCCATGCGGTCGACGATGTCGCCGCCGAAGGTCTTCACCGTGCGGTCGAATTCCGAGATGTGGCGGGTGATCAGCGCGCCGAGCGTGCCGGAGTCGCGGGCGAATTTCTCGGCCAGCTCGCTGCCATGGTTCTTCACCAGGTCGTCGAACGCGCTCATCTGCAGCGACAGCGAATCGTGCGCGGTCTCGGTCTGGCCCACCACCTTGGCGACCAGCGAATTGACGGTGACGTCGAGCGCTTCGCTCGCCTTGTCGCCGGAGGTCATGATCTGGCCGGCGAGGCGGTTGCCGGCGTCGTCGATCTTGCCGACCAGGTCGTTGCTGCGCAGTTCGAGCTCGAGCAGGAGTGAATCGGCCGAGTTCTTCAGGGAGTCGTGCACGTCCGCGGTGCGGTCGGAGATGCCGTCGACGATCGCGGACGAGCGCTGCTCGAACTCGCCGGTGATGCGGTCGATGCGCTCGTTCAGCATCTCATGGACGCGATCGGCCAGATCGACGAATTCGTCATGGACGTGGCCGGTCTTGAAGTTGAGGCTGGTGGTCAGCCGCTCGGAGGCGTCGAGCACCGCGCGGGTGGTCTCGGCACTGGCTTCCTCGAGGCGGTCGAGCAGGTCGCCGCCGCGCTCGCCGAGCGCGAGGATCATGTTGTCGCCGGCATGGCTCAGCGCGGTCGTGATGTGCTGGCCGCGCTCTTCCAGCGCGCCGGTGATGCTCTTGGCGACCTCGTCGACGCGCGAGGCGATCGCGTCCGAAATCAGTGCGATGTCGTGGCGCAGGTCGATCTGCACGCCGGAGATCGCGCTGCGCACCTGCTCGGCCTGGCCGACCAGATTGTCGCGCTGGTGGGCGATGTCCTGCAGCAGCGCGCGGATGCGCACTTCGTTGTCGGAGTAGGCGCGTTCCAGCGCCGCCACTTCGTTGGCGACCAGGGTCTCGAGCTCGCCGGCGCGCGCGATCGCGCGCTCGACGCCGTCGCCCATCGCCGCGACCTCGCGGCGAATCGCCTGGCCGACCGTCACCATGGAATCGGAGGCGGCATGCTCCGGCTCCGAGAAACGCATCGCGACGTGCGCCATCGATTGCGCGATCTTGTTCATGTTCTGACCATAGGCGGCCAGGGTCGAGACGAAGAAGAACAGCAGCACCGGGGCGATGAACAGCGCGGCAAGGCCGGCAAGCACCAGCACACCGGTGCCCTGCGCCATCGCGGATTGCAGCGACGGCCAGAAGGCGACGGTGAGGATGGCGCAGCCGAGCAGCCAGACGCCGGAGCAGATCGCGAACAGGGTGTAGGTGTTGAGGGAGGGGCGGCCCCTCTGCACCTCCTGCAGCATCTGGCCGATGCTGGCGCGATCGTCATTGGCCGCGCGGCGCTGGTTGCGCGGTTCCTCGATCGGCTCGAAGACCGCGCGATCGGCATTCGCGCGGGGCTCGAACGACGTGGCTGAAAAATCCGGTGTGGCCGGCGGCAGGCTCGGCGGCGCGGCGCCGTCGTTGAGGGGGCTGCGATTCTCCGCGCCCTGTTCGCTGATGTTGAGGGCTTCCTGGATGGCAGAAAGCGCGACTTCGGTGGGATCTTTGACCTTCTTGGGAGTGTTCGCCATGTTCAGTCTAAGCCCTCTCACTATTTACGCGTCGGCGAGCCTGCGATTGTCCCCGCGCAAGCTCGAAGCCGGTGCCCACAAGCGGAGCGCAAGCGCCCCCCTCGGCGGCTTGTCCGCTACATCCGCAAACATCCTATGGGGAGAGTGAAGCGAATGAAATGCTTGCGATTAATACTTTCTTAATCATCGTTAACAGCTTTGCGCCATAAGGTCTTATGGGCACTCAAAATTCCCGTCCTGGTGCGTCGATTGTGTCCGGAAATTGTCCAGAATCAGGCGGTTTTGCCGATCATCCAGACAACAATCCGTTAACCAGTTTCGTGATTGGCTGGGCCAACGATCCCGCCGGCAAGGGCCGGACAGGGACCACAGGGACTGGCTATGCCGCTTCATCTCGAACGGGTTGAATGGACCCAATCGCCGCCGCTCGCGCCGGGCGGCGGGCCGATCGACGTCGACCATCTCCAGCGCATGACGCTGGGCGACCCGGCCCTGGAACGCGAAGTCCTGGCCATGTTCTCCACCCAGTCCGCCCGGATTCTCGGTGAGCTGGCGGCCTTGCCGCCGGAGGCGACGACCCATGCCCATACCCTCAAGGGGTCGGCACGGGCGATCGGCGCCTTCGGTGTCGCCGAGGCTGCCGCCCAGCTGGAAACCGCGCTCGGCGGCGGGTCCGATCCGGCCCAGCCGCTTGCCGCGCTCGGCGCTGCCATCGCCGAGGCGCGCACCGCGATCGAGCTGATTCTGGGCCGCTGATCGCCGTTCCGGTACCGACAGGCGCAGGAACGGCCTTGGCGCCGGCTGTTGGCGCGGTCCGGTCCGGCAGGCAGGATTTCGGTCTCCGCGCTGGCGCTGTGCGGATCGACCCGTTATACGACTGCCGGGACCTTTCCATTCATCGTCCGGCGCATTCCGGCAGCACGAGCAATCATGGCCAAAATCCACTTTATCGACCATACCGGCGAGAAACGCACCATTGAGATCGAGAACGGCGCGACTGTGATGGAAGGCGCGATTCGCAACGCCATTCCCGGTATCGAAGCCGAATGCGGTGGCGCCTGCGCCTGTGCGACCTGCCACGTCTATGTCGATGAAGCCTGGCGCGAGAAGGTCGGCGCGCCGTCGCCGATGGAAGAGGACATGCTGGATTTCGGCTTCGACGTGCGCCCGAACTCGCGGCTGTCCTGCCAGATCAAGGTGACCGACGATCTCGACGGACTGGTCGTGTCGACGCCGGAACGACAGGCCTGAAGGCTACCGTTCCGGTTGAATCGGAACGGGGCTCTATGTTTAGTTTCGACGCGTGTGCTTCACGCGAACCATTATCCGCTTCGCCCGCAACGCGCTGATGTCGCTTACTCGCCGTCCGGAGTCACGCCGCGACGCACCCAGCGGCGGAAGTTCTCCTTGACCTCCGCCGGCAGCGGCGTCGGCCTCCGCGTCGCCTCGTCGATCATCACTGTGATCGCCTTCGCCGACGCCACGCAGCGCCCTTCCGAAAACACCACCTGATCGAAGGTCGTCGACGTCCGTCCGAACTTGACGAGACCAAGCCCGAGCTCGATCTGTCCCGGCCAGTGCAACTCGGCGCGGAAGTGGATGTCGAGGCGCACCATGATCCAGCCTAGACCCGCCGGCATCAGCCCCATGCTGCGATCCTTCACCAGCGTGACGCGGCCGGTTTCGAAATAGCTCGCATAGACGGCGTTGTTGACGTGGCCGTTGGGGTCGAGATCGGCAAACCGCACATTGTCGGACAGCCGATAGGGGAAATCTTCCAGGCGCGGCGTGTCATCGGTGCGGACAGGGGCGTTCACGAGAATTGATCTCCGTCAGTTTCTGTCCATACAGCCGAGTTACGAAGGCTCGGCAAGGGGTTGCCGCGCCAGCCCCTACCCCTATTATGCATGTCCCGATCCGGCCATGCTTGGCTGGGCAGGCGAGAAGCCGCCCGGTCGATCTCAACTTGAAAAGAAGCGGATATGAGCGAAGCGATCAAAACCGATGTGCTGATTATTGGCGCGGGCCCCTGCGGACTGTTCGCCGTGTTCGAACTGGGTCTGCTCGACATGAAGGTGCATCTGGTCGACATCCTCGACAAGATCGGCGGCCAGTGCGCCGAGCTCTATCCGGAGAAGCCGATCTACGACATTCCCGGCATTCCCATGGTCACCGGCCAGGGCCTCACCGATCAACTGCTCGAGCAGATCAAGCCGTTCAACCCGACCTTCCATCTCAACGAGATGGTGGAGAGCATCGAGAAGATCGGCGATCCGCTGTTTCGCGTGAAGACTGACGGCGGCAAGGAGTTCGAGGCCAAGGTCGTGGTGATCTCGGCGGGCGGCGGTTCGTTCCAGCCGAAGCGGCCGCCGGTGCCCGGCATCGAAGCCTATGAAGGCACCTCGGTGCATTACGCCGTGCGCAAGATGGAGCAGTTCCGCGACAAGAGCATCCTGATCGTCGGCGGCGGTGATTCCGCGCTCGACTGGACGCTCAACCTGCATCCGCTCGCCAAGCGCATCACGCTGCTGCACCGGCGCGACGATTTCCGCGCGGCGCCGCACAGCGTCGAGCAGATGCGCGCGCTGGTCGCCGACGGCAAGATGGATCTCAGGATCGGTCAGGTCACCGCGCTCGAAGGCGCCGCCGGACAGCTCACCGGCGCGACGCTGAAGGGCAACGACAATGCGATCTCGACCATCGCATGCGATACCATGCTGCCGTTCTTCGGCCTCACCATGAAGCTCGGTCCGGTCGCCAACTGGGGCGTCGAGCTGGAGAACAACCTGGTGCCGGTCGACACCGCGGCGTTCGAGACCAACGTGTCGGGCATCTTCGCGATCGGCGACATCAACACTTATCCCGGCAAGCTGAAGCTGATTCTGTCCGGCTTCCACGAGGGCGCGTTGATGGCGCAGAAGGCGCATCGCTACGTCTATCCGGACAAGCGGCTGGTGTTCCAGTACACAACATCGTCATCGAGTTTGCAGAAGAAGCTTGGAGTGAACTGATTCCACTCCGACAGCGACCAATGCCGGGGGCACGGGCCAGTTCCGGCTCGGTGCGGGTACTGGAACACTCCGCGAAATGGCCGTAGTCTGTTGCCATGCGGGGGCGTCGATTGAGCAGGTGATGATGATGCGGAACACGCTGTCCAGACTTCGGCTGATGTTTGCGATCGCTATGGCCTTCGCGCTAGCTGCTCCACTTGCGGCTTCCGCGGCCGAGCTATCGGCGGCCGGGCTTTGGCAGAAGACCGAAGACGGCAAGCCCGAGGGCTGGTTCCTGGTGATCGAGCGCAACGGCGTGTACGAAGGCATGATCGCCCGGATGTTCTCATCGCCCGACGATCCGCCCAATCCGGTCTGCTCGAAATGCACCGACGATCGCAAGGACATGCCGTGGCTTGGCATTCCTTTCATCCGCGACATGAAGCGCAACGGGCTCGCCTATGAAGGCGGCAACGTGCTCGATCCGCGCAACGGCAAGATCTACAAGGCCAAGATGACCTTGAGCGCCGATGGCCAGACGCTGACCATGCGCGGCTATCTCGGCATCTCGCTGTTCGGCAAGGACGAGGTCTGGACCCGGCTGCCGGATACGGCGCTGGCGCAGCTTGATCCGACGATCGTCGCCAAATATCTGCCGGCGCAGGCTGCCGCAGTGAGGCCGCCGGCGCCCGCGCCGGTGACCAAGCGGCACTAAAGCATGATCCGGAAAAGTGCGAAGCGGTTTTCCGAAAAGATCATGCTTAGATAACAAGCCTTCTTACGATCACGCGCGCTCGCGTCCGCGGTCCTGCGGCGCGAGCCCTCAGCGTTGCTCCGGCGCGGCCGGCGCCGGAGCAGCCGGCAGCGGTGCGACCGGCTCGGAAATCACCTCGGGCACGGCGGTGTCGAGCTGCAACACGGTGGCCGCTGCGGGAAGCGCGGCGTCGGCCATCGCCGCATGGCCTTCCGCGCTCGGGTGCACCGCGCCGCCATACACCGCCGACAGGATGCCCCATGTCGCGTCGTGGATGTCGGTGGGCTGCATCGAGGACGGCAGCCCCTGCGGGTAGGTCATCGCCGTGAAATAGCTGTCATTGGCGTCGCGGATCCAGCGCGCGCGCGGCAAATAGGCGCGATACTCGCCGGCGCTGCGGCCGCATTTGAGCGGCTGGCTGGCGGCGGCGACGAGGTCGGAGACGAAGCTGTCGCCATTGGCGGCGAAGCAGTCGCGGTCGAACTCCGGATCGCTCGCGGCGCGCGCGCAGAAGCCATGGCTCGCGAACGCGTCCTGATGCGCATCGACGAAGGTCATGCGGTCGGTCTGCGGATTGCGGCAGATGATGCCGGACTGGCACTGCGCGATGGCCTTGAGCTGCGGCAGGAATTCGTTCTGCACGAAGCCCGAGACCTCGGCGAGCCGCTGCGGATCGGCGTTGAACGAGGGATGGATCTCGAAGCCGGCGCGGCCGCCGGGGCAGGGCGCGCCGCCATTGGCGAGCGCCGGATTGGCGTAGGCGGTGTAGATCACGTGCGAAAGGTCGCCGCCGACCAGCGGCTTCAGCGCATCGCGCAGCTTGGCGAAGCCGGCCGGCAGGTCGCGCGCCAGCGCCGAGCGGGCGTCGTCGACGCTGGCCATCGAGCCGCCCTGGCTGAACAGCGCGCGTTCGGTCGGGGTGTCGACGATCACGTTGGCGACGAGGCCGGAGAAGTAGATGTCGTTGGCGCCGATCGACAGCAGCACGAGGTCGAGCTTGCGGTCCGGCTGCCGGCGCTTGGCGGCGGCCAGCGCGGTGCGCAGCTCCGCGATCTGGCCGTTGACGGTGCCCGAGCAGGTGCTGGCCGTCTTGGTCGGCAGACACTCCCGGGCCTGCTGCGAGCCGAGCAGGCCGTCGGCGATGCTGGCGCCGGTACAGGCCAGCGGCAGATAGGTCACCGCGATGTGCGGGTACTGCACCGCCAGCGCGAGCGCGGTGCGGGTCTGGTAGCTGTAGAGCGACCGGTGACAGGCCGAATTGAGCCACAGCGCGCTCTGGCGCTGCCAGTTGGTCAGGGTATCCGGCGCCTCGCAGGCGCGGCCGCCCTTGTAGCCGGCGCGGCTCGGCCGGTAATACTGCGCCCCGCCGAGATAGGAGCGGAAGCAGAACCCCTCGTCGGACAGCGCGATGGCACGGTCCGGATTGCCTTCGCCCGACGCGATGCTGTCGCCGAGGCCCGCGATCAACAGATCGCGCACCGCGATCTGCGTCGTCACGCGCTGGTTGGCGTCCGAGCCGCTGGCGACGTCGACGGTCGCGACCGTGGTGCGGCCGTAGCGGACGCGCAGATTGACCGGCTCGGCGCAATCGAAGGTGGAGGATTGCGGCCCGTCGCCGTCGTCGAACGACCAGGCGCAGGTGGCGCCGACCGGAACCGGGCCGGTCAGCCGCACGGTGACCGGATGATCGATCGGCGTCAGATAGCTTTCCTTGACGTTGTCGCGGGTGCAGGGCTCGTTGACGCGGCCCTGCAGGTCGATGCAGAGCCGGTTGACCGTGTTGCGCGCCCAGCCGCGGCCGTCGCTTTGCAGCTCCAGCGCCTGCTCCGAGGCCAGCACGCTGCGACCGAGCCCGCTTTCGACATGCAGGCGGAAGTCGCGTTCCTCGCGGAACAGGCGGAAGCGGTTGCGGACCTCCCAGGAGATCTGCAACTGGCTGTCCTGCGCGTCCGCGGCCGACGCGAACACCCCTGCCAGCGCGCTGCCGAGCAGCACGCTGCAGACCGTCACACGAAGCGAAAATCGAACCAAAGAGCCAATCATGGCGCGGTTTGACGTGAGCGGTACGGCGAAAATAAGAGAGCGGACGGCGGAGATCGAAAATCCCGGACTGAAGGACCGCGGCGAGGGCCGATAGCGTTGCCTGTTACCGTTTCAGCTGCCTGATCCGCTGCTGCCGGCTTTCGATCGGTTGCCGCACGGTCGCCGAAGCCGTGCAGGCTTGGCTCAATCGCTTTCGTTCCTGCCATGGTTGCACGACGTTGAGCCACAGCTCGCGCATGCCCATGATCGAGATCGAAATCCCGAACGGGATCAGGAAATAAAGGATGCGGAACACGACCAGCGTCGCCAGCAATTGTTCCTTGCTGAACTCCGGCAGCGCCACCAGCATCGCGGCGTCGAACACGCCGATCGAGCCGGGGGCGTGGCTGGCGAAGCCGAGCAGCGTCGCCAGGATGAACACGACCGCGAGCGAGACGAAATCGATATGCGGCTCGGTCGGCATCAGCAGGTACATCGCGAGCGCGCAGAAGCCGAGATCGACCACGCCGATCAGGATCTGCAACAGCGTCAGCCGGGCCGAAGGCAAGACCACCTTCCAGCCGTTCTGGCCGAGCTCGCGGCGCTTCTCGCCGGTCAGCAGCCAGACGAAATAGGCGCCGATGCCGACAAGGCAGCCGATCGCGATCAGCCGGTTCATCGCCGGCGGCAGCAGGTCCATGGCCGACGCCGCCGACGGATGCCACGCCATGCCGATGCCGAGCACGAACAGATTGCCGAGCCAGAACGTCAGCCCCGACAGGAAGCAGATCTTGGCAACATCGATCGCGGTGAGGCCGTAGTCGGAATAGATCCGGAAGCGGATCGCCCCGCCGGTAAAGACGGTGGCACCGATATTGTGGCCGATCGTGTAGCTGGTGAAGCTCGACATCGCTGCGATGCGATAGGGCACGTGGTTCTTGCCGATCGTGCGCAGCGCGAAGAAGTCATAGAAGGTCAGCGTGCAGAACGCCCCGACCACGCAGAGCGCAGCCAGCGCGATCCGGTGCGGCGCGATGTCGGTCAGCGCGGTGAGGATGACACCGGTGTCGACGCCCTTCAGGGTGTGGATTAGCGACGTGATCGCCAGCGCGATGATCAAGACACTCGCGGCGATCCCAAGCCGTTTCCAGCCGATCTTTTCCTTGAAACCACGCCCGAGCGTGGTCAGCAGCCGAAGCATTCATCCTCCCGGCGGGGCGGCAATTGTAGTGGGACCCGGTCACGGATGGCGACGGGTAACGGGCATGCGCACCGTACGCGATGACCCATAAGGCAAAACCGATGCGTTGTGCAGCCCTTGACAAGCCAAGCTTCGGCTCCCGTCCAGCATCATTGTCATACTGGCTACATATGTTCTCGCTCCGCGGAATGTGAGTCGCAGCCATGCCATCCGGTCGGCTTGGTACGATGCATGGCCGGCCATTCCAGCCGATTTCATCGGCATTTTGGGCGATTTTGCCGTCATCTCGGCGTAGGCGCGGGGCGGCTGGCGCGGTCGGAATGGACGATATGCACCAGCATGGGGACATCGCCTGGCTGGCTGCGGCGTTTACCAAAGCCTGAAGTCGCCATGCACCTGCGCATGATGCGCATGATCGGGGTGATTGGACCGCGATCGGGCGGGAATAAGACCGGCGACGCCGGGCCGCAGGTCTCTTGAGGCAAAACGCCGCGTAGCGTCGCCGCGGCGGCATGTGCCGGCCGGCACCATGATTCCACACTTCGATCGACGACGAAGTGTTTTGTCGAAACGAAGGCCTATGTCTCGCGTTGGTTGCCCGGAGCGAGAGCAAGACCATGCAGCAGACATTCCTGAACGACCGGCGCATGCCGGGCCAGCATGCAGAGTCCCATCAACAATCGACCGGGCTCGCGGCGCCGCTGACGCTCGCCGCGATGAGTCTCGGTTACGGCGTCGTGCAGCTCGACGTCACCATCGTCAACACGGCGCTGAACGCGATCGGTAGCTCGCTCGGCGGCGGCGTTGCCGAATTGCAGTGGGTGGTCAGCGCCTACACCATCGCCTTTGCCGCCTTCATTCTGACCGCGGGCGCGCTCGGCGACCGGATCGGCGCCAAGCGCGTCTTCATGGCGGGCTTTGCGATCTTCACCGCGGCCTCGGTCGCCTGCGCGGTTGCGCCCGATGCGATGACGCTGATCGCCGCGCGCTGCGTCCAGGGCCTGGCCGCGGCGATCCTGGTGCCCAACTCGCTCGCGCTGCTCCGCCACGCCTATGCCGACGAGAAGGCGCGGGGACGCGCGGTCGGCGTCTGGGCCGCCGGCGCGAGCCTTGCGCTGACAGCCGGCCCGTTCGTCGGCGGCGCCCTCATCACGCTGGTGGGCTGGCGCGCCATCTTCCTGGTCAACCTGCCGATCGGACTGGCAGGGCTGTGGCTCGCCTGGCGTTTTGCCGGCGAAACCACCCGCCATCAGCAGCACCGTCTCGATCTGCCGGGCCAGCTTGGCGCGATCGCCGCGCTCGGCACGCTGGCCGGCGCGCTGATCGAAGGCGGCGCGCTTGGCTGGGACAGTCCGTTCGTGGTCGCAGGTTTCGTGCTGGCGGCCGTGTTCGCCGTGCTGTTCGTCTGGCGCGAGGCGCGCGCGGCGCAGCCGATGCTGCCGCTGTCGCTGTTCACTCACCGGATGTTTGCCCTGACCGCGCTGGTCGGCCTGCTGGTCAACGTCGCGTTCTATGGGCTGATCTTCGTGCTCAGCCTCTACTTCCAGCAGGTCAATGGACTGTCGGCGTTCGCAACCGGCCTCGCGTTCGTGCCGATGCTCGGCGCAGTGCTGCCCGCCAATCTGATCGCGCCGCGCGTTGCGGAACGGATCGGTGCCCCGGCGGCGATCGCGCTCGGCGCCGCACTTTCGGGCACCGGCTGCCTGGCGCTGCTGTTCATCGGTGTCGGTACCAGCTATCCCGCGATCTGCCTGCAACTGCTGGCGATGAGCGCCGGTCTCGGCCTGCTGGTGCCGCCATTGACGTCGACGCTGCTCGGCAGCGCCGAGTCGCGCCATGCCGGCATCGCGGCCGGCGTGCTGAACGCGACCCGGCAGACCGGCAGCGTGCTCGGCGTCGCGCTGTTCGGCTCGATGGTCAGCCGGTCGGCGGCCTTCATCGCCGGGTTGCACGTGGCGCTGGTGGTCTCCGCCGGCGTGCTGCTGGGGGCGGCCGCGCTGATCTGGATCGGCGGATCGGTCCAGGCGCGGCAATGAAATCAGCGTGAGCCATGCGATTTCGCCAGATGTTGAAGGCTTTTTCACCATGCTCGGAGCGGTGCTGCAGTGCGGTTACCGTTCGTACACGAATGCGCTGGTTCTTATGGGTCCATAACGGGGGCCTATATGTATCGCGTCTTTACCTGTCTCACATTGGAACATGACTGGCGGCTGGTCGTCCTTGGTGGGGTGATTTGCCTGCTCGCCAGCGCGGTTGCGATCAGTCTGTTTCACCGGGCCCGGGCGGCACAGGGCCGCACCCGTGAGATCTGGATCGGGCTCGATGCAGCCATTGGCGGCTGCGGTATCTGGGCCACCCATTTCGTCGCCATGCTGGCCTACAATCCCGGCATCGATGCCGGCTACAACATTCCGATCACCTTGCTGTCGCTGGTCCTCGCAATTGCGATCCTGGCGGTCGGACTGGCCGTCGCGTCGCTCGACGAGCGCCGCTGGACGGTCGCCGCCGGTGGCGCGATCGTCGGCGCCGGTGTCGCGGCGATGCATTACACCGGCATGATGGGGCTGGAGTTGCCTGCGCGCATCGTCTGGTCGCCCGGCATCGTGTTCGCCTCGATCGCATTCGGAAGCCTGTTCGGCGCGCTCGCGCTGCTCGTTGCGACGCGCGGTGAACGTCTCGGCCCGACGGTCGCGGCAACCGGCCTCCTGACCATTGCCATCGTCTCGCATCATTTCACCGCGATGGGCGCGGTGACGCTGGTGCCGGACCCGACCATCGTTCCTGACGGACTTTCGGTCTCGCCGCGCGTGCTTTCGTTCATGACCGCGGTCGGCGCCTTCGCGATCCTCGGGCTCTCGCTGATCGCCTCGATTCTCGATCGTCGCGCCAAGACCGAGCTGCACAAGCAGAAGGTGGTGCTGGATACCGCGCTTGAGAACATGTCGCAGGGACTGTGCATGTTCGATGCCGACGGCCGCATCATGCTGTTCAACGAGCGCTACAGCGAGATCATGGGCCGCAATCGCGTGCCGCTGCAGGGCCGCCTGCTGATCGACGTGTTGCAGGACCTGCATTCCATCGGCGAGTGGGACGGCGATCCCGAGGAGTTCTGCAATGCGCTGGTCGCCGAGGCAACGGCCGGCAACTCCGCGACCCGGATCGTCAGCCGCAATGACCGCGCGATCCGCGTCGTCGACCAGCCGATGAAGGGCGGCGGCTGGGTCGCGACCTTCGAAGACATCACCGAGTGGCAGCAGGCGCAGGAACAGATTTCGCACATGGCGCGGCATGACGCGCTGACCAATCTGCCGAACCGGACCCTGTTCCGCGAGCAGCTCGAGAAGGCCGTGCGGCTGGCCAAGCGCTCCGACCAGCTGGCGGTGCTCTGTCTCGATCTCGATCACTTCAAGGAGATCAACGATACGCTCGGACATCCGATCGGCGATGCGCTGCTCAGCGAGGTCGCGCGCCGGCTCGGCGAATGCGTCACCGAGCACGACACCGTGGCGCGGCTCGGCGGCGACGAATTCGCGATCGTGCAGTTCTGCAGCAACAGCGGGCCGTCCGTCGTGTCGTCGCTGGCAAGTCTCCTGGTCGAGCGGATCGCCGCGCCCTACGAGATCGGCGGCCATCAACTCGTGATCGGCGTCAGCATCGGTATCTCGCTGGCGCCCGAGGATGGCAAGGATCCCGACGAGCTGCTGCAAAAGGCCGATCTTGCGCTGTACCGCGCAAAGGCCGACGGCCGCGGCACCTATCGGTTCTTCGAGACCGGGATGGATGCGCGGGCGCAGGCACGTCGGCTGCTGGAGCGTGACCTGCGGCTTGCGCTGCAGCGTGACGAGTTCGAGGTGTTCTACCAGCCGATCCGCGATGTCGTGGGCGACAAGGTCGTTGCCTTCGAGGCGCTGGTGCGTTGGAATCATTCACTGCGCGGGCTGATCGCACCTAACAATTTCATCCCCGTTGCCGAGGAAACCGGGTTGATCGTTCCGCTCGGCGAGATCGTGCTGCGCAAGGCTTGCAAGGAGGCCGCAAGCTGGCCGGCGGACATTGCGGTTGCCGTCAACCTCTCTCCGGTGCAGTTCAAGAACCCTAGTCTGGTGAACTCGGTGAGGACGGCGCTGGAGATGTCCGGCCTGTCGGCGGATCGGCTCGAGCTCGAGATCACTGAATCGGTGCTGCTGCAAAACAGCGAAGCAACGCTTGCGGTGTTGCATGAACTGCGTGGCTTCGGAGTCCGGATCTCGCTCGATGATTTCGGCACCGGCTATTCCTCGTTGAGCTATCTGCGCAGCTTCCCGTTCGACAAGATCAAGATCGACCGTTCCTTCGTCACCGACCTTGCGACGCGCGAGGATTCGATGGCGATCGTTCGTGCGGTCACCGGTCTCGGCAAGAGCCTCGGCATCGTCACCACCGCGGAGGGCGTCGAGACCGATACCCAGTTCGACCTGCTGCGTCAGGAAGGCTGCACGCAGGCGCAGGGCTATCTGTTCAGCCCGCCGCGGCCGGCGTCCGACGTCGCCAAGATGCTGGACCGGACGCCGGAACGGTCGGTGGCCTGATTGAATCGGCGTCGCTTCGCTCGAAGAAGCGCTAAGACGGGATGAGTTTCGGCTGAATCGGCTTGGCGCGGTCTTGCTTCACCCCTCCCCGGCGGGGAGAGGTCGGATTGCGAAGCAATCCGGGTGAGGGCTCTTGCTCTCTCGATAGACCGTAACTTCTCACCCGATTTGCTACGCAGATCGACCTCTCCCAAGGGAGAGGTGAACTTTCGACGCCGTTACGGTTCAACTTGATTTCGTCAGGCGTTAGCTTTTGCGCAGCGCGAAATACGCGCCGCAGAACGCCATGGCCGCGCCGAGGCACAAAGCGGCGAGGCCGGCGAGCACGGCCGAAATGGTCGACACCGTGCTCGGCGCCGACGCGGCCTGACCGGCACCCGCCAGCATCAGCACGCCGACCACGATCAGGAACTGCCGCATCCGCTGCGGGATCTGGCCGGCGACCGCGCTGTGCATCAGATTGGCGGTGAAGTAGCCGCCCGAGAACCCGACGCTGGCGATCAGCCACCATGCAATCGCGGCGCCCGCTGGCATGAATTCGTGGCTGTCGGAGCGCCACAGGCCGCCGAGGTCGAGCCCGTAGCGCGCGCCGAGCATATGCACGGCCAGCGCCAGCAGCACGCCGGATACCATCGCGCCGCCGAGGATGAGGTAACGCGGAAAATAGGTCGTCTCGGGCATGGCTCGCTTGTAGGATAGGCACGGCACGCCATGCAAGCGCGCGGATGTGTCCGAACAGGTGGAACGGCGGATTGCCAACAACGTTGCAGGACCGGTCGGAGGCGGGTGAGGGCCCGGCTGTGCGCTATGCCTACAAGGCGTCGTTGGTCGGCTCGGCGCACCAGTTCGAGCTGACGGAGGCGGGGCTGTCTTGGCGTATCGCCGGCAGGTCGGGTGTGTGGGATTATGCCGACATCTCCGCCGTGAAACTGTCCTATCGCCCGGTCTCGATGCAGCAGCAGCGGTTTCGTGCCGACATCGACAACGCCAAGGGCGGCCGGATCGCGATCCTCTCGACCACCTGGCAGACCGCTACGCTGGTGGCCCCGCAGGGCGAGCTCTATCGCGCGTTCATCGTCGAACTGCACCACCGGATGCAGGCGGCGGGCAGCACGGCCACGCTGATTGGCGGCCTCGGGCCGAAGACGTACACCGCCGCGTTGGCGGTGCTGGCGTGGCTTGCGGTGGCAATGATCGGATTGCTGGTGATGGCGCTCATGGCTTCGAACTGGATGGGTGCGTTGTTCCTGGTCGGGTTCGCGGCATTGTTCGCCTGGCAGGTCGGCGGCTTCGTCACGCGCAACCGGCCGCGGCGCTACAGCTTAGATCGATTGCCCGATGCGCTGCTGCCCAAGGCTGCCCGCAATCGAGCGCAATGAAACGTGACTTCGCGCGCACGGCTGCGCGCGGCATCGTCGTCGCGGTGATGTCGTGGCCGGGGAGAGCGGAGGCATGGACGATCGAAGCTTGCGGATGCCGTCCGACGACGAGATCGCCGCGATCAACACGCGACACCTGATCGAGACACCGCTGAGGCCCGCCGATCTGTTGTTCGTGTTCGGCACGCGCGTCGATGTCGCCGAGCGGATCGATGCCGCGGTCGATTTGTGGCGCGCGGGGTTCGCGCGCTGCGCGATCGTGAGCGGCGGCGTCACGCCCGGCGATCACCGCTCGGAATGCGAGATCATCAAGGCCGCGATGGTGGCGCGCGGTGTGCCGGACGCGCGGATCCTCGAGGAGCATCGCGCGCAGAACACCGGCGAGAATGTCATCTTCTCACTGCCGGTGATCGACGCGGCGCTCGGCCTCGGCAATGTCCGAAGCGTGATCTGCCTCGGCAACAGCTGGACCGCGCGGCGCTATCCGACGACGTTGCAGCGGCACTGGCCGGAGGTCGAGAAAATGCTGGTGACGGTGGACAGCTTCGCGATCCCGCGTGCGCGGTGGCATACCGTCCCGGAATTTCGTCGTCGCGTCCTCGTCGAGTGGGACAAGATCGAACCTTACAAGGCGAGGGGATTCATCGCGGAATGGCCGGTTGGCTGAAGGCGTTGCCGCGCTGCTGTGGAAAGCGGTTTGCAGTCGAACGCAACAAACGACGAACTGTAAGCAGGCTGTAAGCAATGCGCGATACACTTCAGCAACGGATCAGTTTCAGCTGGAGTGTCAGATGACAATCCGGACTCCACTTCTGGCGCTATGCCTCGTGCTGCTGAGCATCTCTCCAGTGCTCTCGAAGGGCGGCAGTGTCGGCAACAAGCATGATCCGCTCGATCCCATCACATCGACAGCCTGCCGCTCGATGTGCAGCAATATGTCGCCGGCATTTGCAGGGGGACGCCGGTCGCGCAGCACGATTTCGCGACCTACTCACCACAGGAGAAGCGCTGGCGGATCAATCTCGAATATCTGCAGTGCGGCGTGATCGGGGAATATCGCAGAGGCGATCAGTGCCTCGATGTGGACTTCGTGGCCGCGGGCGCAGGCTACCGCCTCGCCAGAAAGACGTATGCCGCCTGCGGTTACTGACGTCCTGCTGCTCTGACGTTCTATCGCCGTCACCGGCTACCTGAGCAGCCGGCGTGAGAGCGCGATCCAGGTCAGAAGGACCGCGAATGTCGGGAGCACCCAATTCTGAATGGGAAACCCGAAGACGACGAAATATCCCGTCAGCAGATGGCGCATAGAAGGCCCCCGAGCGCCCATGCTACTGCCGGTCGCTGACGGGGGACTTACGGGATGGAGGACGGGCCGCACCTCGGAGTGCCAAACGCCTGATGAGATTCGGTTGGCCTGGAGCGGCATCGGAAGTCCACCTCTCCCAAGGGAGAGGTCGATTTGCGCAGCAAATCGGGTGAGGGGTTACGGTCTATCGAGAGAGCAAGAGCCCTCACCCGGATCGCACTGGACGATGCTTCGCATCGCCAAGCGCAATCCGACCTCTCCCCGGCGGGGAGAGGTGAACCAAGACCGAGCCAAGCCGCTTCAATCAAAACTCATGGCGCTTTGGGCAGCGTCATTCCGTGGAGTCAAAATCTTCCTCGGTTGCGCTCAGCATGCCCGCCAGTGTCCGCAGGCCGAGCTCGAGCTGCTCCATCGGCGGTGCGGCGAGCGCGAGTCGTACCGCATTGGGCGCGTGCCCCGGCGTGGCGGCAAAGGTCGTCGACGGGGTCAACGCGATGTCGCGGCGGGCCGCGGCCGCGACCAGGGTCTGCGAGCGCCAGTGCTGCGGCAGGGTCAGCCAGAGGTGATAGGATTTCGGGTTGGTCTGGACCTCGAAATCGGCCAGATGCTTCGCCGCCAGAAGCTGGCGGCGGCCGGCATCGATTCGCTTCAGCCGTGACAATTCGGCGGCGGTGCCGTCGGCCATCAGCCGCTGGCCGGCAGCGAAGGCGTAGCCCGACGCGGTCCAGCCGCCGGAGCGTACTGCGGCCATGGTGCTCTCGCGCAGTCGCGGCGGCGACACGATGAAGCCGAGCGCGAGGCCCGGCGCGACCTTCTTCGACAGGCTGTCGAGCACGATGCAGCTGTCGGGCGCGAGCGCGGCGAGCGGCGCCTCGTCGTCGAGGAATCCATAGACGCCATCCTCGATGACGATGAGGCCGAGCTTCTCGACCACGCGCAACAGCTCGACGCGCCGCTCCGCCGGCATCGTGATGCTGAGCGGGTTCTGGATCGTCGGCTGGACATAGAGCGCCGACAGATGCGCTTCGCGATGCGCTTTCTGCACCGCGTCCGGACGCACGCCGTGTTCGTCCATCGCAAGCGGTACCAGCGAGATGCCGAGCCGCGCGGCGATGCCCTTCACGAAGGGATAGGTCAACGCCTCCACGCCGCAGCGTCCGCCGGGCGGCACCACGGCGGCGAGCGCCGCGGCAATGCATTGCCGGCCGTTGGCGGTGAACACGATCTGGTCGGGGTTCGGCGTCCAGCCCTTGCGCGCCAGGAATTCCGACGAGATGGTTCGCGCCGCCCGCGTACCGAAACTGGTGGCCGGCCGCAGCGCCCCCTCGAGCACCTCGGGCCGTTCCAGTCCTTCGAGGCTCTTGGCGATCATCGTCGCCTGATGCGGCAGCAGCGGATAGTTGAATTCGAGATCGATGCGGGCGCCGCGCGGCTCGGTCGGTGCCGCGATGCCGCGGCGCGCCTCGCCGGACACGAAGGTGCCGCGGCCGACTTCGCCGACCACCAGCCCGCGCCGCAGCAACTCGGTGTAGACGCGACTCGCGGTCGAGACGGCGATGTTGCGGTCATAGGCGAAATGACGCTGCGGCGGCAGGCGGTCGCCGGCTTTCAGCGTGCCGTTGGCGATCTCGGCGGCCACCGCATCCGCCAGCTTCAGATATTCGAATCTCGACATTATTGCACCGAGAGCAATGTTTTACTTGCTCCGAGCAATGTACCGGATCATTTAGGAGGGAACAAGCCCATGATTGCACCGAGGAGAGCGCAAGCCATCCGAGGTTACACCGCGCAAGTGCTGAAATTGCATTTGTGTCAACGCTATAGCTTTGCCGTCTGGGCTGCCGAAGGAGATGACAATGACGATGATGTCCTCAGCCGCCGCACCGCCCGCACGGTCCGGCATATTGGGCGGATTGCTCCGATTGATCCGAGTTTTAGGCGATACATTCGTGACCTACTGGGTGCGACACGATGCGATCAAGACGTTGCGCCAGCTTGATGACCGGACCCTGCGCGATATCGGAATCTCGCGCTGCCAGATCGAGACCGCGGTGACCGGCAATTTCGACCTGGAGCTGATGCGGATCCGCTGAGCCGGTCCGTGCGGGCGCGGCGGCGCTTCGCCCGCTGCTTTGCATGGGGTTGTTTTCGGGATTTCGACC
>CALRXG020000041.1:0-22074 GCA_943372075.1 Bordetella parapertussis | reverse complement strand
CGACCGAGAACGCGCCGACCGCGACGCCGGCGGACACCGCGAGCTGCTGGTTGACGCTGACGAGGGTGGTGGCGCGGCTCATCTGCGGCGCCTCGACTTCGGCATAAGCGACGGTGTTGATCGCGGTGAATTGCAGCGAACGGAAGAAGCCGCCGACCACCAGGATGGTGAAGATCAGCATCAGCGGCGTCGAGATCGTGAACAGCGCGCAGGCGGCGAGGAAAGCCGAGCTGACCACCGCGTTGACGGTCATCATGTTGCGGAAACCGAACGCCTTGATGATGCGGGCCGCCAGCGTCTTCATGCCCATGGCGCCGACCGCGGAGGCAAAGGTCACGAGACCGGACTGGAACGGCGACAGGCCGAAGCCGACCTGCATCAGCAGCGGCAGCAGGAACGGCAGCGCGCCGATGCCGAGCCGGAACATGAAGCCGCCGACGATCGAGGCGCGCATGGTCGGCAGCCGCAGCAGCGAAAAATCCAGCACCGGCGATCCGGTCCGCCGCGCATGCAGGATGTAGAGCGTCATCGAGATCGAGCCGACCCCGACCAGCGCCGCGACGATCGGCCACGGCAGCAGATTGAGGCCTGCGACGGACAGTCCGAAGGCGATGCCGGCAAGCCCGATGCCGGCCAGCACCAGCCCCATCAGGTCGAAACGCTCGGGGTCTTCGCTCTTGATCGGGTCGATATATTTCAGCGCCAGGAAGATGCCGAGCAGCCCGATCGGGATATTGATCAGGAAGATCCAGTGCCAGGAGAAATAGGTGGTGATGAAGCCGCCGAGCGGCGGCCCGATCACTGGTCCTATCAGCGCCGGCACCGTCACCCACGCCATTGCGTTGACCAATGCGCTCTTGTCGACCGAGCGCAAGAGCACTAACCGCCCAACAGGCGTCATCATCGCCCCGCCGAGGCCTTGCAGGATGCGCGCGAACACGAAATCGGTCACCGAGGACGACAGCGCGCAGCCGATCGAGCCCAGCATGAACACACCAACCGCACCGGCGAACACGATGCGGGCGCCGAAGCGGTCCGCGGTCCAGCCGCTCGCCGGGATGAACACCGCGAGCGACAGCAGGTAGGAGGTGATCGCGAGCTTCAGCGTCAGGGGGCTGGTGCCGATATCGGCGGCGATCGCCGGCAGCGAGGTCGCAATCACCGTGGAGTCCATGTTTTCCATGAACAGGGCGGTGGCCACGATGAGCGGGATCAGGCGTTGTTTGTTCATCAAAATAGGATGGCTGTGCTGAAAAGGCGGGCGAGGGGGCTGTATCATCCTGCCTTCGGCCACGCTATTGCGGAACCGGCCAAACGCCCTAAATCCTGCGTGACGCTGCTATGCATCCGCCAGCGTTGGAGGTGTGTGCCGTGATCTACGTCCTTGCCGCTCTGCTGCCGCCGATCGGGCTGCTCCTGAACGGACAGCCGTTTTCGGCCATCTTCAATCTGGTCCTGATCGTGGTTTGCGCGATTTTCGGGCTGTTTTTCCACGTCTTGCTGCTGGTGCCGTCGGCCCATGCCCTCATCGCGGTCCACATGAAGCGGGAAGACCGGCGCCACCGCGAGGTGGTCGCGGCGATCCGCCGGTACGGGCCGCCGCAGGGTTATCGCTAAGCAGGCTGCCGGGGCCCGTAAAAAGCCTGTGCATGGCTGGCAAACACTTTGATTCGTCATGCCGCCATGCTATCGACCAGCGTCAACCCCACCGATGGGCGCCGATTCGACGGTGACGCAGCGAGCGTCGCCGCAGGCGGCGTTCATCCGTAAGACCATCGCGGCTGGACCGCAGATAAGGAGTTGGCAATGGCCACGGGATTTCCGGCTATCCGCGAAGCCTTCACGTTCGACGATGTGCTTCTGAAGCCCGGTCTGTCCGACATTCTTCCATCGGAAGCCGATATCCGTTCGCGCGTCACCCGCGCGATCTCGCTCAACATCCCGATCATGGCGTCCGCGATGGACACCGTCACCGAAGCGCGCATGGCGATCGCGATGGCGCAGGCCGGCGGCCTCGGCGTCATCCATCGCAACTTCGATCCCGAGGGCCAGGCGGCCCAGGTGCGCCAGGTCAAGAAGTTCGAATCCGGCATGGTGGTCAATCCGCTGACCATCGGCCCCGACGCTACGCTGGCCGACGCGCTGACGCTGATGAAGGAAAACGGCATCTCTGGCATTCCGGTCGTCACCGGTGCTGCCAACAACGTGCCGGGCAAGCTGGTCGGCATCCTGACCAACCGCGACGTGCGTTTTGCCAGCGATCCCCGCCAGAAGGTCTCGGAGCTGATGACGCACGAGAACCTCGTCACGGTGCGCGAGGGCGTCAGCCAGGACGAGGCGAAGCGGATGCTGCACCAGCATCGCATCGAGAAGCTCCTGGTCGTCGACGACCAATATCGCTGCGTCGGCCTGATCACCGTCAAGGACATCGAGAAGGCGGTCGCCCATCCGCTCGCCTGCAAGGATGCGCAGGGCCGTCTCCGCGTCGCCGCCGCCACCACGGTCGGCGAAACCGGCTATGAGCGCACCGAGCGGCTGATCGACGCCGGCGTCGACGTCGTCGTGGTCGATACCGCGCACGGTCATTCGCGCCATGTGCTCAACGCCGTCAACCGCATCAAGCGGCTCTCCAACGCGGTGCAGGTCGTCGCCGGCAACGTCGCCACCGAAGGCGGCGCGCAGGCCCTGATCGATGCCGGCGCCGACTGCATCAAGGTCGGCATCGGCCCGGGCTCGATCTGCACCACGCGCATCGTCGCCGGCGTCGGCGTGCCGCAACTCACTGCGATCATGGATGCGGTGGCGGCGGCGAAGAAGGCCGACGTGCCTGTCATCGCCGATGGCGGCATCAAATATTCCGGCGACCTCGCCAAGGCGCTCGCCGCCGGCGCCGACATCGCGATGGTCGGCTCGCTGCTCGCCGGCACCGACGAGACGCCGGGCGAAGTCTTCCTGTGGCAGGGCCGCTCCTACAAGGCCTATCGCGGCATGGGTTCGGTCGGCGCAATGGCGCGCGGCTCGGCCGACCGCTACTTCCAGCAGGACATCAAGGACTCGCTGAAGCTGGTGCCCGAAGGCATCGAGGGCCAGGTGCCTTACAAGGGCCCGGTCGGCAACGTGATGCACCAACTCGCCGGGGGCTTGCGCGCCGCGATGGGCTATGTCGGTGCCAAGGACATCAAGGATTTCCACGACAAGGCTGAATTCGTCCGCATCACCGGCGCCGGCCTGCGCGAGAGCCACGTCCACGACGTCACCATCACGCGCGAAGCCCCGAATTATCCGGGCGGGGTGTAAGCCACTTTTCCGGTCATTCCGGGGCGATGCGAAGCATCGAGCCCGGAATCCATTTCACGACGGGTGATGCGGCCGATGGATTCCGGGCTCTCGCTTCGCGAGCCCCGGAATGACGACCTCAAAAGTTCGGCGCCAGCGCCTTTCCGAAATGACGGCCGTCATTTCAAACAACATTTCAAACAGCATCGCACGAAACAGCAAATCCATCTCCCTTGCGGGGAGGCGGATTGCGTGACTACGTGTCCGCCACGAACCAATCACCTCAAGAGGAAATCATGTCCCAAGGAAAGCGCATCGTTCTGGCCTCGCGTCCGCATGGCGAGCCCACGCCGGCCAATTTCAGGCTCGAGGACTACACGCCGCCGACGCCGGGTGCGGGCGAGGTGCTGCTCCGCACCATCTGGCTGTCGCTCGATCCCTATATGCGCGGCCGCATGGCCGACGGACCGTCCTATGCCGCGCCGGTGCCGGTCGGCGGCGTGATGGAAGGCGGCACGGTGAGCGAGGTGATCACGTCCAACAATCCCGCCTTTGCCAAGGGCGATATCGTGCTGTCGCGCGCGGGCTGGCAGACCCATGTGCTGTCCGACGGCAAGGGGCTCGCCAAGATCGATTCGAAGATCGCGCCGATCTCGACCGCCGTCGGTGTGCTCGGCATGCCCGGCATGACCGCCTATACGGGCCTGCTCGAGATCGGCAAGCCGCAGCCGGGCGAGACGGTGGTGGTTGCCGGCGCCTCCGGTGCGGTCGGCTCGGCGGTCGGCCAGATCGCCAAGATCAAGGGGGCGCGCGCTATCGGCATTGCCGGCGGCAAGGACAAATGCGCCTACGTCAAGAACGAGCTCGGCTTCGACGAGTGCCTCGACCATCGCGATCCCAATCTCGCCGCCAAGCTGAAGGAAGCCTGCCCGAAGGGCATCGACGTCTATTTCGAGAATGTCGGCGGCGCGGTGTTCGACGCGGTGTTTCCGCTGCTCAATGCGTTCGCGCGGATTCCGGTCTGCGGCCTGATCGCGCATTACAACGACACCGAGGCGCACGCGCCGAAATGGGCCGGCGCGATGATGCGCAACATCCTGACCAAGCGGCTGACGTTCCGCGGCTTCATCGTCAGCGACTTCGCCGCCATGCATGGAGACTTCCTGCGCGACATGTCGCAGTGGGTCCGCGAGGGCAAGGTCAAGTACAAGGAGTTCGTGACCGAGGGCCTGGACAGCGCGCCGGAGGCCTTCATGGGCCTGCTCAAGGGCGCCAATTTCGGCAAGCAGCTGGTCCGCGTCGGGCCGGACAAGGCCTGAGCTGAGGGGCCCGAAGCTCCTATTCCGCGCAACAAAGTATCAAATGCGCCACATTGGCGGGCTTTTGGGGGCTTTTCGGCCCCCATTTGCTTGACGGGGGCCCGGAGCAGTTGATTCAATGTGGCTATATTTCAGGTGTAGCCATGGTTTTTGAACTCATTGTTTTCGGAGTGATCCTCCTCGCCGTCGGCTATTGGGCGACGATGTTCGTCATGGGCCGCCGCGACGACGTCCTGCACGGAAAATTCGTGGAGCATGAGGCGAGCGTCGAGCCGATGCGCTCGCCTCGGTCGCGGCGCGCGCGTCCGGCCACCTCGGCACCGCAGCCACCGGGTCAGGACTCGTTGCAGGCGCTGCTCACCGTCATCAAACAGGATCTCCACGACGCAGCGCGGAGCTGACGCGGTTCAGGCCGGCTGCTTGCCGTGCAGCATGTCGAGGTCGACATCGACCTGACCTTTCGCCCTGACGTGGCGCACCTCGAAACTGTCGGGCTGGAAGCGGTACTCGACGAGGCCGACTTCCTTGACGCCGATCACCTCCTGCTTCGCATCCGCGATGATGAAGCCGGCCGAGGGCGCCCAGACGTGCCTGACATGCTCGAACGTGTAGTCGCGGCGCTGGTGCACATGGCCGCTGCCGACCAGCCGCCAATCGACCTTGCCGAACATCTCGATCAGGCGGCGGCGCGCCGGTTGCGGCACGTAGCGGAACGAGGTCTCGGCGCGTTCGGCATCATAGGGCACGTCGCGATAGAGCGGCTTATGCACGAACAGCGCGACCGGCTTGCCGACCGCCTTGTCGAGCGCCGCGGCGAGCCAGTCGAATTGCTCGGCCTCGCCGTCGAGGCCGGTGTTCATGATCAGGGAATTGAGGCCGATGAAGCACCAGCCGGCGGCGTCGAACTGCCAGTGGTCCTCGCCGAGCACGGAGGTGAAGGCGTCGCACGTTTCCGCGGTCGGCAGTTGCGAGGGCACCGGCCCGACCGCGCACGGATTGTCGCCGATGTCGTGATTGCCGGGCAGATAGAGGCAGTCGACCGGCAGCGCGTCGTGCAGTTGCTTGGCGAACACCATGTCGTTGCGGCTGGTCGGCCCGTCGAACGAGACGTCGCCGCTGTTGAGCACCAGGTCGGGCCGCGTCGCGTCGATGTGCTCGCTGACGCGATGAAAGTTATCGATCAGCAGCGTGTGATGGCGGGCGAGGTGGGTGTCGGAGATCTGGGTCAGGCGAAACTGGGACATGCGTCGATCCTTTCGGCCGGAGGATAGGTCGGCGCGAAGTCGGAACGATGACGATTTCGCCGTGTTATTCGATGCTCTGTTTGATGGCTTGTTTGAAGTCTTGTTCGACGGCGCGTTCGATGCGTCGTCGCGAGCCTGCCGCCGAACCCTAGATCGAGAGCCGCTTCGTCCAGCGCGGCGGGGCAGGCGGACGCATGCGGCTTCCGAATGGTCCGGTGTCGGGCAGGTTGGTTCCGGCGACGGCCGGCTGCGCGTTGAGCCCGAAATAGTCGCGCACGTCATGCCGCATGTCGTAGACGGCAAAGCCGAGCAGGCCGAGCAGCAGCGCCGTGGCGACGCCGTGCTTGACGATGTCGGCGGTCGAGCGATAGCCGCTGCGGAGATAGATCGAGAGCACGATCGCGACCAGCAGTGCGGCGGCGACGCCGGCCAGCCCCGACATCATCGTGCCGAGCCCACCATCCGCGGCGTCGCCGAACCCGCCGGATCCGGCCATGTCGAGCAAGGGTGCGAGGACAGCGCCGAGCGATTCGGCCGCCTGGGCCGCGCCGTCGAGGATCGGGGTGATGATGCTCATCGCGTCATCCGTGAAGGGCTGAAACCGCCATTGGTCCTGGGAGTTGGTCACCCGGGCTCGGAGGATGGTTCAACGGGCTGCCCAGGCGCCTGATCGGGGACGCTTCATTGTATTGGGCGGCCGTGGCGGCTAAGAGGGCGGCCGGGCGCCCGCGGCTGAGGGAGGTTTTTCGTGTCGGTTCAAATGGTTCTATTGCCGGTCTTCATCCAGATTGGTCTCACCTTCGCGCTCCTGTTCGGGATGGCGACGCTGCGCACGCGGACGCTGGCGAGCGGCGAGACCAAGATGGCCGACATCGCGTTGCGCCAGCCGAACTGGCCGGCGAAGGCGACCCAGATCGGCAACTGCTTCGCCAACCAGTTCGAGCTGCCGGTGCTGTTCTATGCCCTGATCGCCATTGCGCTGCCGCTGCGCCATGCCGATCTGTTCATCGTGCTGATGTCCTGGGTGTTCGTGGTGACGCGGTTTGCCCATGCCGGGGTATTCGTCACCTCCAACGACGTGCGGCCGCGCTCGCTTGCCTGGTTCGCCGGCGTGCTGGTGTTGGCGGCGATGTGGCTGTATTTCGCGCTCAAGATCCTGCTGCTGATTTGACGCGCCCAACCGAAAGAGAACGATGACTCCCGCTGCCCGGCTTTCCGCCGCGATCGAATTGATCGCCACCATCGACGCACAGCGCATTCCCGCCGCCAAGGCGCTGAAGGAATGGGGCACTGCGCACCGCTATGCCGGCTCCGGCGATCGCGCCGCGATCTCCGGCCTGATCTGGGACGTGCTGCGCCGGCAATCCTCCGCGGCCTGGTTGATGGACGACGCCAGCGCCCGCTCGCGCGTGCTCGGCATGCTCAAGCTCGAGCGCGGCATGGATGTTGCGACCATCGCGGCGCTGTGCGACGGCGGCCGGTTCGCGCCGGAGCCGCTCACCACGGCTGAAGAGGCCGCACTGACCTCGCGCACGCTCGAGGACGCGCCGGCGCATGTCGCTGGCGACTATCCGGATTGGCTCGATCCGCATCTGGCCAAGGTGTTCGGCGACGACCGTGCGGCGGAGGCGACCGCGATGGCGAGCCGCGCGCCGCTCGATCTGCGCGTCAACACCCTCAAGGGCAAGCGCGAGAAGGTGCTGCCGCGGCTGTCGCATCTCGGTGCCAGGGAAACGCCATGGTCGCCGCTCGGGCTGCGCATCGAGCTCGGCGCCGACGCGCGCAATCCCGGCATCCATGCCGAGGAGGACTTCATCAAGGGCGCCATCGAGATACAGGACGAGGGTTCGCAGCTCGCCGCGCTGTTCTCGGCGGCAAAACCCGGCGAGCAGGTGATCGATCTCTGCGCCGGCGCTGGCGGCAAGACGTTGGCGATCGCAGCTCAGATGCAAGGCAAGGGCCGGCTGATCGCGACCGACAGCGACAAGCGCCAGCTCGCGCCGATCCACGAGCGGCTGTCGCGCGCCGGCGTGCACAATTGCGACGTCCGCACGCCGCGCGGCGAGGACGAGGTGCTGTCCGACATCAAGGCCTCCGCCGATCTGGTGCTGATCGACGCTCCCTGCACCGGCACCGGTACCTGGCGCCGCAATCCCGACGCCAAATGGCGGATGCGCCCCGGCGCGCTCGAGGTGCGGCTGAAGGACCAGGCCGAGGTGCTGGCGCGCGCCGCGCCGCTGGTGAAGTCCGGCGGCCGCATCGCCTACATCACCTGCTCGGTACTGGAGGAGGAGAACGGCGAGCAGGTCAGGGCCTTCATCGCCGGGCATCCGGAGTTCTCGGTGCAGCCGCCGGAGCAGACCGCATCGGTGCTGTGGGACAAGGCGGAGGCGTTCAGCGAGGCTGCGTTGCTGTCGCCGGAGGGCCTGCTGATGACGCCGCGCCGCACCGGCACGGACGGGTTCTTCGTCTCGGTGCTGAAGAAGGCGTAGCTTCGTAGGGTGGGTTAGCCGAAGGCGTAACCCACCATCTTTTGTGCCGCATGCCGCGATCGGTGGATTACGCCTGCGGCCAATCCACCCTACGATCTTACGACGACACGGAGCACGCACCCACAGGCACCGGCGTCCTGCTCACCACGATCACCCAGTACAGCAGCGCGACCGCGCTGATCGCAGCGCCCAGCGCGCAGACGCCGAGCCAGCCCGCGGCCGCATAGACGATGGTGGAGGCGATCGCGCCGAGCCCGCTGCCGATCGAATAGAACACCATGTAGACCCCGATCAGGCGGCTCGATGCCTCCGGACGGGTGGCGACGATCAGGCTCTGGTTGGTGACATGGATCGCCTGCACCGCGAAGTCGATCATGACCACGCCGACCAGCACCAGCCAGAGCGAGGTGTTGAGGCAGGCGATCGGCGCCCAGCCGGCGAGCATCAAGAGCAGCGACAATCCGGTGGTGCGCTGGCCCCAGCCGCGATCGGCGAGACGGCCGGAATTGCGCGCCGCCAGCGCGCCGGCGAGGCCGGCGATCCCGAGCATGCCGATCGTGGTGTGCGAGAGCGACAGCGGCGGCGCGGCCAGCGGCAGCACGATCGAGCTCCAGAACGCGCTGAAGCTCGCGAATGCCAGCAGTGCGAACACCGCGCGTTCGCGCAGCACCGGCTCCTCGGCGAACAGCGTGGCGGTCGAGCGCAGCAGCTTGGCGTAGGACGCGCCGGCCAGCGGCTGCGGCGCCTGCCGGGGCAGGGCGCGGGCGAGCAGCGCCGCCATCACCAGCATCAGCGCCGCCGAGGTCAGATAGACCACGCGCCAGCCGCCGATATCGGCCAGCGCGCCCGAGGCGAAGCGGGCGAGCAGGATCCCGGAGACGACGCCGCTCTGGATGGTGCCGATGGTCTGCCCGCGCTCGGCCGGCGCGGCCAAGGTCGCTGCGAACGCGACGATCACCTGGATCACGACGGCGAGCAGCCCGACCAGCGCCATTCCGCCGAACAGCACGACGGCGTTCGGCGCGGTGCCGACGACGACGAGCGCGATCGCCGACAGCGCGATCTGGCCGACGATCAGCTTGCGCCGGTCCCAGAGGTCGCCGAGCGGTACGATCAGCATCAGGCCGAAGGCGAGGCCGATCTGGGTCAGCGTCACCACGATGCCGATCGCGGCCGGGGTAATGCCGAGATCACTCGCCATGGTGTCGAGCAGCGGCTGGGCCGAATAGACGTTGGCGACGCTCAGCCCGCAGGCGATCGCGAACAGCAGCACGATCGCGGGGGAAAGCCGGGTTCCGGCGATGGCGCCGGACCTATCCGGCCCGGCCGTCGTTGCATCCTGGGTGGTCATTGCACGTCAGCTCCACATTCCAATCTGGTCTTATAATAAGACCGGTTGCGTCGGCCGCTGTCTAGTCCTATTTTAGGACCAGTTCGGAATCGTGATCGAGGGAGGGAGAGCGCGATGAAGCGGACCGGATTCGCCAAGGCGGAATGCCCGGTGGCGCGTGCGCTGGACGCGATCGGCGACTGGTGGTCGCTGTTGATCGTGCGCGACGCGTTCGACGGCCTGCGCCGGTTCGGCGACTTCCAGAGCAATCTCGGCATCGCCAAGGGCATGCTGACGGCGCGGCTGCGCAAGCTGGTTGCAACAGGCGTGCTCGAGCAGGTCGCGGCCTCGGACGGCAGCGCCTACCAGGAATATGTGCTGACCAGGCGCGGACACGACCTGTTTCCGATCGTGGTGGGCCTTAGGCAATGGGGTGAAGCGCATCTCTATGCGCGCGGCGAGACCCATTCGGTGCTGCTCGACCAGGCCGGCCACGCCGTCGGCCAACTCGTGCTGCCATCGAAGAGCGGCAAGCCGCTGGTGTGGTCGGACACTAAGGTGAAGAAGGCCGCGGCGCGGAAGCGGTGAGTGTCGAGCTCCCTCCACGTCATTGCGAGGAGCGCAGCGACGAAGCAATCCATCGTTCCGAGTATGCGGTAAAATGGATTGCTTCGCGGAGCCTGTCATCCGGCGGCGCTCCGCGCCGACCGGGCGGCTCGCAATGACGGGCGAGAGCGCCTGCAATCTCAATCCACCGGATGGTTCGCCGAGCCCTGCCTGATCTTGCCCTGATCGTCCAGCCGCAGATACTCGCAGATCTTCTTGCCGCGTTCGTTCTGGTAGAACACCACGACGCTGTCCGGCGACACATAGAGGTCGATCAGCTCGAAATGCAGCTCCGGCAGTTTCGCCAGCGCCGCGCTCCAATAGGCCCGCAGATCCGCCTTGCCGCGCACGGTGCCCGACGCGCCGAAGCCGAATGCCGGGATCCGGTCCGAGGTCATCTCGGTATCATCGGAATACATCGCCAGCACGCGCTCGAGGTCGCGCGCGTTCCAGGCGGCGATCCAGTCGTGGCCGAGCGCCAGCAGGCGCGACGGGTCGTGAAACTCCGGCATCTGTTTCCTCCTTGTGGCTTATGGTCAAATTAGGTCAATAATACTGACCTATATCGCTTTGTCCATGCCCAAAGAAGAATGTGGGCGCGCCTGTGAGCGCGGTTGCGGGGGCGGGCGGTGTCGCGTATCTGCTTGCCATGACAGCCCAGCACACAGACCGTGAATCGTCGGCGCCCTCGGTGGCCTCGGCGCATGACAAGATTCTGATTGTCGATTTCGGCAGCCAGGTGACGCAACTGATCGCCCGCCGCGTCCGCGAGATGGGGGTCTATTCCGAGATCGTGCCGTTCCAGAAGGCGGAGGCCGCCTTCAAGGAGATGAAGCCGAAGGCGGTGATCCTCTCCGGCGGCCCGGAGTCGGTTCACGAGACCGGCTCGCCGCGCGCCCCGCAGCTGATCTTCGAATCCGGCGTCCCCGTGCTCGGCATCTGCTACGGGCAGATGACCTTGGCGGCCCAGCTCGGCGGCGAGGTTGAGGGCGGGCATCACCGCGAATTCGGCCGCGCCGATGTCGAGGTGAAGACCGACAGCCAGCTGTTCGACGGCATCTGGAACCACGGCGAGAAGCATCAGGTGTGGATGAGCCATGGCGACCGCATCACCAAAATGCCGCCCGGCTTTTCCGTCGCCGGCACCTCGCCGAATGCGCCGTTTGCGATCATCCAGGACGAGAAGCGGAAGTATTACGGCCTGATGTTCCACCCCGAGGTGGTGCACACGCCCGACGGCGCCAAGCTGCTGCGCAACTTCGTGCGCAAGGTCGCGGGGCTTTCCGGCGACTGGACCATGCGCGCCTTCCGCGAGGAGGCGATCGAGAAGATCCGCGCCCAGGTAGGCAACGGCAAGGTGATCTGCGGCCTCTCCGGCGGCGTCGATTCCGCTGTCGCCGCGGTCCTGATCCACGAAGCGATCGGCGACCAGCTCACATGCGTGTTCGTCGATCACGGCCTGCTGCGGCTCGACGAGGCCAGGACCGTCGTCGACCTGTTCCGCAACCACTACAACATCCCGCTGGTCCATGTGGACGCGTCGAAAGAGTTTCTCGGCGAGCTCGCAGGCGTCAGCGACCCCGAGGTGAAGCGCAAGACCATCGGCCGCCTGTTCATCGACGTGTTCGAGGCTGAGGCTAAGAAGATCGGCGGCGCGCAATTTCTGGCGCAGGGCACGCTCTATCCCGACGTGATCGAGAGCGTCTCCTTCACCGGCGGACCTTCCGTCACCATCAAGTCGCACCACAATGTCGGCGGCCTTCCGGCGCGCATGAACATGAAGCTGGTCGAACCTCTGCGCGAATTGTTCAAGGACGAGGTGCGCGTGCTCGGCCGCGAGCTCGGCCTGCCCGAAGTGTTCGTCGGCCGTCACCCGTTCCCGGGCCCCGGCCTCGCGATCCGCTGCCCCGGCGACATCACGAGCGAAAAGCTTGACATCCTGCGCAACGCGGATGCGGTCTACATCGACCAGATCCGCAAGCACGGCCTCTATGACGCGATCTGGCAGGCCTTCGCCGTGCTGCTGCCGGTGAAGACCGTCGGCGTGATGGGCGACGGCCGCACCTACGAATACGTTGTCGGCCTCCGCGCCGTCACCTCGACCGACGGCATGACCGCCGACTTCTACCAGTTCGACATGAAGTTTCTGGGCGAGACTGCGACGCGCATCATCAACGAGGTGAAGGGCGTGAATAGGGTGGTGTACGACGTGACGAGCAAGCCGCCGGGGACGATTGAGTGGGAGTAGTGTGGCCGGCGGCTGTCGCGCAATTTGGCGTAGTTTTGTGAGGATGTTCTTCCTAACTCTAATATCCAAGCGTTGACCCACTTAACTTGGATCGGTGCGTGAATTCCACGTGCTTCCGCGGGCAGAGTATTGTGGCGCATTATAGCGTGCAGAACGGCCAGAGCCACGAGAAGCGAAGCCTCGCAGTCACATCGGCTCGATGCCAATCTTCTTGATGATCCTTGCCCATTTCGCGGCTTCCGAGGTCATAAAATCCTTGAGGCCTTGCGGTCCATCACCAGCGGCTCGGCGCCCTGTTCGACGAAAAGGGCGCGCACTTTCGGATCGTTCACGGCTTCGACGATCGCTCTATAGAGCTTGTCGATGACGGCTTTCTCGGTATTCGCCGGCGCAAGCAGCGCGAGCCAGGCCGCGCTCTCGTAATTCTTCAGGCCGGCCTCGGCCGCGGTCGGCACATCCGGCAGTGCCGTCATGCGCTTGTCGTTGGCAACCGCGAGCGGACGCGCATCGCCGCTTTTGATCAGACCGAGGACGTTCGGCAGGAGCTGGAAGCCGAGCGGGACCTGACCGGCGATGAAGTCCGGCGTGTAGGCGGCGATGTTGCGGTAGGGCACGTGCGTCAGTTCGGCGCCCGTGAGCTGCTCGAAATAGGCGGCCGACAGATGCTGCGAGGAGCCGACGCCGACCGTCCCGTAGTTCAGTTCGCGCGGACGCGCCTTGGCGTAGTCGATCAGCTCGGCCAGCGATTTCGGCGGCAGTTTCGAGTTGATCACGATGACATTCGGCAGTGTCGCAAACAGGCCGATCGGGGCGAGATCCTTCAGCGGATCGTAGGGAAGATCCTTGTAGAGCGACTTGTTGGCGGCCAGCGGCCCGGAGGTGCTCATCAGCAGCGTGTAACCGTCGGGGGCCGCGTGTGCTGCGGCGGCAGTGCCGATATTGCCGCCGGCGCCGGGGCGGTTGTCGACCACGAAGGCTTGGCCGAGCGATGTGGACATGCGGTTGAGCAGGATGCACGTGATCACGTCGCTGGCGCTGCCGCCGGCAAAGGGCACGAGCACCTGGACCGGGCGAGCGGGGTAGCCTTGCGCGTTCGCAACCGGCATCCCTGCGGCCGCGAGCAGGGCGCCGCCGCCCAGTGCGAGCAGCGACCTGCGATCAGGATGACAACCGTCAGCGTGCCGCGGGGTGGTGTCCGTGTTCTTGCTGCGACCGAACCGTCCCATCTCGGACTGAATCTCCCGACTGTTTCTTGATGCGAGCCCTAGGACCGTCCGGGACTAGAGTCGGGATGAAGCAAGGCCGCGCTTCTGCGCCTGGACCGTAACCAGCAGGCCGCCGCGATCGTCATGCACGCGCGTCTCAAAACTTACCAACCCGTCTCATTCTGCGATGGGCGGCGACATCTTGCCCGAGCAGAACGTCTGCATTCAGGAGTTCGTTTTCCGCCGCGATCTCCTGCGCGCTTTGCGGGGTGATGAAGTTGCGCCGCCGGAGGAGGGCTCCACGAACTCTCTCGCCACGGCAGCGGCCTGCTGGAGATCATGGCTGACGACGTCGAGCACGGCCCTGGCCGCTACCGACACGGCCCGCCGCGGATGATGCACCCAGGCAATCGAACGTACGATCCGTTGCTCGTCGAAGCGATGCGCCCGGATGGCACCGTTCGAAAGCGATTGTCGGAGCGCAATGGTCGGCAGCACCGTTGCAAAATCGGTCGTCGCGATCACGTCGCAGAGTGCAGGTAGCGTGTCGAGCTCGAGCCGTGGGCGCAGGTCGATGCCGACGGCGGCGGCGTGCTCGTCGAGGATCAGCCGCAAGCCGTGGCGCTTCGACGGCAGGACGAGCTGGAAGTTTGCGATGTGGTCGAAGCGCAGCTTTGCCGGCGGCCTGATCGGGCTGCCCTTGCGGCAGGCGAACACCATCTCCTCGTCCATGACATGGTGTGTGGTCAGCGGCGTCTTCCGGCGCGGCACGTTGATCAGCGCGAAATCGAGCTGCCCGGTGTTGACCCATTCAACCAGCGTTTCGGTGTAGCCCTCGCAGGCCGACAGCATGATCTCGGGATAACGGCTGGCCACCGTCGCCGACGCGCTCGCCATCGTGCTCTGCGCGACGGAAGTGATGAGGCCGACCGAGACACGGCCCGAAATGTGGCCGCCGAGCTGCGCCATCTCCTGCCGTGCATGTTCGGCGTCGCGCACGATCGGTGCGGTCAGCCGCACCAGCGCCTCACCAGCGCTGGTCAGCGTCATGCCCTGGACGCTGCGGTCGAAAAGTTTTTGGCCAAGCTCGGCCTCGAGCTTGGCGATCTGCATGCTCAGCGCGGGCTGCACGATGTTGAGCTGGCGCGCGGCCCGGGTGACGTTCTTCTCCTCGGCGAGGCACAGGAAATATTGCATCTGCCTGAGTTCCACGGGGCTGCCCTTCGGTCGTTGATCTGCTCGTTGTCCATCATTTAAGATGATGATTGGCATAATCAATCATTATTTGTGGTGATTGATGACGTCGCCTAGTCTGGAGGCTCTCAAGGGGCGCGTGCCCCGAGGAGCGAAACTCGACAGATGCAGGACGCCACGCCCAAGCGGATGATCATCGGCATTTCCGGCGCCTCGGGCGTGACCTATGGCATGCGCCTGCTGCAGCTCCTGCGCAATGCCGGCGTCGAGACCCATCTCGTGATGTCGAAGACCGCCGAGCAGACCTTTGCCTACGAGACCGACCTGAAGATCGCGGAGGTGAGGGAGCTCGCCAATGTCTACCATGCGATCGACGACATGGCCTCGGCGATCTCCAGCGGCTCGTTCCGCACGGCCGGCATGATCGTGGCGCCGTGCTCGATGCGCTCGATGTCCGAGATCGCCTCGGGCGTGACCACGACGCTTTTGACGCGCGCCGCCGACGTCGTGCTCAAGGAGCGCCGGCGCCTGGCGCTGATGGTACGCGAGACCCCGCTGCATACCGGACACTTGCGGACGATGACCGCGCTGTCCGAGATGGGCGCCATCATCGCGCCGCCCGTGCCGGCCTTCTACGCCAAGCCGGAGAACCTCGAAGACATGGTCGAGCACACCGTTGGCCGCGTGCTCGACCTGTTCGACGTCGACATCGGCGTGGTGCGCCGCTGGGGCGAGGACGAGGCGCTCAAGCGCCGTTCGCCGCCGCTGCGCAGGGTTGCGCCCTGATCTGAAGACCCAAGGAAAGACCGTTACATGCAAATGGAAACTCCGGCCGGGAAGAGCGCCAAAGCGCAAGCCGATCTGCGCGGCTGGCTCGCTTATCTCGCCGAGCGCGGTAAGCTGGCCATCGCGCGCGAGGGCATTGGCCTGGCTGACGAGCTCGCCGCCGTCGCTAAGCGGCTGGAGCGCGACAGCGCCGTGCTGTTTCCGCGCCCCGATGGGCACGCGATTCCCGTCGTCGCCAACCTCTTTGCCGGCCGCGACTGGGTCGCCGATTCCATCGGCGTCACCGAGGACCAGTTGCTGCCGCGCTTCCTGGCCGCCGCGAGCCATCCGTTACCGATGCATGAGGTCGCGAGCGGGCCGGTGCAGGAGGTCGTGCACGAGGACGTCGATCTGCTGCGTCAGCTTCCGGTGCCCAAGCACAATGAGCGCGACAGCGGTCCCTACATAACCGCCGGCCTGTTGATCGCCCGCAATCCCAAGACCGGCTTGCAGAACGTCTCGATCCACCGCTGCCAGATATCGAGCAAGAACCGGATCGGTGTGCTGCTGCTGCCGCGGCACACCTTCTCGTACTATCGCCTCGCCGAAGAGCTGGGCCAAGCGCTGGAGATCGCCATCGTCATCGGTGCGCATCCGGCGCTCATGCTGGCCTCGCAGGCGATCGCCGCGCTCGACGAGGACGAGATGGCGATTGCCGGTGCGCTGCTCGGTGCGCCCGTCGATGTCGTCAAGTGCCGCACCAATTCGGTCCGCGTGCCTGCTCATGCGGAGATCGTGATCGAAGGCCGCATCCTGCAGGGCGTGCGCGAGCCGGAAGGGCCCTTTGGCGAATTCCCCCAATATTACGGGCCGCGCGCCAATCGCGAAGTGATCGAGGTCGATGCGATCACGCATCGCAAGGCGCCAATTTTCCACACCATCGTCGGCGGGGGTTTCGAGCATTTGATCCTCGGCGGCGTGCCGCGCGAGGCGACGCTGCTGCAGCATCTGCGCCGTAGCTTTCCTGGCGTGCTCGATGTCCGCCTGACGCGCGGCGGCACCTGCCGCTATCATCTCGCGATCAAGATCGACAAGGCCAATGACGGCGAGCCCAAGAACATCATGATGTGCGCCTTCGGCGCGCATTACGACATCAAGCAGGTCGTCGTCGTAGACAAAGACGTCGACATTTCCTCGTCAGACGAAATCGAGTGGGCGGTGGCGACGCGCTTCCAGGCCGACCGCGACCTCATGGTCGTCTCAGGCGCGCTCGGCTCGAAACTCGATCCGACCACCGACAACGGCATCAGCGCCAAGATGGGCCTGGATGCCACCGCGCCGCTGAGCGCGCCCGAGCTCGCCTTCAGGCGGATCCGCGTCAAGGGCGAGGAGGACGTCGATCTCGCCACGGCGTTGCAGGCCGAGCCAAGCGCGGCGATCGCGCGCCTTCTCGCGGAGGCGCGTGCGTGAGCCGATTACCGCCTCCAAGCAACTTGCGTCGGTTTGCGTCGTTGGAATATGAAGCGGGTGCTGGCTATAGTGCCGCGCCAACAAAGCAACCGTTTTGCAGCGCAATGCTGGGAGGAAGAAACTGATGTCGACGGCCCTGCGCATCGCTCATGGCGCTTTCGGCAGGGTCGCTCTGCTCGACATGGATCGTTCGCTGGTCCGCCACGCCCATCATCACTGCCACGTCTTGCTGAAGGTTGAGGGCGCCGATACGCAATTCATGGTCGGCGACCGGGTCACGCCGCTGACGGACACCGCCGCAGTGCTGGTCGACGGCTGGAAGCCGCACGCCTATGTGCATGACGTCAATCGTCCGCGCACGCTCATCATGGCGCTCTATATCGAGCCGGAATGGCTGAAGGAGTTCCGCCCCGGTTGGGCCGCGAGCGGCGCGCCGGGCTTTTTCGAGCGTCCCTCGGGCGAGGTGTCGCCGCGCATCCGCCAGCTCACGCTGCATCTTGCGGCCGAAATGATGGCGAACCCGGATGCGGTGCGGACACACGAGCAGACGCTGTCGGACCTTATGATCGCGGTGATCGAGCGCTTCACACCCTGGCGCAGTTTCCCGACCTCGATCCGCGGGATGAGCGCGGTGAGCTGCGACTGGCGCATCCGTCGCGCGATGGATGCGATGCGCGTCCACGATTCCTATTCCAATGTCGATCAGTTCGTGAGGGGCGCAGGTCTCTCGCGCGCGCAGTTCTTCCGCCTGTTCGAGACCTCGCTCGGCGTCTCGCCGAAGCTCTATCTCAACGTCGTCCGCATGGAGCGCGCGCTGGACGCGGTGATGCGCGAGGATACGCCACTCGGCGAGCTCAGCGAGCGGTTTGGTTTTCCGGAGCCGGCGCATTTCACGCGCTTCTTTCGCGATCATGCCGGCGTCAGCCCGCGCGAGTTTCGCAACGTCTCGCGTCTTGCTGGTTGAGCCTCGCAAGCTGATATTGCGCTGCACGCTCTCGAATGAGACGATTTGGTAAGTCGTGAGAGCGGGCGGTATGGCCCGCGCCGCCGCCGTCCTGACATCTGTCACCGCCGCGTCAAAGAGCGCGTCGGGAGGTAGGCCGGGACATGTTGCAGGCGGTCAAATCCGCAAATCCGGACCGAGGCGATGAGCCGTGGGTCGGGCGTTCGATCGAGCGCGTCGAGGACGCAGCGCTGCTCACGGGCCGGGGCCGCTTCATCGACGATCTCGGCGTCCGGCCCGGTACGCTGCATGCGACGATCCTGCGCTCGCCGCATGCCCATGCCGATATTCTCTCGATCGATGCTGACGCTGCAAAGCGCCTGCCGGGCGTCGCCGCGGTTCTGACCGGCAGCGACGTCAAGACCGTCACCACGAGCCTCGTCGTCGGCGTGAAGGCAGCGGTCGAGTGCTGGCCGATCGCCATGGACCGCGTGCGCTATGTCGGCGAACCCGTCGTTGTGGTGGTCGCAACCGATCGTGCGCGTGCCGAGGATGCGGCCGAGCTGATCAATATCGAATATCGTCCGCGCGCTGCGGTCGTCGATCCGCTCGGTACTCTCGCGCCCGGCGCGCCCATTCTCCATGGCGGCTTTCCCGGCAATCTCGCCAGCGATCGCCACTTCCGTTATGGCGATCCCGAGAAGGCCTTCGCGGATGCGCCGCATCGCTTCTCCATCGACATCCGCTATCCCCGCAATTCCTGCACGCCGATCGAAACCTACGGCGTCGTCGCCTCGCACGATGCCGGCGAGGACGCCTATGAGGTGCTCGCCAATTTCCAGGGCCCGTTCAGCATCCACACGGTCATTGCGCGGGCACTGAAGGTGCCGGGCAACCGGTTGCGGCTGCATACGCCGCCGGATTCCGGCGGCAGCTTTGGCGTCAAGCAGGGCGTATTTCCCTATATCGTGCTGATCGCGGCCGCAGCACGCATTATTGGCAAGCCGGTGAAGTGGATCGAGGACCGGCTCGAGCATCTCACCGCATCGGTGTCGGCGACCAACCGCGCGACGAACTTGTCGGCGGCGGTAGCCGCGGACGGGAAGATCCTCGCGCTGGACTGGGACCAGGTCGAGGATTGCGGCGCGCATCTGCGGGCGCCCGAGCCGGCGACGCTGTATCGCATGCATGGCAATTTGACCGGCGCCTACGACATTCCCCACGTCAAGATCCGCAACCGCGTCGTCGTCACCAACAAGACACCGACCGGTCTCAATCGCGGTTTTGGCGGCCCGCAAGTCTATTTCGCGCTGGAGCGATTGGTCCAGAGGATCGCAACCGGCCTTGGCCTCGATCCGCTCGATGTCATCAAGCGCAACCTGATCGACGCCGGCGCATTTCCCTATCGCACCGCGACCGGCGCGCTGCTCGATTCCGGCAATTACCAGGAAGCCGTCGCGCGCGCGGTGGAGCAGGGCAGACTTGCCGAGCTTAAGGCGAAGCGCGACGCGGCGCGGGCGCAGGGCCGTCTCTATGGCATCGGCTTCACCGCGGTGGTCGAGCCCAGCGTCTCCAACATGGGTTACGTCACGACCGTGCTGACAGCGGTCGAGCGCCGCAAGGCCGGTCCCAAGAACGGCGCGCAGGCGACGGCCACGGTCGGGCTCGATCCCGTCGGCAGCGTCACCGTTCATGTTGCGTCGGTGCCGCAGGGGCAGGGCCATCGCACCGTGCTGTCACAGGTCGTCGCCGATGTGTTTGGCCTCCAGCCGAAAGACATCCGCGTCAACACCGAGATCGACACCGCCAAGGACGCCTGGTCGATCGCATCGGGCAATTACGCCAGCCGCTTTGCGGCGGCGGTGGCGGGCACCACAAAGCTCGCGGCCGAGCGCGTCGCCGGCAGGCTCGCCCGCATCGCCGCCAGCCAGCTTAACGTCGAAGCCGCCGACATCGTCTTCGCAAAGGGCTTCGTCGCCTCGAAGCATAATCCGGAGAACCGCATTGCGTTCTCGCGCGTGGCCGCGCTCAGCCACTGGTCGCCTGGCTCGCTGCCTGACGATGCCGGCCAGACCATCCGCGAGACCGTGTTCTGGACGCCGCCGGAGCTGACGCCGCCCGACGAGGAGGACCGTATCAACTCCTCGCTCTGCCACGGCTTTATCTTCGACTTCTGCGGCGTCGAGATCGATCCCGTCACCATGGAGACGCGGATCGACCGCTACGTCACCATGCACGATTGCGGCACCATCTTGCATCCCGGCATGGTCAACGGCCAGATCCGCGGCGGCTTTACCCAGGCGCTCGGTGCCGCGCTGCTCGAGGAATATGCCTACGCCGAAGACGGCAGTTTTCTGACGGGAACGCTCGCCGACTATTTGCTGCCGACCACGACAGAGGTGCCGGAGCCCGAGATCTTCCACATGGAGACGCCGTCGCCGTTCACGCCGCTTGGCGCGAAGGGCGTCGGTGAAGGAAACTGCATGTCGACGCCGGTGTGCCTCGCCAATGCGGTCGCGGATGCGCTCGGCGTGGACGACCTCACTTTGCCGCTGGTGCCGGCGCGGCTTGCCGAACTGGTGCGCGGTGCCGAGCCGCCGCCGCCCGCTGGCGGTGCGACTGCTGCACCGGTGCGCGAGGGTGACCGGCGGCTGCGCGGCGAGGGGCAGGCCTCGGTGAAGGGCGCGCCAGAGCAGGTCTGGGCGATGCTGCTCGATCCCGCCACGTTGCAATCGGTCATTCCCGGCTGCCAGAGTGTAGACAGGATCACCGACACTTATTTCCGCGCCGACGTCACGCTCGGCATCGGCCCCGTCAGCGGTCGCTATCGCGCCGATGTCGAGCTGTTTGATCTCGACCCACCACGCGCGGTCAGCCTGCGCGGCGGCGCCACCGGCGCGCTCGGCTTCGGCAATGCTGAAGGACGCATCACGCTCGCGCCCGACGGCAATGGCGGAACCAGGCTGACCTACAGCTTTGACGCTGCGATCGGCGGCAAGGTCGCCAGCATCGGCGGCCGTCTGCTCGATGGCGCGACGCGCGTGATCATCGGCCAGTTCTTCACCGCGCTTGCTCGTAAAGCCGGCGGTGGTGGCGCGGAGGGCGGCGGCTTCTCGTTGTTCGCCGTGTTGGCGAAGCTCGCCAGCCTGTTCGGGGGGCGCCGATGAAGCCGCCCGCATTCGACTATCTCCGCGCCGAGAGCGTTGGCGATGTCCTCGAAGGCCTCGCGCAGCAGGGCGGCGATGCCCGCGTGCTCGCCGGCGGGCAGTCGTTGATGGCGATGCTCAACATGCGCCTCGCCAAGCCAAAGCTGCTGATCGACATTATGCGGCTCAGGGAGCTGCGTCAGATGGAGCGGAAGGGCGATGCCGTCGTCATCGGCGCCGGGGTGCGCCAGACCGATCTGCTGGCATGGCCTGATCTGGCCGAAACGCTGCCGCTGGTGTCGCTGGCGCTGCCTTGGGTCGGGCACGTGCAGACCCGCAGCCGCGGCACGATCTGCGGCTCGCTCGCACATGCCGATCCCAGCGCCGAGATGCCGCTCGCGCTGGTCGCGCTCGGCGGCGAGGTGTTTTTGCGCAACGCCAAGCGACGGCGCCGGGTCGCTGCCAAAGACTTCTTTGCCGGCATGATGCTGACCGCGCGTGCCGATGACGAGCTGATCGAGGGCATCTCGCTGCCTGTGGTCAAAGGAGCGCGCGTCGCCTTCCGCGAGGTCGCGCGCCGTCACGGCGATTTTGCCATCGTCGCCTGCGCCGCGATGAAAACGTCAACGGGCGTGCGCCTCGCTGTTGGTGGTGTCGCCGACGTGCCAACCGCGCGCGACTGGCCGCGGCTGGAGGGCAGCGCGCTCGACGATGCGCTGAATGCCTTCGCCTACGAACTCGGCGCCCGCGATGACGTCCACGCCACCGCGCGTTACCGCCGCGACCTCGTGCGCAGGATCGGCCGCGACCTGATCGGCGAGGTGCTGCAATGACCC
>CALRXG020000040.1:0-22173 GCA_943372075.1 Bordetella parapertussis | reverse complement strand
TCGCCGCTCGCGTGATGCCGGTGTACAGCCACCTCGCGCGCGAGTCCTGGAACGCAAAGCTCTCATCGAACAGCACGACGTCGTCCCATTGCGAGCCCTGCGATTTGTGCACGGTCAGCACATAGCCGAAGTCGAACTCGTCATAGGGCTTGCGTTGCTCCCACGGCACGCCCTCGACGCCGCCGTCGAAACATTCGCCGCGCACCGAGACCTTGGTGACCTTGTAGCCGAAATCCTCGTCCGGCATCACGCGCATGGTGATGATCTTGGATTTCGACTGCGCGCGCGCCTTGACCCGCCATAGCCCGCCATTGAACAGGCCCTTCTTGCGGTTGTTGCGCAGGCAGACCAGCTTGTCGCCGGCGACTGGCAGCGGATCCTCGATGTTCAGCCGCTGCCGCACCCGCATGTTGTAGGCGCGGCGGGTGTTGTTGCGGCCGACCAGCACCTGGTCGGCGCTCATCACGCGGTCTGGATCGAGCTCCTTGCGCGACACCACTTCGCTCTCGCCGTGGCGACCGATCTCGAGCTCGCGGCCCTCGCGGATATCCATCGACATCCGCACGATCGGATCGTCCTGCGCCTGGCGATGCACCTCGGTCAGCATCGCGTCCGGCTCGGCGTCGGTGAAGAAGCCGCCGCCCTGGATCGGTGGCAATTGCGCGGGATCGCCGAGCACCAGCAGCGGGCAATCGAATGACATCAGATCGCGGCCGAGCTCGGCATCGACCATCGAGCATTCGTCGATCACGATCAGCTTGGCCTTGGAGGCCGGCGCGTCGTCCCAGAGCTCGAAGCTCGGCTGCTCGACGCCGGACTCGCGGGCGCGGTAGATCAGCGAGTGGATCGTGGACGCGCTGTCGCAGCCCTTGTTGCGCATGACGAGCGCGGCCTTGCCGGTGAAGGCGGCGAATTTCACCTCGCCGTCGACGCCCTCGGCGATATGCTGGGCGAGCGTGGTCTTGCCGGTTCCGGCATAGCCGAACAGGCGGAACACCGGCGGCGTCCCGTTCTGGCCTGGCTTGGCCTTCAGCCAGTCGGCGACGGCTTTCAGCGCGGAATCCTGGTGCGGCGTAAAGGTGGTCATGAGACTCGGTGGAGGGGAGCGGCGGCCGAGGATTGCCGCGACTCACGCCTCCAACCTAACCATTCGAGCCGTCCGCGCAAGGCGGCGGGGTCTACTGCCAGCCCGGAATACCGTGCATGTCGGGCAGCTTATGGGCGATGCCCTTATGGCAGTCGATGCAGGTCCTCTCGCCGTTGAACAGGTACCGCTCATGCGCGATGCTCGCCCGCGGCGACTGTTTTGTGATGTCCATCGACTGCGCGCTGTGACAGTTGCGGCATTCCAGCGAATCATTGGCCTTGAACCGCGCCCATTCGTGCAGCGCGAGTTCCAGACGGTGGTCGACGAATTTCTCGCGGGTATCGATGCTGCCGAACAGATGACCCCAGACCTCCTTGGAGGCCTGCATCTTGCGCGCGATCTTGTCGGTCCAGTTGTGGGGGACATGGCAATCCGGGCAGCTCGCACGCACGCCGGAGCGGTTGGAGAAGTGAATGGTCGATTTCAGCTCGGCGAAGACGTTGTCGCGCATCTCGTGACAGCCGGTGCAGAATTTCTCGGTGTTGGTCAGCTCCAGCGCAGTGTTGAAGCCGCCCCAGAACACCACGCCGGCGACGAAGCCCGCAATCACCAGCACGCCGAGCCCGAAAACCGAGCTCGGCCGTATCAGCACGCCCCACAATTCGACGACGAAGCGCCAAGCACGGGCAATGAAGCCCTGCGGCCTGGACGAGGAATCAACGGTGCTCATCTGCGGCCACCTGGCGCCGCACGGTTGAGCATTGTGTCGATGTCGACGAAGTCGTTGGTGACCGGCGGCGTCACCACATTCTGCGGCACGTGGCACTCGGTGCAGAAGAACCGCCGCGGCGACACCGAGCCGAGGAACTGTCCATCACGGTCCATGAAATGCGTGATGCTGACCATCGGCGCCTGGGATTCGCCGGTGCGCGCCCTGGCGTGGCAGGACAGGCACCTGTTGCCTTGGATGTCGACCTGGTAGCCGTCGATCGAATGCGGGATGACGGGCGGCTGTTCGGGATAGTTGCGCACCTCCTTTTCGGACGTGTTGCGCGTCCCCGTCATCGGTGACGCCGGGCCCTCCTCGTTGAGCGGCGTTGCGCCTCGCAGGCGGGAGTCGAGACCTTCCGCGGCAAGGGTGCCGGAGCCGGCGACGAGGATCAGGAACAGAAGGAGCGCGCGCGATTTCGTCATCATGTCGTCGCCACCTTCTCGATGCGGACGGCGCATTTCTTGTAGTCGGTTTGCAGCGAGATCGGGTCGGTCGCGTCGAGCGTCACCTTGTTGATGAGCTTGGATTCGTCGAACCAGGGTACGAACACCAGGCCGCGCGGCGGGCGGTCGCGGCCGCGCGTCTCGAGCCGCACGCGGATGAAGCCGCGGCGAGATTCCACCTTGACTTCATCGCCGCGCCTCAGCTTGAGCTCGGCGGCATCGCCCGGATGCATGAAGCAAACGGCTTCGGGAAACGCCTTGTAGAGTTCGGGCACGCGACGGGTCATGGTGCCGGAGTGCCAGTGCTCCAGCACCCGGCCGGTCGACAGCCAGAACGGATAGTCGCTGTCGGGGGACTCTGCCGGCGGTTCGTAGGGCAGGGCAAAGATGCGCGCCTTGCCGTCGGGGAAACCGTAGAACTGCACTTCGGTGCCCTGCCGCACATAGGGATCGAGGCCCTCGCGAAAGCGCCAGCGGGTCTCCTGGCCGTTGACGACGGGCCAGCGCAGCCCGCGGACCTGGTGGTAGGTGTCGAACGGCGCGAGATCGTGGCCGTGGCCGCGGCCGAAGGAGGCGTATTCCTCGAACAGGCCCTTGTGCACGTAGAAGCCGAACGCCTTGGATTCGTCGTTGGCGTAACCGGCCTCGATGTCGGTGACGGGGAATTTGTCGACCTCACCGTTGCGGAACAGGATGTCGAACAGCATCTTGCCGCGATACTCCGGCTTCTTCGCCAGCAATTCTTCCGGCCACACGTCCTCGACCTTGAAGCGCTTGGAGAACTCCATCACCTGCCAGAGGTCTGAACGCGCCTCGCCCGGTGCCGGAACGAGCTGGTGCCACATGTGGGTGCGGCGCTCGGCGTTGCCGTAGGCGCCTTCCTTCTCTACCCACATCGCCGTCGGCAGGATGAGATCGGCGGCCAGCGCGGTCACCGACGGATAGGGGTTCGACACCACGATGAAGTTCTCCGGATTGCGGTAGCCGGGATAGGTCTCCTGATTGGCGTTGGCGCCGCCCTGCAGGTTGTTGTTGACCTGGATCCAGTAGGCATTCAGCAATCCGTCCTTCAGCATGCGGTTCTGCAGCACCGCATGGTAACCCGGCTTGTCGGGAATGGTGCCTTCGGGAAGTTTCCAGATGTGCTCCGCCTTGTCGCGGTGTTCCTTGTTGGTCACCACCATGTCGGCCGGCAGACGGTGAGAGAATGTGCCGACTTCGCGCGCCGTGCCGCAGGCCGAGGGCTGGCCGGTCAGCGAGAACGGGCTGTTGCCGGGCGCGGAGATCTTCCCGGTCAACAGATGGATGTTGTAGACGAGGTTGTTGCACCAGACGCCGCGGGTGTGCTGGTTGAAGCCCATGGTCCAGAAGCTCGTGACCTTGACCTTCGGGTCGGCATAGAGCTCGGCAAGCGTCTCCAGCCGGTTCAGCGGCACGCCGGACATTTCAGCCGCTTTCTCCAGCGTGTAGTCGGAGAGAAACTTGACGTAGTCGTCGTAACTCATATCGCTGGCGTCGCCGGCCTTGGCGCGCCCGGTCGCTTTCTTCTCCAGCGGATGCTCCGGGCGCAGGCCGTAGCCGATGTCGGTCTGGCCGCGCTTGAACACCGTGTGCTTGCCGACGAAGTCGCTGTTGACCCGTCCGGTCCTGACGATGTGGTTGGCGATCGCGTTGAGCAGGTAGAGGTCGGTCTGCGGCTTGAACACCATCCCGATGTCGGCGAGGTCGAACGAGCGGTGCTCGAATGTCGAGAGCACGGCCACGCGAACATGCGGCGCGGAGAGTCTGCGGTCTGCCACCCGGGTCCACAGGATCGGGTGCATCTCGGCCATGTTCGAGCCCCACAGCACGAACGCATCCGCCGCTTCGATGTCGTCATAGCAGCCCATCGGCTCGTCGATGCCGAAGGTCCGCATGAAGCCGACTGCCGCGGAAGCCATGCAGTGACGCGCATTGGGGTCGATGTTGTTGGAGCGGAAGCCCGCCTTGAACAGCTTCAAGGCGGCGTAGCCTTCCCAGATCGTCCACTGGCCGGAGCCGAACATCCCGATGCCGCTCGGTCCGCGCTTCTTGAGCGCGGCCTTGAACTTCTCGGCCATCACGTCGAAGGCTTCGTTCCACGACACCGGCGTGAACTCGCCGTTCTTGTCATACGTGCCGTTGGTCTTGCGCAGCATCGGCCGGGTCAGGCGGTCATGGCCGTACATAATCTTGGACAGGAAGTAGCCCTTGACGCAGTTCAGCCCACGATTGACCTCGGACTTGATATCGCCATGGGTGGCGACGACGCGGTTGTCCTTGGTCGCGACCATCACGCTGCAGCCGGTACCGCAGAAGCGGCATGGCGCCTTGTCCCATTTCAATTCGCTCTCGCTGCGGTCGGTGACGAGATTGGCGGCAGCGGCGGCGCCGGGCAGTCCGCCGGCGATGGCGGCCATGGCCGCGGCCTCCAGTTTCAGCACCTGGCGGCGATCAAACTTGGATGCAGTCATGACAGGTCTCTCCGGTGGCAAGTCTGCCGTACGGTCGGGAACTCAGGCGTTCGCGGTGTCGAGGGCATGGAAGACCAGCGAGGCTGAATAGACATCGCGCAGCGCGCTGATCGCATTGAGGGTCGTGCCGAGCGTGCCGCCATCGGGTGCGTCGACGACAATCACGAGCTTTCCCCTGACGTCGCGCTGATAGACTTCGCATCCGGCGAGCGCCGTGATGGCTTGCTCGGCGGCGGCAAGGCGCTCCGGGCGCACCTGCACCAGGACGCTCGCGATCTCCCCGCCGGGCGGTGCAATCACCGGCTCGGCCCGCGCCAGCCGGCCGGTGATGAGCGCCCGACGATCGATGATTGCACGAGATTTGACCATGGTGACTGCCGTTATTGAATAAGGAGGCTAGTAGTGTGCAGGCGGACCGGGCGGGCCCGTCATCATCTGGTAGATCCACACGGCAAGGCCGTAGCCACCGACCGTGGCCACTGCCAGGGCGGGCATCACCACCACCGTGAGGAACAGGAACGCAAAGATTTCCATGCGTCCGCGGCGCGGCCTCGCGCCCGCGTCGTCGCCTGTGGCCGACATGCGTCGTCTCGCTACGAGTATGTTTTGGGGAAGGCATCGTTGCCCGTTTACACAGTAGCGATGAGCTGACGCGCGCCGCATTGATTCAGGTCAATGCGTGAGAGAATTGTCGTTGTGCGAGAAGGGTTTGGATGCGGCACGCAGTGCCGCCGGCGGCGCCGGCATCAAGGGCCGGCTGCTGCATATTGTCTCATCTGGTGAAACCAGGCAGCGCGCGGTTGGTTCCGCAGCGCGTTGTGTAGCGCTAGCGGTTTTGCTTGCGATCGGCAATGATACCGCAGCGTGCGTGCGGCTGTCTCATCTGGCGAAATTTGACGAGGCTGGACTCGGTTTGCCACCGCAATAAAGTGAAGCCAACAATAAACGTCCGGGAGAAAAACTGATGAAATTCGGCATCTTCTACGAGCTGCAACTGCCGCGTCCCTGGAACGACGGCGACGAGCTCAGGCTCTACCAGAATGCGCTGACGCAATTGGAGACCGCCGACCGGCTCAACTACGACTACGCCTGGGTGGTCGAGCACCATTTCCTCGAGGAATATTCGCACTCGCCGGCGCCGGAATCCTTCCTCGCGGCCGCCAGCCAGCGCACCAAGAATATCCGGCTCGGCCACGGCATCTTCCAGCTCACCACTAATCATCCCGCGCGCGTCGCCGAGCGGATCGCGGTGCTTGATCTGCTGTCCAACGGCCGTTGCGAGTTCGGCATGGGCGAGAGCGCCTCGATCACCGAGCTGACGCCGTTCGGCCGCGACATGGAGACCAAGCGCGAGGTGTTCGAGGAAGCGGTCGAGGCGATGTTTCCGATGTTCGCCAAGGTCGGCACCGAGCATCACGGCAAATATTTCGACATCCCGTTGCGCAATGTCGTGCCGAAGCCGGTGCAGAAGCCGCATCCGCCGCTGTGGATGGCCTGCTCGCAACTGCCGACCATCGAACGCGCCGGGCAGAACGGCTTTGGCGCGCTCGGTTTCCAGTTCGTCAGCGCCGAGGCGGCGCATGCCTGGGTGCACGCCTATTACAACGCGATCACCAAGCGGCTGAAGAAGCTCGCCGACTACGAGATCAATCCCAACATGGCGCTGGTCTCGTTCTTCATGTGCGCGAAGACGGACGAGGAGGCACGCAAGCGCGCCGACGGCGCGACCTTCTTCCAGTTCGCGCTGCGCTATTACGGCCAGGCGCAGAACCGGCAGCGGCCGGCCCCGGGCACCGTCAACATGTGGGACGAGTACAACAAGTGGAAGCGCGAGAATCCGGAGGCGCAGGAGGCCGCGCTGCGCGGCGGCCTGATCGGCTCGCCGGAGACGATCGCTAAGAAGCTGCGGCGCTTCCGCGCCTCGCATATCGATCAGGTGATCCTGCTCAATCAAGCCGGCAAGAATACGCATGAGCATATCTGCGAGTCGCTCGAATTATTCAGCAAGGAAGTGATGCCGGAGTTTCAGCACGATCCCGAGCATGATGCCTGGAAGAAAGGCGTGCTCGATGGCTCGATCCAGCTCGAGGAGATCGACACCCAGGCGTTTTCGGACCGCTACGGCAAACTCGCGGTCAATGTCGGGTCGAAAGCCGCCGCCGCGGGTTGATCAATCGATGTGCAGCGACCTCGCGTTTCCGTGAGGAAAATAATTCGCTACGCCCTGTCGGCGCTTTAAAAGAAACGGCACGCGCGATGCCTGCACCGAAGTGCAGGCATCGCTATTTTTGGGCGGTGCTCGACAGCTTCATTCGCGCGCCCCATCATCCTGACATCGCATGATCGCGCGCCCGCTAGCGCGCTTGGTCGTCAGGAGATTTTTGGAATGAAGCGTCGTGAGTTCCTCCAGCTGTCGCTCGCCACAGCCGCATCGGTCGCGCTGTCGCCGGGCGCGCAGGCGCAGGCGGACACGAAGGAAATTCGTATCGGCTACCAAAAGAACGGCGTGCTGGTTATCACGCGACAGCGCGAAGCCTTGGAAAATCATTTCAAGCCGCGGGGCGTCAGTGTGAAGTGGGTCGAGTTCTCATCGGGGCCGCCGATGATGGAGGCGATGAATGTCGGCAGCGTCGATTACGGCGCAGTCGGCGATTCCCCGCCGATCTTCGCGCAGGCCGCGGGTGCGGCGATCGTCTATGCCGCGGCCCAGCCCATCATCAATGGTTCGGGCATCCTGGTGCCGCAGAATTCGGCGATCAGGACCATCGCCGACCTCAAGGGCAAACGTGTCGGCTTCACCAAGGGATCCAGCGCGCATAATGTCGTGATCCAGACGCTGGAGAAGGCCGGGCTGACCTATGACGACATCACGCCGGTCTATCTGACACCGCCGGACGCGGGCCCCGCTTTCGCCAATGGTGGCGTCGATGCCTGGGCGATCTGGGATCCATATTTCGCGATCGCCGAGACCAGGCAGAACGGCCGTATTCTGGTCAACACCAGCGAGGTTACCAAGACCAACGCGTTCTACATCGCGAACCGCGACTTTGCGACCAAGCGTGGCGCTCTCCTGCAGCAGGTCGTCGATGTCACGACGTCAACGGCGGCGTGGGCGCAGGCGCACCCGGACGAGGTCGCGAGATCGCTGGCCGCCGTCACAGGCGTGCCGCTCGATATCCAGACCATCGCGGCGCGGCGCGCCGGCTTCTCGGTGGGCCCCGTGACCGACGACGTCATCGCGACCCAGCAAGGCGTCGCCGACCGCTTCTTCAAGCTCGGCTTGATCCCGAAGCAGATCGCGATCCGCGACATCGTCTGGCGCAACACCCAGACCTGATCGGCGCGCATTTGGTCATTTCAATGCAGAAGGATTTCTCATGACGCGTTTGTTCCGGCGCTGGGTCGCCCGCGCAGTGCTGTCGGTCAGCATCGTTGCCGCCACCGTCAGCGCGTCCTACGGCGAAGAGAAGGTGGTCCGCATCGGCTACCAGAAATACGGCAAGCTGGTGCTGCTGAAGAGCAAGGGTTCGCTCGAGGAGAAGTTGAAGGCGGTCGGCACCAAGGTGGTGTGGACCGAGTTTCCGTCCGGGCCACCGCTGCTCGAAGCACTCAACGTCGGCGCGGTCGATTTCGGCAACACCGGCGAGGCGCCGCCGATCTTCGCGCAGGCCGCCGGCGCGCCGATCCAGTATGTCGCCTATGAGCCGCCGGCGCCGAAGGGCGAAGCGATCCTGGTGCCGAAGGACAGCCCGATCAAATCGGTCGCCGATTTGAAGGGCAAGAAGGTCGCGCTCAACAAGGGCTCCAACGTCCACTATCTGCTGGTGAAGGCGCTGCAGAAGGCCGGCGTCAAATATTCCGAGATCGAGCCGGTGTTCCTGGCGCCCGCCGATGCACGTGCGGCGTTCGAACGCGGCGCGGTCGATGCCTGGGTGATCTGGGATCCATTCCAGGCCGCGGCGGAGGCCGCGACCGGCGCGCGCATCGTCGCCGACGGCACCGGCATCGTCGCCAACTACCAGTTCTATTTCGCCTCGAAGACATTCCTGCAGCGCGATCCGAAGATCGTTCAGCTCGTGCTGGCGCAGCTCAGCGAGGTCGATGACTGGGCCAAGGGCGATATCCACGCCGTCGCCGAACAACTGGCGCCGAGCATCGGGCTGTCGGTTCCGGTGGTCGAGGTCGCGCTGAAGCGGCAGGCCTATGGCATCAAGCCGGTCACCGATACCGTCATCGCCGATCAGCAACAGGTCGCCGACACGTTCTTCGCGCTGGGCCTGATCCCCAAACCAATCAAGATTTCCGACGTCGCATGGAGGCCGGGCACGTGAGCACCCCAACCAACGCCAACATCCTCTGGTTCCTGCCGACCCATGGCGACAGCCGCTATCTCGGCACGTCGATCGGTGGCCGCGAGGTGAATTTCAACTATCTGCGCCAGATCGCGCAAGCCGCCGACCAGCTCGGCTATTACGGCGTGCTGCTGCCGACGGGGCGGAGCTGCGAGGATTCCTGGGTGGTGGCCTCGGCCGTCGCGCCCTGGACCGAGCGCCTGCGCTATCTGGTGGCGGTGAGGCCCGGCCTGCAGTCGCCAAGCGTCGCCGCGCGCATGACTGCGACCTTGGACCGGCTGTCGAACGGCCGTCTCCTGATCAACGTCGTCACCGGCGGCGATCCGATCGAGAACAAGGGCGATGGCATCTTCCTCGATCACGACGAGCGCTACGCGGTGACCCGCGAGTTCCTCATCGTCTACAGCGACCTGCTCGCGGGCAAGACGGTCAATGTCGAGGGCCAGCACATCCGGATCGAGGACGGCCGCCTGCTGTTCAATCCGGTGCAGTCGCCGCGGCCGCCGCTGTATTTCGGCGGCTCGTCGGATGCCGGCATCGACGTCGCGGTCGACACCGTCGACAAATACCTGACCTGGGGCGAGCCGCCGGCGCAGGTCGCCGAGAAGATCGCCAAGGTAAAGGCGGTTGCCGCGCAGCGCGGCCGCAAGCTCTCGTTCGGCATCCGCCTGCACGTGATCGTGCGCGAAACCAATGCCGAGGCGTGGAAGGCCGCCGACGAGCTGATCCAGTATGTCACCGACGACACCATCGCCACCGCACAGAAGATCTTCTCGCGGATGGACTCTGTCGGCCAGCAGCGCATGGCGCAGCTGCATGGCGGCCGGCGCGACCAGCTCGAGATCAGCCCGAACCTCTGGGCCGGCGTCGGCCTGGTGCGCGGCGGCGCCGGCACCGCGCTGGTCGGTGATCCCGAGACCGTCGCGGCACGGATCAAGGAGTATCAGGACATCGGCGTCGATACCTTCATCATGTCGGGTTACCCGCATCTTGAGGAAGCCTATCGCTTCGCCGAGCTGGTGTTCCCGCTGCTGTCGCTCGGACATGGCAACAACGTGACCCCGATCCGGGTCAACACCGGCCCGTTCGGCGAGACCATCGGCAATGAATTCCGTCCGCAGAAGCAGGCATCGCAATCATGAGTCTCATCGACAGTCTTCCGCGCGTTGGTACACCCAAATTGCCCAAGGTCGACGGCTTGATTCCGTGGATCGTACCGCTCGCGATCGTGCTGATCTGGCAGCTTGCCTGCGTCACCGCCCTTGTTCCCTCGCGCGTGCTGCCGGCGCCGACCGACGTCGCGTTGGCCGGGTGGAAGCTGTTGTTGTCCGGTGAACTCATCCGCAACATCTGGGTCAGTTTCTGGCGCGCGTCGATCGGCTTTGTGATCGGCGGAGGGATCGGCTTCGCCTTCGGGCTCGCCAACGGTCTGTCGCAGCTGTCGGCCAAGCTCACCGACACCACGTTGCAGATGGTGCGCAACATCCCGCACCTGGCGCTGATCCCGCTCGTGATCCTCTGGTTCGGCATCGACGAGTCGGCCAAGCTCTTTCTGGTGGCGCTCGGCGTGTTCTTCCCGATCTATCTCAACACGCTGCACGGCATCCGCACCGTCGACCCGCAGCTGATCGAGATGGGCCGGATCTACGGCATGACCGACGGCGAGCTGTTCCGCCGGGTGATCTTCCCCGGCGCGCTGCCCTCGATCTTCGTCGGCCTGCGCTTCGCGCTCGGCATCATGTGGCTGACCCTGATCGTCGCCGAGACCATCGCGGCCTCGTCGGGCCTCGGCTACATGGCGATGCAGGCGCGCGAGTTCATGCTGATCGACGTCGTCGTGCTCTCGATCCTGATCTACGCCTTGCTTGGCAAGCTCGCCGACAGCGCCTCGCGGGCGCTGGAGCGGCTGACCCTGTCATGGCACCCCGCCTTCCAGAACAAGTGAGAATGAGAATGCAAGAAGCGCTTCGTTTCCAGGCGGTGGACGCCGAGCCGGTCGACCGTGCCGACATCGTCGTGCAGGCGCGGCAGTTGCGCCGAGGACCGGACGCCGCGACCCGTGGGCTGTCGCTGACCGTCCGCGGCCTGCGCAAGGCGTTCGGCGACAATGAGGTGTTGCGCGGCATCGACCTGCACATCCCGTCCGGCCAGTTCGTCGCGATCGTCGGCCGCAGCGGCTGCGGCAAGAGCACGCTGCTGCGCCTGGTCGCGGGCCTCGACGCGCCGACCGCGGGCGCTATCGCTTTCGGCGAACAACCGCGGGCGCAGGACGTCCGCGTCATGTTCCAGGAGTCGCGGCTGCTGCCATGGGCGCGGGTGCTCTCCAACGTCGAGGTCGGTCTGGGGCGCGAGCGTTCCTCCACCGACGCGCAGGCGCGCGCCGAGCAGGCGCTGGTCGAGGTCGGCCTCGGCGACAAGCGCAGCCAGTGGCCGTCGGTGCTGTCGGGCGGCCAGAAGCAGCGCGTGGCGCTGGCGCGAGCGCTGGTCAGCCAGCCGCGCGTGCTGGCGTTCGATGAGCCGCTCGGTGCGCTCGACGCGTTGACCCGGATCTCGATGCAGCAATTGCTGGAGCGGGTCTGGCGCGACCAGGGCTTCACCGCGATCCTGGTGACGCATGACGTCGCCGAGGCCGTCGCGCTCGCCGACCGCGTGCTGGTGATCGAGGACGGCCGGATCGCGCAGGACGTCACGATCGACCTGCCGCGGCCGCGCCGGCGCGGCTCGGCCGAGCTCGCCGCGCTGGAAGGCGAGATCCTGAAGCATCTGCTGGAAGGCAGTGAAGACACATCCGACCTGTGAGGCCGTCATGAACTCCGTCGTCCGCAATGTTTCGATCGCATCGGCGGTTACGGCCGCCGACTTCCGCGGCGCGATGCGCCATCTCACCGGCGGCGTCAGCGTCATCACCGCCGGCCGCGGCCGGGAGATTTCGGGCATGACGGTGACCTCGGTGTCGTCGCTGTCGGTCGAGCCGCCGTCGCTGATCGTCAGCATCAACCGCGCCGCGTCCTCCTGGCCGCTGATCGCACGCCATGGCGCGTTCGGTGTCAACATCCTGACCGCGGATCAGCTCGACATCGCCGAGCGCTTCACCGGCAAGGGCGGCCTGAAGGGAGCTGACCGGTTCACCGGGTCGGAATGGACCACCCGTGCCTCGGGCGCACCGCTGCTGGTCGGGGCGCTGGCCGCTGTCGACTGCGAGGTCGAGGAGGTCATCGAGCGGCATTCGCACGCGATCGTCATCGGTCGCGTGCTCGACGTGATCGCCTCGGAGCGCACCGCCGCGCTGGCTTATTGGCACGGCGAGTATGTGGCGATCGACCGCGAGGAGGATGCCGCGCGGCTCGCCGAGGTCAGCCTGCCGTCGCGACACGTCCACGCAAGCGGCCCGCGCTAACTGACGGGCTCGGAGTCACCGAGTTGCCTCATCGAAACTGTAGCGTTTTGCCGGGCTGCGGACTAAAAGCCGCCGGTGTCTGGGAGACGTGACGGTTCGATGAAGCGCGTGGGAACCTGGCTGTTCTATCTCGTCGGCGCGATCGCGGTCGCCTATCTGGCGCTGTATGCCTATGCGACGTTCAGCGGCCGCGACATCACGCCGGGTGATCCGATCCGGATCTTCCGCAAGCCCGACGCACCCAGCTATTCGTGACGTGCGGCAAGCGGCGGGCCTTGCTCCACCGCCTGCGTGGTTCAGCCGGCGGTTGCCAGCCGTTGATAGTCGCCGCCGCCATTGCCGGCTGGGGTGATCGGGATGCCGCCGTCGGCATATTCGTTCAGCTTGTTGCGCAGCGTGCGGATCGAGATGCCCAGGATATTCGCGGCATGGGTGCGGTTGCCGAGGCAGTGCTTCAGCGTTTCCAGGATCAGGTCGCGTTCGACGTCGGCGACGGTGCGGCCGACCAGCGCGCGGGTGACCTGCTCGGCGGCGAGCGTGGCGTGGGCGACCGCGGGCGCGGTCTTGGCGAGGTCGAGGCGGTCGCCATCCGGGGTCAGGATCGCCTCCGGACCGATCTCGTCGCCCTGCGCCATCAGCACCGAGCGATGGATGGTGTTCTCGAGCTCGCGCACGTTGCCCTGCCAGCGGTTCGCGGTCAGGATCTGGCGGGCCTCGGTCGAGATCGGACGCACCGGCAGGCCGTTGGCTTCGGCATATTTCTTGGCGAAGTGCTGCGCCAATTCGAGGATGTCGGCCGGACGATCGCGCAGCGGCGGGATCTTCAGGTTGACGACGTTGAGGCGGAACAGCAGGTCCTCGCGGAAGCTGCCTTCGCGCACCGCTTCCGACAGATTGCGGTTCGAGGTCGCGATGATGCGGATGTCGACCGGGACCGGCTTGGTGCCGCCGACGCGGTCGATCACGCGCTCCTGGATCGCGCGCAGCAGCTTGGACTGCAACCGCACGTCCATCTCGGAGATTTCGTCGAGCAGCAGCGTGCCCCCGGTGGCCTCCTCGAACTTGCCGATGCGGCGCGCCACCGCGCCGGTGAAGGCGCCCTTCTCATGGCCGAACAGTTCGGATTCCAGCAGGTGCTCTGGGATTGCGGCGCAGTTGATCGAGATGAACGGCCGTTTGGCGCGGGCCGAACGCGAGTGGACATAGCGCGCCAGCACCTCCTTGCCGGTGCCGGACTCGCCGGTGATCATGACCGAGGCCTCAGAGCCCGCGATCTGCTGCGCGAGCTTGATCACCCGGCCCATCGCCTCGTCGCGCCAGATCAGGTCGCGCGCGTCGTTGGCGACCGCGGCGAGCACGGCTGCGATCAGTTCGGGATCGGGCGGCAGCGGGATGTATTCCTTGGCGCCGGCGTGGATCGCGGCGACCGCGGCGCGGGCATCATTGGAGATGCCGCAGGCGACGATCGGCACGTGGATGTGCTCGGCCTCGAGCCGTATCACGAGATCGCGGATGTCGAGGCCGACATCGACCAGCAGCAGGTCCGCACCCTTGCCGCCGCGCAGCACGTTCATCGCCTGTTCGGCCGCCTCGGCGTGGGTGACCGAGGCGCCGTTGTCCATCGCGATCTTGGTCGCGGTCGTGAGCTGGCCCTTCAGGGTGCCAACGATGAGAAGCCGCATGATGATCTCCTGTTCGTCTGGTCGCGCAGGTTCCGCGCGCTACCGCTAGATTGTTAAGAGCGCTCTGCCTTGATGATTTCGGTCATGGTCACGCCGAGCTTGTCTTCCACCAGCACCACTTCGCCACGCGCCACCAGGCGGTTGTTGACGTAGATGTCGATCGCCTCGCCTACGCGGCGGTCGAGTTCGAGCACGGTGCCCGGTCCGAGCTTCAAGAGGTCGCCGACGTCCATCTTGGAACGGCCGAGCACCGCCGAGACCTGCACCGGCACGTCGAACACGGCCTCGAGATCGGCTGCGATACGCGCGGCCTGTTCGTCCTCGTTGTAGCCGATGTCGTCGATCCCCGGCGCGTCGGCGGAGTTGAGATCGGGAAGCGGGACGTTGGTGTCGCTCATGGTTCAGCCCTCAATCGCCTTCAGCCGGCCTGGTCGCGGGACGCCAGATAGCGCCCGACGAGTTCGTTGATCTTGCCTTCGATCGCCGCGCGTTCCAGCACCACGCCGCCGTCGGCCCATTCGATCCGGCAGTCGCCGGTTGCAATCGTTGGTTCGGCCAGGATCACCAGCCGGCCCTGGAAGCCGGAATGAGCGGCCATCCGCTCGATATTGTCGTGCGCCGCCTCGTAGAGCGCGTCATTGATGCGGACCACCAGGTGCGGCGTCGCCACCAGATGCGAGAAGCAGTCGGAGACCAGCGCGGTGATCTCGCCGAGCGGCTCGCGTGCGATCAGTTCGGAGCACAGTTTGCGGGCGACCGCGACCGCGACATCGACCGCCTCGGTCTCCATCCGGGTCTCGATGCCGGCAAAGCGCGCGGCGATGCCCTTGATCGCGACGCCGATCTCCTCCAGCGTCTGCGCGGCGCGGCGGTCGCTCTCGACCTTGGCCTCGCGCAACGCGGCCTCATAGCCGGCGCGGTAGGCCCGCGCCTCGGCGTCGGCGACCTTCTGGGCGACCTCGGCCGGCGTCGGCGCGCGCTCGCGCGAGCGGTCCGGCGCCGAAAAATCCGTGTCGAACAGGAATTTTGCGGGGGCGGCCATCAGTACACCAGCTCGTCGTCGGCGCGGTTCTTGGTCAGCGTGATCTCGCCGCGGGCGGCGAGATCCTTGGCGAGGTTGACCAGCAACGCCTGCGCCTCGTCGACGTCGCGCAGCCGCACCGGGCCCATCGCGGCCATGTCGTCCATCAGCATCTTGCCGGCGCGCGAGGACATGTTGCCGAGGAAGAAGCTGCGCACCTCCTCGTTGGCGCTCTTCAGCGCGACGCCGAGCTTGTCCTTGTCGATGTTGCGCATCAGGGTCTGCGCCGAGGCGGAATCGAGCTTGATCAGGTCGTCGAAGGTGAACATCAGCGCCTTGATGCGCTCGGCGGATTCGCGGTTCTCTTCCTCCAGCGAGGTGATGAAGCGGGTCTCGGTCTGGCGGTCGAAATTGTTGAAGATCTCGGCCATTACCTCATGGGCGTCGCGGCGGCGGGTCTGCGACAGGTTCGACATGAACTCGGTGCGCAGCGTCTGCTCGACCCGCTCGATGACTTCCTTCTGCACCGCCTCCATCCGCAGCATGCGGCCCACCACGTCGAGGGCGATGTCCTCGGGCAGGATCGCCAGCACGCGGGCGGCATGCTCCGGCTTCAGCTTCGACAGCACCACGGCGATGGTCTGCGGGTACTCGTTCTTGAGGTAGTTGGCGAGCACCTCTTCCTGCACGTTGGAGAGCTTCTCCCACATGTTGCGGCCGGCGGGGCCGCGGATCTCGTCCATGATGCCGGTGACCCGCTCGGCCGGCAGGTATTGTTGCAGCAACCGCTCGGTGGCGTCGAAATTGCCCATCAGCGCGCCGGAGGCCGACATCCGCGAGACGAATTCCAGCATCAGATCCTCGACCACGTCGGCCTCGACGGTGCCGAGCGTCGACATGTGGACCGACAGCTCGCGGACCTCCTCGTCGTCGAGCATCGACCAGATCTTGCCGCCATACTGCTCGCCGAGTGCGAGCATCAGGATCGCGGCGCGCTTGGGGCCGGGCAGCGGTTTGGCCTTGGGACGCGCGTGCTGCCGGGTCGCCAGCGTCGAGAGGACGGTAGCGATGTCGTTGGCGTTGGTGGTCTGCGGTACTGCGGCCATGTCAGCTCTCTGCAGGCTCGCTCAGCCATTGACGGACAATGGAGACGGTTTCGTTCGGATTGCGCTCGGCGAGTTCGCCGACCCGGTGCACGGCCTGGGCATGGACCTGGCCCTGGATCTGGGCGACGTCGATCAATTGCGCCGCGCCGTTGCTGCTCGGGATCAAGGCCTGCCCGGTTGCGCCGGCGCTTTCGGCACTCGCTTCCGCCGTCGCGGGCACGCCGGCGCCGGCCAGCGCCGGAATCACGTCGGCGGCCACGATGCGCTTGACCAGCGGGCGGACCACCATGAACAGCACCACCAGGCCCAGCATCATCATGACGCCGAGCTCGATGACGTACATCACGTCATCCTTGGTGAATTGCAGCATGCCGAGCAGGCCGGTCGGCTCGGTGATCGGCTGCGCGGTCGGCGGCTCGGCGAAGCGCAGGTTGACGACCTCGACCTGGTCGCCGCGCTTCTGGTCGAAGCCGATCGCGGAGCGCACCAGGGCTGCGATGCTTTCGAGCTGCTCCTTGGTACGATCCTGGTAGACCAGCTCGCCCTTCTCATTCTTGGAATAGGCGCCGTCGACCAGCACGGCGACCGAGATGCGATTGACGCGGCCGGCCTCGGTCACCTCGGTCTTGGTGGTGCGGGAAATCTCGTAATTGTTGGTTTCCTCGCTCTTCTTGCTCTGGTCGCGGGCGCGGGCGGCGTTGTCCTGGTTCTGGTTGCCCGGCAGCTCGTTGTTGACGGTGACCTGGCCGGAATTGTCGGCGGTGAGGCTCGATTCCTCGCGGGTTTGGGTCGAGCGTAGCACCCGGCCTTCGGGATCGAACTTGTCCGAGGTCTGGGTGATCTTGTTGTAGTCGAAGTCGGCGGAGAGCTGGACCCGGGCACGACCGCTGCCGACCACCGAGGAGACGATGTCCTCGACCTGCTTGCGCATCCGCTTCTCGAACGCGGTGCGGCGTTCGTCGCCGACCGCGGCGTCCGCATCGCTGGCGGCGCCGTCGGCCAGCAGCTGGCCGGCCTCGTCGACGATCGAGACCCGCTGCGGCTTCAACCCGTTGACCGCGGAGGCGACCAGGTGGCGGATCGCCCGGATCTGCTGCGGCTCCAGCGACCCGCGCACCCTGAGCACGATCGAGGCCGAGGGCTCCGGCGTCTCGCGCGAGAACAGCGGCTTTTCCGGCAGTACGAGGTGGACCCGCGCGGCCTGGACGCGGTCGATGGCGCGGATGGTGCGGGCGAGTTCGCCCTCCAGCGCGCGCAGATGGTTGATGTTCTGGACGAAGCTCGTGGTCCCCAGGGCGTCCGACTTGTCGAAGATCTCATAGCCGACGCCGCCGCCCTTGGGCATGCCGCCCTCGGCGAGCTTCATCCTGAGCCGCGTCACCTTGTCCTTCGGCACCATGATCGCCGCGCCGTCATTGCGCAGCTCGAACGGAATCGCCTGGCGCTCCAGCTCCTTGATGATGGCGGAGGAATCCTCGGTCGACAGGTCGGTGAAGAGGGTGGTCATCTGCGGCGTGGTGACGCGCATGATGACGAAAGCGAAGAAACCGATCAGCGCTGCGGTGACCGCAACCATGGCTACGAGACGGGCCGCACCAAGACCTCTCAGGAAAGCAACCAGACTTTGCACCAACGGCCCCCAGGGATTCGGCCCACGCGGGTCCGACTGGGCAAATATTGCCTAGGGTATGGTTTCGATATGGTTAACGAAGGTTAAGAACCGCGGCAAAAACGCGGACATGAAAAAAACCGGCTTCGCAAAGCGAGGCCGGTTTTCATCAAATGCACCATTAAGGCGAAACTTACTGTCGGTACTGCTGGATCCGTGTGGTGCGCAGTCCGGCCAGACCGTGCTGGTCGATCGAGAACTGCCAGGAAAGGAATTCATCGACGGTCAACGTGTAGCGGCTGCAGGCCTCCTCGAGGGAGAGCAGGCCGCCGCGGACCGCAGCGACGACTTCGGCCTTGCGGCGGATGACCCACCGCTTGGTACCGGGGGCCGGCAGGTCCGCAATCGTTAACGGGCTGCCGTCAGGCCCGATGACGTATTTTACCCTCGGGCGATGGGGTTCTGTCATGGCGTACTCACAAACTCTCAACCACTGAACTCGCAAGAGGTAACCTACGCCCACCGGTTTAAAATTTGCCTAAGCCCAAGCGTTCAATACGAATCTCGTTGGAACGGCCGGGAACAGGGGGCGGCGAGGGGTCGGATTGGCCGCTTGAGGGACCGCGCAATGACGGCGTCAGAGAATTTTGTAGGGCAGCGGAGCAAGCGGTACCCCTCTCCCCAACCCTTCACCGCAGGGGGAGGGAACCCCTCCGCCGGTGCGTCCCTCACATCTCTTACGTATAGCGAGTGACGTAGGTGAGGTGAGCACACTCGGCGAGCTCCCTCCGGTAGCCCCGGGCCAGATGATCGAGATAAGGCTCGCTTCCGCAATCACGGTTGCACAGGCCGCTGAACGTGAACGATCGTCGAGCTTCTCCTCTGTTCAACTGTCCTTGATCTCGACATCGCGTGTAACCATGCGCCCTTGCGTGCGTAGGAGAGGTTGTCCGCTCATCGTAGATGAGCACTCCCCTTCTTCCATCCGAGCCCTTGTCATGATGATGAACAGACGCACCTTCTCGAGAGTCCTGCTGGCCGGCGCGGCGGCTTCGCTGGTGTCCTCGCGCGGCATGGCGGCAACCACGCCGCCGGTGCAGGCGCGCAATGTCGTGCTGGTGCACGGCCTGTTTGCCGACGGCTCCTGCTGGTCGGAAGTCATTCCGCGCCTGCAAGCTGCCGGGCTCAACGTGACGTCGGTGCAAAATCCGCTGACCACGCTCGAGGAAGCGGTTGCCTCGGCGCAGCGCGTGCTGGATCGCCAGGATGGCCCGACCGTGCTGGTCGGCCATTCCTTTTCCGGCATGATCGTCACCGAGGCCGGCATCCATCCGAAGGTGTCGGCGCTGGTCTATGTCGCCGCGCGCGCACCCGATGCGAACGAGGATTACACCGCGCTGGCCAAGACCTATCCGACGCCGCCGGCGAGCGCCGGCATCGTGTTCGATGGCGACGAGGGACGGCTGTCGGAAGCGGCCTTCCTACGCGATTTCGCCGGCGACCTGCCCGAGGCCAAGGCGAAGGTGCTCTACGCCGTGCAGCAGCCGTTCCACAAGCAATTGCTGGCAGGCAAGACCAGCCACGCCGCCTGGCGCAGCAAGCCGAGCTACTACGCGGTCTCGACCGAGGACCGCACCATCAATCCGGATCTCGAGCGCTTCATGGCGAAGCGGATGGGTGCCACCACGATCGAGCTGAATGCCAGTCATCTCGCGCTGATCTCGCAGCCCGACGCGATCGCAACGCTGATCCTCGATGCCGCGGGGCATTCGACGTGAGTGCCGCCGACAGCGCTCCGCTGGTCGCGTTGATTGTCCGACCGAGCGCATGATCCGGAAAAGTGCGAAGCGGTCTTTCGAAACGATCACGCTAAAGCGAGAATCCAAAGCGCGATGAAGATTCAACCTGATCTCATCGCGCCTTAGGGGCTGCGTTTCTCGGCTTCCTTGACCAGCGCCCCGATCTCCGCAAGCGTGCGCTCAACCACATTCGAGGTGCAGCCGCGCGGCTACTCTTCTGCCGCCGGCAGTCGCTCGCGGAGTGCTGCAATCTCCAGCATGACGGTGATGGCGATGGTCCTGAGCCGCGCGTTCTCGGCCATCGTCTCGGCGAGCGGGGGAGGCATGGCCATCGCATGCCGGGGAGCATTGTGAGCGCGGTCGGGCGATGGGGGACGTGTCGGATTCACGAGCCAACTCTTCCCGGTAGTCGAAGGCGGGCGGCTTGGGTGGCAGCGGAGGTTTCAGGGCAGAATCGGCGATCGGGCGCGGAAAATCACGATAGCGCTTGCTTGCTTACAGACAGCTGACGTGCGGCGATTTATTTCTGATCGTGTCTGTTGTTGCGCGATGCCGGAGCGGCGAGTCCCTTCAAAAACCTTCGCCGCGGCGAGTGGGTCCAGGTCTTCGCCGGGACGACGGCGGTGATTGACGTGATGCAAAGCGCCCGCAGGCCGAGGTTAGCTCGAACTCGTCGTGCCGCGGACCACGCGCTTGACCTTGTCGGTGGTGTAGGTCTGGCCGCCGATCGAGAGCAGCGGCGGCGAGGCGGTCAGGTCGACGGAATCGACCATGCCCTGCACCTCGGTGGAAATCGCGATCGGGTTGCCCTTGGAGTCCTTGCCGGTGGCAGTCAGCGTGTAGGTGCCGGCCGGCCATTGCGTGCCGTCATTGCCCTTGCCGTCCCAGACGAAGCTGGCATTGCCCTGACTGAGATTGAAATTGCCGGAATAGGCGGTCTGGCCGGTCGCGTTCGTGATCGTGATGGTGGCGCTGGTGGCCTGCGGGGACACCAGATTCCAGGTCGCGGATTTGTTGAACTGGGTCTTGCTGCCGTCGACCGCGACCGTGTTGCCGACATAGACCAGCGCCTGGGTCGACTGTGCGCTCTTCTCGATCGCGATCAGCTGCTTGAGTTGATCGTTGGATTTCAGCTGCTGTTCGACACCGGCGAACTGCACGAGCTGCTGGGTGAACTGGTTGGTGTCGAGCGGGTCGAGCGGGTTCTGGTTCTGCAACTGCGTGGTCAGCAGCGTCAGGAAGGTCTGGAAATTGTCGGCAATGCCCTGCGACGAGGTGGTCAGGCCGTTGCCGTTGCTGCTTCCGGAGCTCGTGCCACTGTTGTTGGTGGTTCCAGAAACGACCGGTGTCGGCATGGTTGCATCGACTGCCATCATGAACTCCTTACACCCTTATATCGACGCCACCGAGGGCACTGCTCGCGCGGCCGTAGGAGCGGCCCGCCGCTGCGGCGGGAACGCTGTCTTCTTCGGCGACGATCAAATGATGCGCGTTCGGATTGGACTGGCTGTTGTTGTTCTGGCCCGACTGCGACTGATCGCGCAGGCTGAACTGCAATCCGCTGTTGCCGGTCGACAGGCCGGCATTGTCGAGCGCGCGCTGCAACTGGTTGGCGTCCTGGCGCAGCATCGACAGCGTTTCGGGACGCTCGACGGTGAGATGCGAGGTCACCTGGCCGTTGCGATCGACATCGATGCGGACATCGATACGGCCGAGTTCGGCGGGGTCGAGCCGGATCTCGAAGCGGCTCTTGCCGCTCTTGGCGGAGGCTGCGATCTGCATTGCAAGCCCGCTCAGCGGCACGGCGGCGCTTTGCGCGGCGTTGGTCACCGTCAATTGCGCGGTCGCGGACGGCGTGGTCTGGGTGGTTGGCAGCTGCGGCTGAAGTGCATTCGCCGCCTGTGCGCTGGGATCGGGCGTCGCGAGCTGGGCTTGCGCGGCCGCGTGGCCGCCCACGGTCGGCGTGGCGCTGCCGTCGCCGCTCGCATCTGGCTTGACGGCATCGGCTGCACCATCTGCGGCAGCCTTCGCCTTGCCGGTGACGGCGGCCGCCTGCGCGACCGCGGGCACGACGGTGGTCGGGGCAGCCGACGCGGTGCCGCCGCTGCCGGAGGCCGCGCTGTCCGGGTCGGCAGGCGCGGTGGCGGTCGCGTCCTTCGTGGTCAGTTGCGCCTTGGCCTGAACAGCCTTCGTGGCGGGCGTTGCGGCGGCGACCGTCGCGCCGAGCGCCGCATCGCCGGACGCCGTCGCTGCGCCCGCAACCGTTGCGGCATCGGTGCTGGTGACGACCTGTGCCTCGGTCTTGACGCCGGCCGCCTTGGCGACCTTGTCGGCATTGGCCGTCGTGACCGCTGCAGTTGCGGTGCTGGTGGCCGTGGGCGCGCCGCTTCCAGCAGCGGTACCCGTGCCGGCG